>JAQWUD010000046.1 GCA_029242325.1 Luminiphilus sp.
TAGCTACGTTCGGACGGGATAACCGCTGAAAGCATCTAAGCGGGAAGCCCCTCCCAAGACTAGTTCTCCCCGACCCCTTGAGGGTCCTTAAGAGCCGTCCAAGACTAGGACGTTGATAGGCTGGGTGTGGAAGCGCTGTAAGGCGTTGAGCTAACCAGTACTAATTGCTCGTGCGGCTTGACCATATAATCCAAGTTATTTGTGGTGATGCTCTGCTCATTAGCGGAGCCGACCCCAGAAGACTTTCGGCATCACGCGAGAGCGTGATGGTTCCTGTCCCTTGCTAGGTGGCAACATCTGGCGTAGTGGCAAGGACATGTTGTGATCAAGTCATAGTGTGTGTCAGGGTAATCGCCTGACGAGCTCAGCTTTGATTTATCGCCCTATTTGAATGGCCCTTAGCGTGCTATTTGCCATTCATGCCAGTTTGCCTGGCGACAATAGAGTACTGGAACCACCTGATCCATTCCGAACTCAGCAGTGAAACGGTGCATCGCCGATGGTAGTGTGGGGATTCCCCATGTGAGAGTAGGTCATCGCCAGGCTTCTAAACGCAAATCCCCGTCCTTTTGGTCGGGGATTTTTATTTTCCGGCGATTTTTTTGTCGAGACCGGACACTGTTATTCTGGTCGTATGACAACTCACTCTCATGACTCACTTCCTGACCTCGCGATCAGCACGGTGGTCCATTACAGCGATCTTTGGTTGCTTGAACGTTTGTTGATCTCTCTAGCGGGCGCTTTAGAGCTGACTGGCTTAAGCCGTACCGATTTAATCTGTGTTGATCACAGTCAAGACGCAGAGTATGCGGCACGGGGTTTGGCAGTCTGTGACCGCCATCAGGGTGCTGGAGGACTAAACATTCAATGGCTTCGCGCACCGACCAACTCCGGGTACGGCGCTGGCCATAATGTAGCTTTGCGGCAAGTGAGCAGCCGCTTTCATCTATTGTTGAATCCCGATGTTGAATTCGATGAGACTGCACTGCAACTGGCGCTCGATTACCTGAGATCCGCGCCTGAGTTGGCTGTCCTTGCACCGATCGCTTTTAACGCACAAGGTAATCGCGAATATCTGGCAAAGGATTATCCGTCCGTTATGGTATTGGCAGTCAGAGCATTTACCCCTGAGTGGGTGAAACGACTCAGTCACAAGGCCCTTGCTCGATATGAGATGCGCGCAGTAGAGTCGCCAACGCTTTGCCGACCCATCTTCCTCGCGTCGGGTTGTTGCATGTGGGTCAGGCGCGACTTGCTCGATGCCGCTGGCGGATTCGACGACGCTTATTTTCTCTATTTCGAAGATTTCGATTTGTCTCTTCGACTTTCTGAATTCGGTGCGCTGATAGAGCATAGCGGAGTCAGAATAACGCACGCTGGCGGTAACGCGTCTCGCAAAGGATGGCGACACATATGGTGGTTTTCGCGAAGCGCTGTCCGATTCTTCCAAAAGTGGGGATGGCGGTGGTTCGGTTGATCACGCAGGCATGAGATACTGTCGCCATGCCGATACACAACGACACCCCTCTCGAAGCCACCGAGTCAGAGTGGCAGCGGGAATGTGCGCGCCGAGTGATGCTGCGTCATTTGGGGCTTACGCCATTAATCAGTCGTTTCGACCCGGCGGGTGCAAAGTTAGCCAACCGGTTGATCGCTCCCGAAGACGCGACGGAAAATGTGGGCCTAGTGAGCCCTAGCACTCCCACAGGCGACAAAGACGGGGCTGAGCATGTTCGAGCGTTGTTACGTGACATCGGCTCGACGCCATCCAGTAATGATGCTCCCGTGGGAAATGGCGGAGACAGCAACGCGGCCGAAACTGCAGTGCTTGCTCAACAGACCGAGCGGATCTCGCTTCTCGTCGTGGTCACCGCCGATGTGATCTGGGTGGAGTTACTTGAGGACTTTCTCCTGCGGAAGGAGCAGCTACGGTTGATTGCAGGAATGGCGCGCGCTGTGCGGGGCGAGAAGGTATCGAGTGCGCATCAACGGTTCGATTGGCCGCCTGCGGGTAGCCTATCACTGAGCACGCGAAGTGGCGGTCTTCAAGACATGTTGTCTGGATTTTTAGGCCGCCTGATAGCCGATAACGACGCTCAATTTTTAATTCGATTGGGGTCCGTGGAGGCGTTACCTTCACTTTCGCTGAGTGTGCGGGATCTGCCCTCTTCTATTGCCATGTTGCGCGATCCTGCGATCAAGCGCGAAGCATGGTCTGAATTACGATCTCTACCCGGCCGTGTTTGAGGATTCATCTCGGCTCCGCAGAGTGGATAGCAGCATTGCGGGCTCAGCGTTGAGGCACCTGTATACCGACTCCGATAGTCCCAGCCTGCGGTTTCTCACTGGCCTGGTCGGCCAGCCGCCTTGTTGCGCCTGGTGTTTGATGCGAGAGGGGAAGGGGCTCGCGGTCATCTGGTACCAGTGTGCCGGCAGCGAAGCCGAGTTGCTCGATTTGCGCGTTCAGGCGAGTGAGAGACGTGCTGGGCTTGGAAGAAAACTGCTTCTGGGGACCGTGGACAAGCTTGTAAACAGGAGCGTGACACGGGTCGATCTGGATGTGAGGGCATCTAACAGGGCGGCCAGAGCACTTTACGAAGGAGTCGGTTTTAGAACCACGGGCGAGCGACGGGCTTATTACCCGGCAGCAGCCGGGCGCGAGGATGCGATTCTGATGTCACTATCATTGCCCACAGCGAGCGTACTGGAATGAACATCGTTGAAACGGAATTTTGGTGTTTGATGGTTCCCCCAGAGTGGCTCGTGGAACAAAGAGACGACATTGTTTGCATAGTCGATCAAGACCATATCGGTGAGTTAGCCATCACCACGCTGGTTCGTGAGGAGAGTCAGCAGGATCCCATTGAGATCGATCGTCTGGCATCAGCAGAATCCCCAGAGATATATCAGTGGGTACGCGCAACATGCGGGGCGTTTTCGGGGGTTACTGGGCACTTTGAAGAAGAGGAAAACGCGGTCAAGGAGTGGTACTTAAGCTATGGCGCTGCGTTGCTTTACGTCACGTATATTTGCGACAAAGAAGACGCAGGCATGGATGAAGCAGCAGTTGATGAGATTCTGAGCACGCTTGTGCTGGGTGATGCTATCTCCGACAGCTGACACGGCACTTCGCCGGTGCGAGGTGATGCTCCTTGCGACCTCAGGAAACCGTTCCCGTTACACGGACGCGTTTACTACCCGCCATTGGTTCCATAGAGTCGACCCGGGATCGACGCTGCAGTGACGCGTCGATGTAGTTTTTAAGCGCGATGAGACAACCCGTGACCAGAAATGCACCGGGCGGCAGAATGGCGACAAGAAACGGGTAGTCCACAGAAAAGATTTCCCACCGCCAATGCTCAGCATTGGGCCCAAACAACAACTGCATGTCGGCAAACAGCGCTCCAGTGCCCAAAAATTCTCGTATTGCCCCTAACAAGACCAATACCGCGCCGAAGCCGACGCCCATAATGAAGCCGTCGTAGCAAGCAGGCACTACAGCGTTTTTACGCGCGAAGGCATCGGCTCGCCCCAGTATGATGCAATTGGTTGTAATCAGCGGCAGAAAAATCCCCAGAATTTGGTAGAGCTCGTAGCTATAGGCCTGCATGAGCAATTCAGTCACTGTCACAGCCGCGGCGATAATCATGACAAATACAGGAAGGCGTATTGTCTCTGACACAATCGCGCGAATGAGCGACACGGCAGTATTAGAAACGACCAAAACAAAGAGTGTGGCGGCCGCGAGTCCGAGCGCGTTGACAGTTGATGCGGTGACCGCGAGGAGAGGACACAGGCCCAGCAGTTGCACCAGCGCGGGGTTGTTTTTCCACAGCCCATTGATGGTGAGTTGGCGCAGAGGGGTATCACTCATAGGATATTTGTCGTCGTTTCGAACAGGTGATTGGAGTGCAGCTCAGCGTATTCCAGCGCTCGGCGCGTGGCGATGATCACGGCGCGGGGGGTCACTGTGGCACCAGTGAATTGGTCAAAATCACCCCCTTCTTTCCTGACTGTCCAGCCGCCGGGTTGGGGGTCTCTCAGACTGCGATCGGTGAACTTCAAAATCCAGTCAGACTTGCGCAAATCGACTTTGTCGCCCAGCCCTGGGGTTTCTTTGTGAGCAACCACTCTTACGCCTGCCACTGATCCATCTTTGCGAACGCCAACCAGAGCCTTAATATCGCCACTGTAACCATCGCGAGCAGTAGCGGGCAGGATGACACCCACAACCTCTCCACCCTGTCTTACCCGATATCCTCGCCGCGTCTCGCGTAACGCCAGCAGTGGAATGTCGGCAGCTATTTCAAAGGTATCTTCTACCAAATCATTATCGTGGGTATTGGACGGGAATATCTCCAGCAGTTGTCTCGCCTCCGCACGTTTCACTTGCAGATCAATCTGTTCTTTTGTGCCGAGATACGTCCACCCAATGGCCACTGATGTGAGGGCCGCAAACAGCGCCAGCACGGCGCCGCTCAAACCGATCGAGGCTAGCCATTTCACAGGTCTCGCCTCCGGGTGCCATAGACAGCTGGTTGCGTGTAGTGGTCGATGAAAGGTGCGCAGAAATTCAATATCAAAACCGCAAACGCGACGGCATCGGGATAATTGCCCAGCACTCTGATCAGATACACGATCACGCCGATGAGTGCTCCGAACACCAGTCGTCCTTTATTGGATACCGCAGAACTGACGGGATCGGTGATGATAAAAAAGGCTGCAAACATGGTGGCGCCGCTAAACAAGTGGAATAACGGGCTGCCACCGCTCTCTGAGCTGCCGCCGTCGTAGCCCATCAAGGCGCATGTCGCGAGCAACACTAGCATGGCTATCGGGGCATGCCAGGTAAAAACCTTGCGGTAGAGAAGCCATAGTCCTCCCAAAAGAAACGCGAGATTCACCTCGAACCAACCTAATCCACCCCAGCTGGAAAATTCGGGTCTCGTGGTCATAAGGTCATCGAATAACTGGCCAGTATTTTGCCGCAGTAAATCGAGCGGTGTAGCAGCTGTCATTGCGTCGATCGCCCCCGGGCTGAAAACGTGCTGCAGTGCCTCCCCGAAGGTGGGAACCGTTTCCAGACCGCGCGGCGGTGCCCAGCTGCTCATCTGAACCGGGAAAGAGATGAGGAGCACAACGTAGCCGACCATAGCGGGGTTGAAAGGGTTATATCCCAGACCCCCAAATACCTGCTTGCCCAGCAGCACTGCTGTCAGGACACCAATCACGATGAGCCACCAGGGAGCATAGGGCGGCAGCGCGATACAGAGCAAGGTGGACGTCACCAGCACGCTCAGATCATCCAGCGCCGCCCTCGGGTCTTGGCCGCGCAGTGTCGTGGCCAAGTATTCACTGGCCAGCGCTACGGCCGCTCCCAGAGCAAGATTGATAAGAGTGCCCGGCCCAAAATACCATGTCATTACTGCTACACCGGGCAGTGTTGCCAGTAAGACATCTCGCATTACCAGAGACACCTGCTTGTGTCCCGAGGCATGAGGGGAGGTTACGCGCAGTAAACTCACGACGGCTGCTCTTGATCCGCTTTGCGGGCTTTGGCGCGCTCGATGGCGGCCTGAATGGGATCAGATCCGTCTTCGCTCGCTTTATTTTGCGCGGCTGCTTTGCGCGCGGCCCGTTTTGCTTCTCTTGCAGCGATCTCAGCTTCAAGACGTGTTTGCCTCGCTTCGAAGCGATCTCGTGAATTGTCTGATCGGCGCCGTTCCTGTTCGCTATCGCGGAGTTGGCCCTTGGCAGCGCGGTAATACTGCACCAGCGGAATTTGGCTGGGGCAGACATACGCGCAAGCACCACATTCGATACAGTCGAATAATCTGTGCTCCATGAGCTGTTCCTGATCCTTGGCACGTGCATACCAATATAGTTGCTGTGGCAAGAGCGAGGCGGGGCAGGCTTCGGCGCAATGGCCACAGCGAATACAGGGTTTGGCGGTCTCAGGCAGTGGTAATTCTTCCGCAGTCGGGGCTAGCAGGCAGTTGGTGATTTTGGTGATGGGGGCGTCCAGGTCTGATACAGCGAAGCCCATCATTGGCCCCCCGTGGATGATCCTTTGTCTGGGCCCTGCTGTCAGACCTGCATTCTCGAGTAGAAAATGTATTGGCGTGCCCAGGCAGGCAAGCACATTTGCAGGTTGCGCCAGCGCTTCGCCGGTCAATGTCACGATACGGTGGGTCAGCGGTTTGCCCTTAATGATGGCCTCCCGAACCGCGACCGCAGTGCCAGGATTGACACACACCATGCCGATATCTGCCGGGATACCTCCTGAGGGCACTTGTCGTCCGGTCAGGATCTCGATGATCTGTTTTTCTCCCCCGGACGGGTACCTGGTAGGGAACGAGGCGACCTCAATGCTTGGGTCGGCCTTGCTCGCGGCGTCCGTAACACGAGAGATGGCTGCGGGCTTGTTGTCTTCAATGCCAATCAAGATATGAGGCGCATCCACGATATGCGCCAATATTTGCGCACCTTCGATCAATGCCTCTGTGTAGCATTGCATCAGCGTATCGTCCGCGGTGATGTAGGGCTCACACTCGGTCCCGTTAATGAGTAGCGTTTCGATCGTTCTTGAGGAGCCGGGGTTCAATTTCACCGCAGTGGGAAAACCTGCCCCCCCCAGACCGGCAATACCTGCTTCCCTGATCACATCCAGTAGCGCGGCGGGGTCACTTTTACGCCAGTCCTCGTTTCCAGAACCCGTCACCCAGCGATCCTTGCCATCTGTCTCGAGTACGACGCACAGATCTTCGAGTCCAGAGGCATGAGCAATAGGCCGTAACTCAATGGCGCGCACCACGCCTGAGGTGGGGGCATGAATGGGTACGCTCATCACCCCTTGGGGTTCGGCGAGTTTTTCTCCGCCTAGCACCGTGTCACCCACAGCGACAATGGGTTGGGCCGGTGCGCCAAGATGCTGTCGTAAAGGCAGTACCAGTAGGGGAGGTATGACGACTTGGTGCAGCACCCCAGGGCGGGATAGCGTTTTGCGCTCGGGAGGATGAATACCGCCATGGATGTCGTGAATCACTCTCATGCCGCATTCCGCTCTGTGGCGTCGCTGGCGATAATGTCAAAGCGCGGAGCTCGATCAGCAGGGAGCGGCCAATGCCAAAAGCCAACCCCCTGTTTTCGCGGTATCAAGTCAATACAATCCACGGGGCAGGGGTCGAGACAGAGGTCACAGCCGGTGCACTCATCGGCGATGACCGTATGCATCACTTTGGCAGCGCCCAAAATGGCGTCCACGGGGCAGGCTTGGATACATTTTGTGCACCCAATGCATTCGTCTTCACGGATCCAGGCCACCACCGGTTCTTTTTCCACGCCGTGCTCGGCATCCAAGGGTTGCGGTTCAACGTCGAGCAGGTCGGCTAGGGCTTGAATGGTTTCCTCACCCCCCGGGGGGCATTTATTGATGGCATCGCCCTCTGCGATCGCCTCGGAATAGGGCCTGCAGCCCGGATAGCCGCATTGACCACACTGCGTCTGCGGTAGCAGGGCGTTGATTTGATCGCTGATGGGGTTCCCCTCGACCTTGAATCGCACCGCGGCGAAGCCGAGTAGGCCGCCAAAGATGGCGCCAAGGCTCAACAGGGCCACCAGTGCCATGAGTAGAGGATGATCGGCAATCAGGCTCAGCATCAGATCAACCCTGCGAAACCCATGAAGGCCAGAGACGCGAGCCCTGCAGTAATCATGCCGATGGCGGCGCCCTGAAACGGCTCTGGGACATCGGCGACTGCGATACGCTCCCGCATGGCTGCAAACAGAATGAGCACTAACGAAAAGCCAAGCGCGGCGCCCATGCCATAAAACAGCGATTCAATGAAATTATGTGCCTGGTTGATATTCAGCAAGGCAACGCCCAGAACCGCGCAGTTGGTGGTGATCAATGGCAAGAATACGCCCAGTACCCTGTGCAAAAGCGGGCTGGTCTTGCGGACTACCATTTCGGTAAATTGCACCACAACGGCGATCACCATAATAAAACTGATGGTGCGCAGGTAAGCCAGATCCATTGGGACAAGTAAATAGTTATAGGTCAGATAGCTACACACCGACGCGAGCGTGAGCACAAAAGTGGTCGCAACAGACATCCCCATGGCAGTTTCCAGCTTATTGGAAACCCCCATGAATGGGCACAGCCCCAAGAACTGCACCAGCACGAAATTGTTGACCAAGACCGCGCCCACCAGTAACAGCGCGATATCACCCACCATGTCATCTCCCTGCGGTAAACAACGATCGACTCAAAACCGTAATGATAAAGAATATATCAGGTGTCCGGCATGAAGTATGTGGCGGGTCAGTCGTTGCGTTTGCTGGATTCGACCATCACTGAAACGGCGTCCATGTCAACGCGTTGCAGCAAGGGTTTAAATGTCGCCAACTCGTGGTCAACGAGCGGCGCTTTGAGGTTTGTCCAATCCAGAGAGACTTGCAGAAAAGCCTCTGATTTTTCAGCCATGGCGGGCAGCACGGGTTTCAAATAGGTTGTCAGCGTGCGGAACAGATTAATCCCCACTGAACACACGTCCTGCACTGCATCTGCCTGAGTGTCGTCTTTCGCCATGACCCAGGGTTTTTTGTCATCAATATACTGGTTGGCTCTATCCGCGAGCGCGATGATCTCTCGCATGGCGCGATTGAACTCGCGTGCCTCGTAGAGAGCGGCAATTTCATCACCCGCGGAGATGAAAGATTGCACCAGATCAGGTTCGGCACACGACCCACTCATGCGATTGTCGAACTTCTTGCGCAAAAAACCGGCGCACCGGCTGGCAATGTTCACCACTTTACCCACGAGGTCAGCATTGACCCGCTGCACGAAATCCTCGAGGTTTAAATCAATGTCGTCGACGCCGCCCGACAGCTTCGCCGCGAAATAGTAGCGGAGATATTCCGGGTCAAGATGTGCCAGATAGGTCTCTGCGAGGATAAAGGTGCCGCGGCTCTTGGACATCTTGACACCATTCACCGTCAGGAAGCCGTGTGCATACACGGCAGTCGGTTGCCTCAGACCTGCGCTGTCCAACATGGCGGGCCAGAACAGTCCGTGGAAGTTGACGATGTCTTTGCCAATGAAGTGATAGAGCTCGGTGTCGCCACCGGGAACCCAGTAAGATTCAAAATCATCACCCTGCTCCCGACATAAGACTTCGTGGCTCGCGATGTACCCGATAGGCGCATCAAGCCAGACATAGAAATATTTACCCGGATGTCCAGGAATCTCGAATCCAAAGTAGGGGGGGTCTCGGCTGATATCCCAATCCTGTAGGCCCGCCTCCAGCCACTCCTTTAACTTGTTCGCAATCGGGGCCTGGAGTTGACCGCTGCCGAGCCAGTTGATGAGCAGGTCCTCAAATTCATTCAATTTGAAGAAAAGATGGCTTGATGCCTTATCAATCGGTGTAGCGCCAGAGAGTGCGGAAACCGGATCGATAAGATCGGCTGGCGAGTAGGTGGCGCCGCAGGCTTCGCAGTTGTCACCGTATTGGTTGGTAACGCCGCACTTCGGGCACGTCCCTTTGATAAAGCGATCTGCGAGAAACAGGCCCCGCTCCGGGTCATACGCCTGCGTGATCTCCCGTACCGCGATATGGCCGTTGGCCTCCAGCTGCTGAAAGATTTTTTCTGACCAGCGCCGGTTTTCGGGCGAATGTGTCGAGTGATAGTGATCAAACTGGATGAGAAAACCGGCTGAGTCTTGCTCATGTTGTTTCTGAATCGTTGCGATGTGTTCTTCGGGGGTTCGTTCCGCTGCCTCCGCAGACAGCATGATAGCGGTGCCATGCGCGTCATCGGCGCAGACATACCGGCACTCGTGCCCCCGCGAGCGTTGAAAACGCACCCAAATGTCTGTTTGGGTTTGCTCCAGCATATGCCCGAGGTGCAGCGGCGCGTTGGCATAGGGAAGGGCCGAAGTCACCAGTATTTTTCTTGGGGATTCGCTCATGAGGACCAGAAGTCGACCAACGTGGGCGCGCAGTCTACCGGATTTTCCCGAAATTCGCTGTGCCCGGGTGATCGGATTGCAGGGTCTAAGGGGTATACTCCCGCGTCCATTAGAGATAAGGAATTCGCGGTGCCAAGGTCCCACCATGTTGTTGCAATCGCCTCCGGCAAAGGCGGAGTGGGGAAGTCCACCGTGACCACCAATCTGGCCGTCGCTCTGAACCAACAAGGCTTCGCAGTCGGGTTGCTTGATGCAGATATTTATGGCCCAAGCCAGCAATTGATGCTCGGCGTGCCAGAGAGCACAGTGCCAGACCAACAAGACGGCGAATATTTGTTACCTGTCGAGGCGCATGGGCTGAGGACGATGTCGATGGGTTATCTCAGTTCGGCCAGCACACCCATGGTGTGGCGTGGTCCGATGGCGAGCTCGGCGATGAGCCAGTTGCTCGAGAAGACGGCATGGGGTGATCTCGATGTGCTGCTAGTCGACATGCCTCCGGGTACGGGTGACATCCAGTTGACCCTGGCACAGCGGGCGACTCTGGCCGGCGCGGTCATTGTCAGCACGCCCCAGGATATTGCGTTGTTGGATGCCCGCAAGGGGATCGAAATGTTCCAGAAGGTGGAGGTGCCGGTGCTCGGGCTGATAGAGAATATGACTGCCCATGTCTGCTCGGCCTGTGGGCATGTTGAAGCACTATTTGGTGAGGAGGGTGGTCAGCAGCTTGCAGACCGTTACGACGTGCCATTGCTGGGTCAGATCCCCCTCCGCCGCGCGATACGAGAGTGTTCCGATCAAGGGCGTCCAATCGTGCTGGCAGAGCCGGAGGGCGAGGTGGCAGCCATTTACCGCGGTGCGGCAGAGCAATTGATGAAGGCTTTAGTTGAGCAAGAACCCCAGACTACTCCGATAATCAGTATGGGTGATTAAACGCTGCGCTGATTACCTTATTAGAGACAGGAAACGATTGTGAGTATTAAATCAGATCGATGGATCCGGCGGATGGCCGAAAACAAGGGCATGATCGAACCGTTTGCACCGGGGCAGGTCCGAGCGGATGGCGATCGGCGACTGATCTCCTACGGCACCTCGAGCTACGGCTATGACGTTCGCTGTTCGAGAGAATTCAAAGTGTTTACTAATATTCACTCGGCGACCGTGGATCCGAAACAGTTCGATGAGGACAGTTTCGTGCATGTGGAGGGTGATGTTTGTGTTATCCCTCCTAACTCCTTTGCGTTAGCGTGCACGGTAGAGTACTTCCGTATTCCTCGCAATGTGTTGACCATTTGTCTGGGTAAATCGACCTATGCCCGCTGTGGAATCATCGTGAATGTGACTCCACTGGAGCCTGAATGGGAAGGTCACGTTACGCTCGAGTTCTCAAACACGACCACGCTGCCGGCAAAGATTTACGCCAATGAGGGGGTCGCACAGATGCTGTTTTTTGAGTCGGACGAGGTGTGTGAGACCAGCTATGCCGACCGGGGAGGAAAGTATCAGGGGCAACGTGGGGTAACCCTGCCACGGGCATGAATTACACCGACGGCGCCTGCTGTCGATGTGGAGTGGAGCGGTGTCGCTTCCCTCTGGATGGTCGTTGGTGTTGTGCAATGAGAAAACGAGGTATCAATACCGCCCACGCGCAGGTGCTTAATCTCGAGGTAGTCATCCAGACTGTATTGAGAGCCCTCTTTACCCTGGCCTAACTCTTTTATGCCGCCGAAAGGCGCCACTAACGAGCTTTGTTGACAGGTTAAATTCCCGTTATCGGCTGGTCCTCAACAGTGCCACTGATCAACTCAATGACGGTTGTGGAGCCGTCCTCGACATGTTCGGTGCGGACCATCAGAAATGTGTGATCTATCGCCAACCAGGTGTCAGAGCGACGTTTTTTCGGATCATCACGGAGCTCCCGATAATGCACGGTGTTCAGTTGTCCAACGGCAGTATCTATCAATACCGTTTCCACCAATTCGAATTGCTTTGGCTTGATTCTGTCACCATCTACCACTGAGAGCGCCACCAAATTGGGGGGGGTATCGGCCCCCAAGAGTATCAAACGAAACTGCTCTTGAAGACTGAGGCGGTCGAGCACATCATCCGCCCA
>JAQWUD010000034.1 GCA_029242325.1 Luminiphilus sp.
AATTTATTTAGCCAGGCCGCTGTCTTCGGTCGACAGAATGGTATGAGATCCAGACAATGTTTGAGCATCGCCTGATGCTGCAGCATTGCCAATGAAATCAACTTTTTTTGCCACATAAGGGTCACGCCCCATTGGCTTGCAGCCAGCAATTGGGACAGCAGCAAACAGTCGGTTCCCGCTATGAGTTCTCCCTCTGCCTCTGAAACCAGCAACGCCTCGTAAAACCATTTTTGGGTGCTACCGATGCGGTGATATTCGGCCTCTTCTTCGGCGCTGATACCTACCACCACTGACATCGCGGAATCCATAAAGTCCGATGATTGTGCGAACCTATCCATGGTCCGCCTAGTTAATTCGATGATCCGTGATACCCCATTGGGCGCGCTGATGACGGGCGCACTGCTTTGCGTTTCAGCGCGAGTCTGTGCCGCCGCCGCGAGCAGCAAACCATTTCGATTTTTAAATAAGTTATATAAGGTTTTAGTACTGACATCGCTGTGTTCAGCGATCTGAGCCATGCTGATGTCCGCTGGCGACTCTTCCTTAAGCAGCCGCAACGTCTCTTTTAATATGCGGTCGCGCCGCTCAGCTTGAGCGGGAGAAGCGTACTTACCCCTAACTTTTGCCATCTTTTATGTCTATTTTTATGACGTCCCGGCAACAAAATTACACGAGCCTGTAAATTTTGCAAGTTGTTTTTTGAAACGGTCAGAATATAGACGGTAACACCACGCGAATGGGTTGATGACGGCGATCTGCCCACGCTATTGTAGTCGGCCTTGAGCCGTTCGGTTTGAGATATTTTGCCGTTAGAATCCAAAAGTAGGAGAGTAACTCAGATGACCCAGCAGACCACAAACTACGATGATGTAAAGCAGTATCGCCTCGACCCGGAGCGGGAAGAGGAGTTGGTGAACTGTGCTGGGGAATGTACGTTTTGCTGGGCTAACAAGGCGGGTCACCCATTGGGTGTGACCACCGCTTATGTACCCGTGGACGGCAAAATCTGGATGACTGCTACGCGTGAGCGCGTTCGCATTAAGGCAATCGCTCGGGACGGGCGCTCAGCCGTCGTGATGTCGAGCAAAGGCACACATATGGGTGGGGGCAAGACGGTCACCTACAAAGGGCACACGGTGATTCATGACGATCCCGAGATCAAAATGTGGATGTATCAATTATTGGCTCAGGGTATGGCGAAGGTGGACGACAGCGACAATGACTTTACGATGGGGTTAGACCCTGATCTCTTTGTGAGGTTCTTGGATACCCCCGAGCGAATCGTGCTGGAATTTACCCCTGAGATGTCGATTCCTTTCGATGGCGACAAGATGGCTAAGGGCACGGGCAAGGCTTACGCTGAGTTTGCGGCTAAAGAAGCTGCGAAGTAATGTAGAGGAATCAGAGCGTGCTTTTTTTAGCGCAGGCACTGGGCCAATCGATTAGCTCAAGTGGTGGTGACCACTTGGACAAGCTCTAAAAACGTGCCGTC
Organism: Luminiphilus sp.; assembly: GCA_029242325.1. Taxonomy (GTDB): domain Bacteria; phylum Pseudomonadota; class Gammaproteobacteria; order Pseudomonadales; family Halieaceae; genus Luminiphilus. The sequence continues at coordinate 1,493 of JAQWUD010000034.1, forward strand.
GGGGTCCTTGAAGCAGAAAAATCGCGCGTAGCGGGTTTCCGAGGTGTGCACATTAACCGGCGCTGACACCACGTCTACACCTTTCTCAACCAGAAAATCGTAATCGGCGTCGATGTCTGAGCTGGCCAGGGCAATTCTGGCCAGGCCCGGACGATAGAGGTTAGGGTAGGGGGGCGAGTCGTCCCGCGGTGATTTCCACTCAAGCAGATCGATCACCATCGGTTGCTCCGCGCCCTGCAATGCCATGAGTGCTCCCTCCACCTGATACTTGGGCATGCCTACCGCGTTGGCGACTTCTTCGGTGTTGGTTTCGGGTACGGGCCAATACACCTGAAAGCCCAGCATTTCATAAAAAACTTTAGAGCGCTGAAAATCAGTGCAGTTAACGTTGATATGGACCATGCCGGTGATATGCATCGGGTATTCCTCTCTTCTTGGTAGCAAGCTGGGTCAGATCACGGTGTCGCCGTTGTCGACGACCATTTCTGCTCCGGTAACGTGCTTAGATTCGTCAGACAGGAGGTATAGCACCATATTGGCGACGTCTTCTGGTTCGCCGATGCCCATCGCTTTCCGGGTTTTCTCCGGGTCTTCCTCTGCCATCAGGTCTGTTCCCACCAGAGTCTTTAGCGCCTTGTGCACCATGGGCGTGCTGATAGAGCCAGGGTGCACAGAGTTACACCGAATCCCCAGACCCTCGGTGCGACAGTGAATCGCGATTGATTTGGTCATCGATCGAATCCCGCCCTTTGCGGCAGAATAGGCCAGATAGGGCGCCAGGCCGACCAGTGCGGCTGTGGAGGACATGTTGACGATAGAGCCGCCGCCGCTCTGCTTCATGAGTTTGATTGCCGATTGGCAACCCCAAAACGTCGCATCCAGGTGAATGCCCATAACGCGTCGCCAGACTTCGGTGGTGGTATCCTCGATGGTCGCAATGGGTGCGATGCCCGCATTGTTCACCAGTCCATCGAGCCGACCGAATCTCTTGTCGACCTCACTCATTACCCTGTCCCAAGAGGATTCATTACTGACGTCTTGAGTGATGAAGGTGGCGCCGATGTCTTCGGCCTGAGCTTGTCCCGCCTCTGGATCGATATCTGTCATAACCACCTGGGCGCCTTCTCGGGTGAGTACACGGGTATCTGCAAGACCCAGACCTGAGGCCGCGCCGGTCACAACAATCACCTTATCTTTAACTCTATTCATCACTGTTTTCCGTTGTTTAATTGATCGCTAGGGCGTGCAGAGATAAGTTCCTAAATGGTATCTGCAGGTTGCTTTTAACTTGCTCTCTCTCTGCGCTCATCGCGAGACCCTACCTGAAAGCCTGCCCACTCTTCTCGCGCCAGGCGACATTGCTTTCGATAGAAAGGAAAACCGCCAAACCAAAACAGGGTGGCTCTGGCTTTGCCGGGGATATTGTCCCCCATGTAGTAGTTTTCAGATTCGGGGTACAGGGTGCTGTTGCCAATGTCGTTGGTGAGCTGCACGTATTGATCCTCCGCCGACGCATTGGCCTCAAGGACATCAAGTTTCTGCGAATCCATATCTACAATGAGATCAGCGATGAAATCACATTGAAACTCCGCCAAAAGGATCGGGTTGTAAAAAGG
>JAQWUD010000014.1 GCA_029242325.1 Luminiphilus sp.
TTCCTAGATGAACTCGCAACCATGTCGTCACGCCTGCAGGAAAAACTCCTCCGGGTGATTGAGTATGGTGAATTCGAGCGGGTAGGAGGCCAAAAAACCCTGCAAGTAGACGTCAGGCTGGTCGCTGCCACCAATGCCAATCTGCCGGCCATGGCCGAACAGGGCTTGTTCCGCTGGGATCTGCTCGACCGGCTGAGCTTCGACGTCGTTCACCTACCACCGCTCAGAGCGCGACAGAATGACCTCCTGGAACTCGCCCATCATTTCGGTGTCAGAATGTGTCTCGAATTGGGCTGGGACTATTTCCCGGGCTTTTCGGAGACGGCTGTTACTCAGCTGGCCTCACATCCATGGCCTGGGAATATCCGGGAGCTGAAAAATGCCGTTGAGCGATCGCTGTTCCGAATGGGCCATCCTGAAGCACTCGTGGAGGACATCATTCTCGACCCTTTCACACCAGCGCGCGACGCCAGCCAGCAGGGCGACGGGCCCTCTCCTTTGCCAGGACGAACCATAGACCCAATAGAGGCCGACAGCTGGCCAGTAAACCTCAAGGCAGCGCTAAACGAAGCAGAGCGAAGTTGGCTGCAGCAGGCGCTAGAGCGAGCCGGCCAAAGACAAAATATGGCAGCAGAGCTACTCGGACTCAACTACAACCAAATGCGCGCGCTCGTTCGGAAACATGGACTGCAAACTCGCGCATCGCGCCAAACCGAGAGAGTTGAGACATCCCATAGCTGATGGCGTTATCCACTACCAGCGGGGTATTGGTAGCCGTCACATCACATCCGCGACGCCAGCATCACCTTTTGATAGATGTGCAAGTTTCCTGAAGCCATGGCCTCGATTGAAAATTCTCGCGCCATGCGCCCGCGACCTGCCTTCCCGAATGCCGCTCGCTCTGTCGGATTATTCAACATGCGCGTTATTGCGTTTGTCAGCGCCGTCGGGTCGCCCGGGGGAATCAGTAAGCCGGTCGTTTCATGCGCTACGGCCTCGGGCATACCTCCGGCATTTGAGGCAATAACAGCCAACCCGGCGGAGGCCGCTTGAAGCAGCACCACACCCAGGCCCTCAGTTCTAGCGGGGTGCATAAGAAAATCTAGACTCGGCATGACCCACTCAAGATCCTCTAGAAAACCGACGCAATGCACGTGACTGGCCAAGCCGCGCACATCGATGTCACGCTGCAGGCTCTGCGCCAGTGGCCCTTTACCCATGACTAATACATGGAAGTCTGGCCAGTCTGACGACAGCGCTGACATCGCATCAAGCAGCACGTCGTGGCCTTTACGGGGAATGAGTTGGGCGGCCATGCCCGCGACCACCGCTTTCTTAGGTAATCCAAACCGCTGTCGTAATCCCTCGGCATCGGCGTCTTGCTGGAAACGCGCCCAATCCACAGCACTGCGAACACAGGAAATTTTCTCCGCCGGAATGCCTCCCGCTAGAAGCACCTCACCGATCCCCTCCGAGATCGCAATAACATGTACAAAAAACCTATACTTGAGCGCCCCTATCCAGCTCAGCTCTGGATTATCCACTCGCCTCGAAACGATACAGGGAAGCCTCGCGCGATGGGCCGCCAAGCCGCCCCAGATATCTGCACCGCGACGGGAATGGACATGCACTAGATCAATGGCATCCGTCTGTAAAATCCGCCCTATTCGACCCACCGAGCGCCAATCGAGCTCACCTGAATAGGCAATCTCGCGCACCGTAATACCGCTCTCTCGAGCGGCATCTCCAACCGCGGCCCCCTGCGGGCAGATCAAAATGCTTTCGACCGCCGCGTTCGGTAAGGCATTAAGTAAATACAGGACCTGTTGAGCACCTCCATAGAGATGCTTTCCCATCTCCAGATGGGCGACTCTGAGAGGTCGGCCAAGTTCTTCGCTCAACGGTTCCACGCTGTAGCGCTCAGCGCTCTTCACATCAGCTTTTCTGCGGTGACCCAATCCAGCGTCGTATTCAATGCCGCCAAGAGCTTGTCAGCCAACTCAGCAACATGCACATTTTCAATGATAAGGGGTGGGCAAACCGCGATGCGATTTCCGCCCAGTGGCCGGATAATCAAACCCTTTTCCTCAGCCGCCTTGGCGCAGAACTGTCCCACTTTCATTCCTTCAAAAGGCCGCTTACTGGCTCGGTCAGCGACAAGCTCCAGCGCTCCGATCATACCAATACCGCTGACCTCACCCACCAGCGGATGATCCGCAAATTCGCGCAGACGGGACTGCAAATAAGCACCCACCTCAGCCGCGTGATCGAAAATCCGATCGCGCACATAAATATCGATGACCTTGCTCGCCACAGCACAGCCCAAGGGGTGCCCGCTGTAGGTATAGCCATGACCAAAAACGCCCACCTCGGCAGCGGAAGCATTGATGCAGTCAGCGATCTCGCCTTGCACCACGGCCGCGGAAACCGGCACATAGGCCGAAGATAGTGCTTTGGCCAGCGTCATCATTCTGGGCTTCATCTCCATCGTGTTGGCACCAAAATCAGCGCCCAATCGCCCAAAACCGCAGATAACCTCATCATCCCAGAGCCAGATGCCATACCTGTCGAGTACGGCCTGAATCGCTTCGAAATAGCCGTCTGGAGGAACGATGACGCCGCCAGCGCCACTCACTGGTTCGGCGATCATAGCGGCGATCGTATCGGGCCCCTCGGCGAGAATAAGCGCTTCCAGTTCGGTAGCACGACGCTTGACGAAGTTGGATTCAGTCTCGCCCTCAACGGCGCCACGATAATAATGGGCAGAACCTGTGCGCAGCACACCTAATGCCTCAAACGGAAGCTGAAAATGCGTGTGGTTGGTTGGAATCGCGGTGAGTGCGGCTGATGCCATGGTCACACCGTGATATCCCTGCTCACGTGCGATCACCTTGATGCGCTGGGGTTGCCCGGATGCCTCGGCGTGGTAACGAATCAGCTTCAGAAGCGTGTCATTGGCATCAGAGCCAGAATTACCCAGAAATACCCTGCCATCGGTCATGGGCACCATGGCCGCCAGCTTGTCGGCAAGCTCAATGGCAGAAGGGTGAGTTTTGCCACCAAACATGTGGCTGAAACTGAGTTCGCGCATCTGCCGCTGGGCAGTTTCTATGATTTCCTCATTGCCGTACCCCAGAGCAGTGCACCACAGGCCTGCCATTCCTTCCAGATAGCGCTTTCCTTGCTGGTCGAAGATGTAAGGGCCCTCACCTCGGGCAACCACCATCTGCTCAGCGAGGGCAGGATTCGTGGTGGGATAGATCATAGCGGTCATCACTGCGGCTCCATGGCTAAAACGACTGTAACGAGTGTATCGGCTCTCCCGACCGGTCACTACTCCCCGCAGGAGGTAGCCGATCTCGCGCCGCGTTTATGTTGCTCATGTGGCTTTGATTTTTTCTTTGCCGCAGCGCCGGCAGCGAAAGCGCGTAATCAATTCACCGCGATGGACAGCAAACGGATCATTTTTCACTGGCTGCCACTTGTGGTGACCATTGCGACAGAGTGTTTGGTCAGCCTTTTTCGGTTTTTGGAAAGAAAGAATATCCGCCACGAAGCTATCAGCCGGCAGACCTGGCTCGCTGCACCGCTCCTTGCCATGCGAGCAACCGACGTCTGCGAGGGCCGCTGCCCAGACGCGAAGAAAACGTCTTTTCTGCTCGCCAGACTCGGCGCAGCGCATCAGTATCTCGCCAGATACCTGCACCCAGTCCCGCTAAAAAACAGGCGCCAGCTACTGTAGTCTCAGTGACTTTCGGTCTGGTGATATCTCTGCCTAAAAAATCTGCCTGCATCTGCATCAGCAGATTGTTCGACGCCGCCCCACCATCAACTTTGAGGTCGCGCATCCGGCCGCCCACCTCGCCTTCCATGATGCGCAGGATATCTACATTTTGAAGCGCCATAGCCTCCAGCGTCGCCCTCGCCAAATGCGCGGCGCTCGCTCCGCGGGTCAAACCCGAGATCACGCCCCGCGCTTCGGGGTCCCAATATGGCGCGCCCAATCCGCTGAGCGCCGGCACAAACTCCACACCCCCGGTGTCGGGCACCGATGCCGCCAACGCTTCGATGTCAGGCGCATTTTTGATAATACCCAGCTCATCGCGCAGCCATTGCACCGCGGCCCCGCAGATAAATGCACCGCCCTCCAGTGCGTAAACGGGCGCTGTCTGCCCCGGAAGCTGCCAAGCCACTGTGCTCAACAATCCCGCATCACTGTGCATAGAGTCGTGGCCGGTATTCATCAGAATGAAGGATCCCGTACCGAAGGTGCACTTTGCAGCACCCTTGTCGAAACCTGCCTGACCAAAAAGTGCAGATTGTTGATCACCGGCAATACCGGTAATGGGGACACCATCAGGGAGACCGGGCACGCCCAGCGTTTTCCCCAAGTTACCGCTAGACGGGAGGATGTCAGGCAAAATGGATCTCGGTACATTGAACACCTTCAACAACTCTGGATCCCAATCCAACGTGCGTAAGTTCATAAGTGATGTGCGCGAGGCGTTGGACACGTCGGTGCCGTGAACGCGACCGCCCGTAAGGCGTGCCAACAAGTAAGCATCAATGGTACCCGCCGCGATCTCACCTCGCCTGGCCCGACCTCGGGCACCATCGATATGATTTAACAGCCAGCGAAATTTGCTCGCAGAAAAATAGGGATCGAGCACCAGACCAGTCCGCTCTTTCACCATGGGTTCCAGGCCTTTTTTGCGAAGCCCCTCACAAAATCGGGCCGTCCGCCGACACTGCCACACGATGGCGTTGCCGAGCGGTTTGCCATTGCGACGCTCCCAAAGCAGCGTCGTTTCACGCTGATTCGTTATGCCAATGCAGGCCACGTCTGCGGGCTTACACAGCCCCTTGCGGAAAACCGCGCGGATGCCCTTCAGTACAGACGCCCAGATGGCCTCCGGGTCATGCTCCACCCAACCAGGCTGGGGATAAATCTGCTGAAACTCGTAATTGATACTGCCGATCAGGGCGCCCCGGGTATTCATGACCGCAATGGTCGTCCCGGTTGTACCCTGATCAATCGCGAGGATGACGCTCACAGGTAGTTTAGCCGCAACACCGAGCAGCTCAGGCCGCTTCGAAGCCCGAAATCGCTTTGATCTCGAGGTAATCAGTAAAGCCGTGTGCCCCCCACTCTCGGCCATTACCCGATTGCTTGTAGCCACCAAAGGGCACTTCTAAACCCGCGGAGGCGCCGTTGATGTGTACGTTACCGGCTCGAATCTTTGCGGCAACGCGACGCGCATGACCAAGATCGCCGCTTTGCACATACCCGGCCAGACCATAGGGGGTGTCATTGGCAATTTGGATTGCCTCTTCCTCTGTGTCGTAGGGGATCATGACGAGGACCGGCCCAAAGATCTCTTGCTGCGCTACGGTCATGGCATTACTGACATCGGAAAATACGGTGGGGCGCACGTAATAGCCTCGGTCAATGCCATCCGGCAGGCCAGGACCACCGCAGACAACTTTTGCCCCCTCTGCAATACCCGCTTCAAGGAGATCCTGAATCTTGTCCCACTGAATCTTGCTGATAACCGGACCCATGGTGGTGGAGTCTTCCGCCGTCGGACCAATGACTACACTCTCAGTAACCTTAGCCGCAATTTCCTCTGCCTTGGCCAGCAGATCACGCGGCACCAGCATCCGCGAGGGAGCGTTACAGGATTGTCCGGTGTTGTTGTACATGTGCATGACACCACGCGTTACCGCCACTTCAAGATCGGCGTCATCGAGAATGATATTGGGAGACTTACCGCCCAACTCCTGCGTGACACGCTTAACAGTGGGCGCCGCATTCTGCGCGACCAGAGATCCGGCTCGAGTCGATCCGGTGAACGACATCATATCGACATCTGGGTGTCGCGACAGCGCTTCACCCACAGTCGGCCCGTCACCATTCACGAGATTAAAAACACCCGGGGGAATACCCGCCTCATCCATAATTTCGGCATAAAGGTACGCGGAAAGTGGGGCAATCTCGCTGGGCTTCAATATCATTGTGCAGCCCACGGCCAGTGCCGGCGCCACCTTGCAGCTCACCTGATTGAGCGGCCAGTTCCAAGGTGTGATCAGGCCACACACACCGATCGGCTCCTTGATAACGCGGTGAGGCCCAAGATCCTCCGTAAAACTGTAGGACTTGAGTATCTTGGCAGCCTCTGTGATATGACCGAGACCAGCGTAGGCTTGCGCCGTGCTGGCTAGCTTGATTGGCGCTCCCATCTCTAGACGAATTGCCTCGGCGATTTCGCCGATCCTGCGCTGGAAAATCTCAGCCATTCGCTCAAGCATAGCAACACGCTCCGCAACGCTGGTCTGGCTGAAAGATTCAAAAGCGCTTTTGGCTGCCGCAACCGCGAGATCCACGTCTGCGCCTGATCCCAAAGAAATGGTTGCGCAGGCCTCCTCTGTCGCGGGGTCCAGCACTTCGAGCGTTTTGGGGTTAACCGGGTCAACCCACTGTCCGTTAATATAAAATTTGGTGTATTCAAGCATGATGGCCTCGACTATTCAGGTAAGTAGTTTGATCTAAATTGCGTGTTGGGTGCCCGCGCCGGGCAAAACTCGCTCTGGATGCATTCCGTCAGAATAACCCATAAACGGTGGGTGTATGGAGTAACCCAAAAGCTCACGCACCCGCCGCGGCAAGCCAGCCGCTTTTTCGGGTGGCACCGCAACCAGCATGGACTCCAAAGGGCGAAGCCATCCCGCGCAGTACTGAGGAGTTACTAACCAGCGAGACGAAGTTGACCTATTCGCGCCGCCACGATGCCAGAGGTCACCTCGCGCAATCATCAGCGAGCCTGCGGACATAGTGACCTTGAAAGCGTCGGGGTGAGCCCCTGGATCGCCCTCTACATCCGATTCGTCAGCGAAGTCCTGGTCCATCAACACGCCTGGAAAATCGGCCTTTGCCCACGTATGACTGCCTGGCAAAACCTCGGTCGCGCCGTTTTCCAAAGTGGTGTCGTCCAACGCCCAGAATGTCGACACCCCGAGCAAGTCGTGGGGGGGCATCAGACTAGAATGCCCGTCATCAGTGTGCCATGGCTGCGCAGACTCTCCGGGGCCCGAGCAAATAGCGAGACAGGCACTGAGCAGGCAGCTAGCGCCCAAAAGATGTTCTGCCCACGCCAAGGCCACGGGATGCACCACTAACTCTGCGAAAACAGGGTCTTTAGCCAGCATCGCATAAATCCGGTGTGTGCGCGTGCCCTCAAATACGTTGCGACCCGTTGGCCCCTCATTCACCCACGGCGCAAGCGCCTGTCGCTGGCGCGAAAGCATATCGTCGTCCAACAGCCCGGGTATTACGCAGAAACCGTCGCGGTCAAAACGACTGACCATGTCGCGAGCATTATGGCCCGGGATCAATAAACCGAGACGATCAATCAGTTCCGAAGTGCTCTGCACCGCCTCGCCGCCCGGGCTTGCTCTCTGCTGCATCAATGCACTCCTCAGCATAAATTATCGTGCCCACGGCGACCGCGCGAGGTTTTGTACTCCCGCATGTTCTTCTTCATACTTTGGCCTCTTCATTCTAACTATCAGGTCACTGACATGAATCAAGCCGTTGACGTAGACGAACTCACCCTATTTCGTGACATGGCTCGACGGGCATTTGAGCAAGAGATTACACCTCACTATGAGGCGTGGGAAGAAGAGCGACAGGTACCTCGCACGCTTTGGAACCGCCTCGGTGAAGCCGGCTTGCTGTGCCCGGATATGGACGAGCAATATGGCGGAGCGGGCACTACGCCTCACGTCACGCTGGCTATGATCGAGGAGCTATCGGAGATGGGTTTTGGGGGCTTCGCGTCCGGCTACGGCATTCATAATAATATCGTCGCCCCCTATATCCGTCGTCATGGAAGCGAGGAACAAAAAAGCAATTGGCTCCCTCGAATGGCAAGAGGCGAGGTGGTCGGCGCGCTGGCGATGACTGAGCCAGGAGCAGGGTCGGACGTTCAGGGTATTCGCACAAACGCGGTCCGCGATGGAGACGAGTGGGTGCTCAATGGATCAAAGATTTTTATCACGAACGGCATCCACGCTGACCTCGTGATTGTTGCCGCCATTACCGATCCTGGCAAGGGGGCCCGGGGCACTTCCCTCTTTCTGGTTGATGCGCACAGCCCAGGTTTTGAAAAATCGAAGAAAATCGAAAAGATCGGGCAGCACACCTCAGACACCGCACTCCTATTCTTCAATGAAGTTAGGCTACCGGCTACTGCTCTCTTGGGAAAGGAGAACCGGGGTTTCGTTATCATGATGGAGGAACTGCCACGCGAGCGCTTGGGCATTGCAGCACAGGCCATCGCGGCTTCCGACGGCGCCCTTGCCATTACAGTGGAGTATGTGCAGGAGAGAGAAGCTTTCGGCCAAAAAATCGGCCAATTCCAAAATACTCGCTTCAAGCTGGCCGAGATCAAAACGGACATTGCCATTAACCGCGCTTTTTATCTTCAGTGCGCACGCGAGTACGCCGAAGGAACACTCACAGCAGATACTGCCGCCATGCTCAAGCTAGCCAGTTGCGAGATGCAGTGCCGCGTAGCCGACCAATGTCTGCAGCTTTTTGGCGGGTACGGTTATACCTCGGAATATCCCATCTCCCGCTTCTACGTGGATGCGCGAATACAAACCATCTATGGGGGGTCGTCTGAGATCATGCGTGAACTGGTAGCACGCTCCATTTTGGGCCGCTGATCATGATGGCCAAAGTATGGCAGGCGCTGCTGTCATTGCCCGAGATGACGCAGAGGCAGCGAATAAGCCCGATCGCGCCGGCGCCTATACAAACACCTAGCCGCGACCTCGCTTTTTTACGCTTGTTTGTGTTGATGGGGGCACTCACTCACGCCTGGGTCTCCAACGCCTCCGAGGCAGCGCTCAACGCTGTGATCGACCAACACTGGCAATGGAGGCTAGAACAGCACCCAGAAATGCGTCTCGAGTATGGAGATCGATCGGGGAATAGCCGGTGGACCGACCGAAGTCCCGAGGCATTTCAGCAACGCTATAAAGATGAGGGCAACTTTGTCCACGAGCTGGAGCAAATCGAGCCGGCAACGCTCTCCGCAGAGTCGCGAACGAATAGGGCCATGCTGCTCAGACAGCTCCGTGAGAACCGGGCGGAGTATGAGGATGGCTTACATCTCATCGCCCTCGATATGCGCTCTGGCCCTCAGCACCGCCATAGTATGATCGGGACCCTGCCCATGGACTCATTGCAAGACCTTGAGGATTGGCACATCCGGTTGCAGGACTTGCCCAAACAATTGGCGCAGTATCAGGCGCTGCTCCGACAAGGCATAGACAGGAACCGTTCGCAGGCCCAAATCGTCATGCAACGGGTGCCGGCACAAATTCGGGCCTTACTCGACGGTAATGCAGAAGACAGCCCGTTCTTCAATGCTTTCCGCAGCTTACCCGCCAATATCAGCGCAGAGGATCAAACGCGTCTCCGTGCTGCTGCACGCGCTACTATTGAACATGACATCAATCCCGCGTTCGAGTCATTGCTGGCTTTTCTGGAGGCAGAATACCTACCCGCTGCGCGACCGCCGGGCATTGGCTCCTTACCGGGTGGCAAGCAGATCTATGCGCGCCTCGCTCAACACTTCACCACCACTGACCTGACTCCGGACGAAATTCATGAGATCGGTTTGGCAGAAGTGGCCCGAATCAGAGGCGAGATGGAAGACATCATCGCCGAAGTAGAATTTGATGGCGATATCGGGGCGTTCAACACGTTTCTGCGCACTGACCCGAGATTCTATTACGACAGCCCTGAGGCGCTGCTTGAGGGGTATCAAGCCGTCTCTAAGCGCCTGGATCCCGGACTGGTAAAACTGTTCGGCAAACTGCCGCGCGCGCCTTACGGTGTGCGCCCGATACCGAAAGAGGAGGCGCCCGACACCACAACAGCCTACTACATGCGTCCCGCTGCAGATGGGAGTCGTCCCGGTTGGTACTATGTGAACCTGTATCAACCCGAAGTACGGCCCAAATTTGAGATGGAAGTGCTGAGCGTGCACGAGAGCGTACCCGGACACCATCTCCAGATTGCGCTGGCTCAGGAATTAACAGGGCTGCCGGAATTCCGGCGCAACGGTGGGTTTACGGCATTTATCGAGGGCTGGGGCCTGTATTCTGAGCGTCTCGGTTACGATATGGGTTTATATACCGACCCCTATTCTCGATATGGCCAACTGGTCTATGACATGTGGCGCGCCGTCCGCCTGGTGGTCGATACCGGCATCCACTATTTTGGCTGGGAACGACAAAAGGCCATTGACTACTTCCTCGCCAATGCAGCCAAGACTGAAGCAGACATCGTCAATGAAATTGATCGCTACATCGGCTGGCCCGGGCAAGCGCTGGCATACAAAATCGGTCAAATGAAAATGCTAGAGCTCCGTCGAGAGGCGGAGGTCGCGCTGGGAGACGCCTTTGATATCCGCGCATTTCACGACCACCTGCTTGGCGCCGGAGCCATTCCTCTTGACGTACTCGAGTCTCGAATGGACGAATGGCTCGCGGCGCGCCTGTCACCGGTAAACTGATTCGGGCGCCACAAAGGGGAGTCAGGAAAGCTCCGTCAGCGTCTCGCTCAGCGCGCTCACCAGCGAGGTCATCTGCTCCCGCTGCATTACGAAGTGGGGAGCCAGCTGAATGGTGTCCCCCCCGTAGCGGACCAGAAACCCCTTCTCCCACATGCGCATTGCCACTTCGTAAGGTCTACGCAGTGGCTCTCCCGGATGGGCCTCGAGCGTAATCGCCCCGGCAAATCCATAGTTGCGCGCGTCAGCAACATGAGGCTTGTGCGCAACGCCATCGTGGAAAAGTGATTCCCAAAAAGGTGCCTCCTCGGCGACACGAGCGGGCAGTGCATCGCTCACCAGAATGTCCAGCGCCGCTAGCCCCGCCGCACACGCTACAGGGTGGCCTGAATAGGTGTAGCCGTGGGCAAATTCAAGAGCGTAATCCGGCCCGCCGTGCGCCATAAAAGTATTGTAGATCTCCGGTGTGGCCATGACCGCTCCCATAGGCACCGCGCCGTTGGTAATTTGCTTGGCCAAATTCAATATGTCGGGTGTCACCCCGAAGGCCTCTGCCCCCGTGTAAGCACCACAGCGCCCGAGACCGGTAATGACCTCATCGAAGATCAGTAAAATATCATTCGCATCGCACAGTGCCCGCAAGCGCTGCAAATAGCCTGCCGGAGGGGGAATCACTCCCGCTGAACCCGCCATGGGCTCAACAATGACCGCGGCAATGGTGGATGCATCGTGCAGTGCAATGAGCTCTGCCAACTCGTCGGCGAGATGCGCTCCCTGCTCGGGCATGCCTCGGCTGAATATGTTTTCTGGCAGCATGGTGTGGCGCAGATGATCAACTTCCAGAGACTGGCCGAAAGGCTTTCGATTGGCGCCAATCCCGCCGACCGCAGTACCTCCGTAGTTCACGCCGTGATAACCCTTCTGCCTTCCTATGAAACGGATCTTGGCAGGCTGACCTTTTAACCGCCAATACGCGCGAGCCATTTTGAGAGATGTATCGGCTGACTCTGATCCCGAATTAGTAAAAAAGGCGTAGTCGAGATCGCCGGGCATAAGCTGCTTCAATTTGTCCGCCAAATGAAACGCTGCAGGGTGTCCAAACTGGAACGGGGGCGCAAAATCCAAAGTTTCGATCTGCTGGGCAACCGCTTTGGAAATCTCGGGATGGCCATGACCCAACCCCGAGGTCCACAAGCCGGAATGACCGTCGAGAATCCGTCTGCCCCGGTCGTCCGTAAACCATACGTCATGTGCCGCTACAATGATTCGCGGGTCCTTTTTAAACTGACGATTGGCCGTGTAGGGCATCCAGTAGGCTTCGAGCGGCAGCTGATCAGACATGGGGCCTCCTCCTTGTGTGGACGAAGTTTAAACCGATCAAGGGGTGAGACTCACTCCCCTTTTTGGGATAGCCTGTCAGGCCGAAGGCGACAATGACGGCACCACACGCCTCCACCAACACCACGAGGAAAACGGGATATGGAAAGAAATACGCTCCTTAGCATCGGTCTAGGCCTCACTTTATTGTCTGGATCATCCCTCGCTCACATCGAGCAGTCGGAGCCGCTTCAGTCCCTCCGCCAGTCTTACTTTGCGCTCCTGGGTATGACCTTTGCCCCGATGGGCGACATGGTCAAAGGCAAAATTGAATGGGATAGCGCGCGCTTTTCCACCTGGGCGAGTGACCTCAACCACGCCGCGCAATTTGGTGTAGAGAGAGGCTTTGCTCCCGGGACAGACAAGGGCACTACCCGTGCCAAACCAAATATCTGGTCCAATATGGACGACTTCCAAACCAAGCTGACTGATTTTAGGGCAGCCGCAGCCCAACTGGCCGAAACGGCCGCAGCAGGTGATCCCGACGCGAGCCGCGACCAGTTTATGGCCACAGGGGGAACCTGCAAGGCTTGCCACGATGAGTACAAGTCGAAGGATTATCTCTACTGAGCTGACAGGTCGCCAGTCCCGTCATCAGGGGCGAACCCGATTCCCCACACTGGCATGGGACTGGCCGGCCTTAACCGGCGCGGCTTTATGCCGATGATCTGCTCTACCGCAATCGCTCCATTCGTATAGCTTTGTTTGCGTTACTCCTCTGCAGAGGCCCAGAAGGAGAGATAAACCAGGCTGGAGTCAGATATACGATGGAAGCAGGGACAAGCAGTCGGTCAGTAGTAGCTAGGGGCTACCGGCGCAACAGATATTAAACCCCAGAGACCTGCGCCCAGAAGCAGCGCCACCATCAGCGCCTGCCAGAGGGGCTTTGGTGCAGTCGTCGCCGATTTGTGCCCGGCCTTACCGAACCACATTGCCTGAACCAATGGTTGCTTTTTGCGCCATTGGTGCCAAAACACAGATACTAAATGCAGCGCCACAAAGCCTTGAAGGAATAGCCAGTTAGTCTTGTGCCACTCAGTCATCGTACCTGACAGGTCGCCCACCCAATAGGCGAACGGGCCCTCGAACAGAAGGTCATCACGACTGAACATGCCGGAGGCGCCCTGCGAACACAGCAGTCCTAACAGCAGCATAACCGATAGTGCACCGAGAGGATTGTGGCCCGCATATTGCCCTCCGTTAGCGAGGTATCTCAGCACAGTCTGAGGGCCGCGAACGAAAGACCGAAAGCGAGCGCCCTCACTGCCGATAAATCCCCAGATAATTCTGGTGATCGCCAAGCAAAGCACGGCGTAGCCTATCTTCTCATGAATATCCATACGTCCCTGCTGACCACTCCACCACATCACCGCAATCGCGACAGGTAAAAACCAATGAATCAGGCGGACAGCAAGGTCCCAGACTGGATAATGCCCCCCATTGGGCAGCCCCTCAGATCGGGTCACGAATCGAGCAATTCGAGAAGCGCGGTTACGGACGCCTCCACACCCATCGTCACTGATGCGTCAGGCTCGACCTTAAAAAGCGGAGAGTGATGAGACGGCACCGGCGCACCACCCGCCCGCTCGCGAGCAAAGTCCTCTGGCGGGGTGCCGCCTACAGCGAAGTAGAGACTGGGTATGTAAGGATCGACGGTAAAGATCGGGAAGTCCTCTGCTCCCATCCCGAGACGCTCGCCCGAGAAAAGAACGCCCTCTCCGAAATGGTCTGTCCACAATGCCATGACGCGCTCAGTCAACGACTTGTCGTTGAGCGTAGGTGGCACGCTCTCATTTGATATGACCACCTCCGGCAGAAGGTCGTCAGGCAGCCCCGCCACCCGGCCCATATTTTCAGCAACTCTGCGAATCCCGTCGAGGAGTAACGCTCGGTCTTCGGTGGACTCGCTACGCACCGTCAACTGAAGATGCGCAGCATCGGAAATAATATTGTGCTTGGTGCCACTGTGAAAGGCGCCAACCGTAATAACGCCCGGTCGTCTCGGCGGCAGTGTTCTGCTAACAACAGTCTGCAAACCCATCACAATCTGCGACCCCAGCACAATCGGATCTACGCCACGATGCGGAGACGCACCGTGCGCTCCAACGCCGGTGATATAAATATCTACGGTGTCAGCACCAGAATAAGGCGAGTCAGTGGACGCGCCGAGAATGCCAGTAGGTATCGCAGAGGTCACATGAAATGCCATTGCGTAATCCGGTTGCCCGAAGCGTTGCCACAGGTTATCTGCCCGCATTGCAGCGGCGCCCATCACCCGTTCTTCAGCGGGCTGGCCAATCAACATCAGCGTGCCTTGCCATTGATCGCGCTTTTGCACCATTAGCTGCGCTGTACCCACCAGGCTGGTGATATGCACATCGTGGCCACAGGCATGCATCACAAACACTTCATTACCATTGGGATCAACCTGCTTGGCTCTCGATGAATAGGAAAGCCCCGACTTTTCCTCAACCGGCAAACCATCCATATCAGCCCGAAACATCACGAGGGGCCCGTCCCCATTTTCAAGTAGCGCAACGATCCCCGTACCGCCCACATTCGTGTGAACGGTATAGCCCAAGGCGTTCAGCTCAGCGGCTAATCTGGCCGAGGTCTCGTGCTCCATCGTCGACAGTTCCGGATTCTGGTGAAAATACAGAAAAAGGTCCTTCAGCTTAGATTCGTAGATGGCATCGATCTCTTGAGCCAGAGAATCAGCCAGAGACGCCTGAGGATTGC
Organism: Luminiphilus sp.; assembly: GCA_029242325.1. Lineage (GTDB taxonomy): Bacteria > Pseudomonadota > Gammaproteobacteria > Pseudomonadales > Halieaceae > Luminiphilus. Next base: position 14,700 of record JAQWUD010000014.1, read on the forward strand.
TGAAACTCAACAGACCGAACAGACTCAGTAAAATGTAACGGAAGAAAGTCATGGGGTTTCCTCGAGAAGCTAACAATGAGTGGGTGATGTCGTGACGCTTATGCCCGTCTGATAGCGACCAACAATGTTGCAAGTTAACATCAGAATAATACCCCAGAAACTCCAACTTCGAGCGACCGATGCGTTGCGGATTGTTGATAGGCAGGTTAGTGTCCACCCGCGTCACGATCAGGGTAAACACCGTTATTTCCGCAAATATCGCAGACGCGACAAGGGAACACGACAGAGTGAACAGCGAGCGCATCAGAGACCAGTTTGGCAGTTACCACGTGCGGGTGCTTGAACAGGACGACAAAAATCGTCTGGCAAGCCTGTGCAGCACTCACAGCGGATCCGACATCTGCAGAACACTCGCGGTCACCTGTTTTGCGAAACCTACTCCGCCCACTCTGCTCGAGGCAGACGCCCTCATCCGTGCCGGTCAAAGTATCGGCAGTACACTCGAGCAAGCGAAATTACAAATCTCCAGGGAATTGATTGCAGAGGCGAGCGCGCAGTGTGGCGAGGCCTTCGCGTTAATGTCGGGGGGTTCTGTTCGCGTGGGAGAGCAGCTTTACGTGAGGCTTTATCGGTTGGATGCCGGCGAGCATGGCGCTTTATTAGCTCCCTATGCCACGATTGCTGAAGCACACCACCCAACACTTACTCCGACCAATCCCGAGGCTATTTCTGCTGAGAAGCTTGACCAAGATGTGTGGAGTGGCGACGCAATTCTTGCACTACAGACTTTGGCCGCCGCGTTATAACAACCAGCTGTGGCATACAGGTTATAGCGACCACTGCATGCTCTCATGCCAACGCCTGTCAGGTGTTAATAACCATACTCAGATCAAAACCGATCTGCCTAGCCACTTGCACTGCTTCCGCCTGCTCGGTGGCGGGACGAGTAGCAATCCACAAGTTCGCGCAACGGGTACCAGTTCGACAATATGCCAACACTGCGTGATGCCGGTCGTCGAACAGATCTCCCAAGCCCGCAAGATCAGGTCCCGGGAAATTCATTGCTGACACCGGATAACGAACAAATAATAGCCCGGCCACATTGCAGGCCGCTTCGATATCATCCATGGTTGCCTGCCCAGGCGCCTCGTGGTCAGGCCGGTTGCACACGATCGTGTTGAAACCTTGTGCGGCTAAATGGGGGATCTCCTGCGGCGTAATCTGTGCGGCCACTGAAAGTGTGTCGGTTAATTGAAAAATTGGCATGCGTGCCTCCCTCTGACGTGACGCCTTAGCGCGCCAAACCCAATTCGTTATCCAGAATCTGCATCATACTCTCGAGGGGATGGTCGAGAACGGATAAACCCACTCCTGTGATTCGTTCGGCAACTGACAAGTAAGTTTTTGACAGCGTGTGAAGCATTACTGCCGGAAGTGCATGATCGCGAGCATAGCGCTTACGTTCCTCAAATCGCCTGTGATCGAGAAGAAGTTCAGGATCATTGACATGCCTTAGCAGCGCCTGTCGGAACACCTCTTTACTGTTTTCCACCACATTACCGCCACGGTATGCCACCGCATCCCAGATCCGAGAAGAGTCTGGCGTTCCGACCTCATCCATGTAGATCAAAGTTTCCTTTCCCGTCGCGTCACGGGCATAGCCAAACTCAAACTTGGTATCGACCAGCATCAGATCCAGGGGCGCAAGGTGTTGCGCGATGACATCCACTCCTTGCCTGAGCAATGCGGCATAGCGCTCGACATCGCCCTTGGCATGAAAACCGAAGGCTCGCCAGTGTTCCATGAGTTGCTTTTGGGATACGGTGGTGTCGTCCGCTTCAGGGATGCCGGGCAACCCCCGCATGACCCCTTTGGTTGAAGGCGTGATCAGGGTCTCGCTCAGACGCTGATCGCGATGCAGATTATCGGGCAGTTGAATCCCGCAAAAGTTCCTTGCGCCTTGTTCGTAAGCCCGCCACATCGAGCCGGTAATAAAGCGTCTCGCAATGGCTTCTATCATGATGGGCTCTGCACGCTGAACAATCCAAACCAAGGGATGCGGCACTTCAAGAATATGACTTCTCGCCAAGCCTGCGCGATTAAACTCGTCAAACCAAAATCGGGATATCGCGTTGAGTGCTGCACCCTTTCCTGGCACTCCGGCCAACCCCCCTTCACCATGCCATATGCAATCGAAGGCAGAGATACGGTCGCTGATTACCATCACTGCCAGCTGCGCATCCGCAGCAACAGCGTACTGCCGCTGGGCAATCAGCCGCCCACTATCCTCAGGGGTAAGCCAATACACGGAGCGGACTTTGCCCGAATGTACGGGCTCGCTGGTACGAATGGGCAACGCGGCGTTATCAACTAGAACCTTCACACTCACAATGTTGTTCTCTTCGAGCTTGGCATCGCATGCAGTTTTGCTCAAAATGCGCCTCGTTGTCACGGACCGTGGCCGCCCAATCTGTTGTAAGGAAGTATTTCATGCGTCCCACCTACTCGTCGCTCCCGACACAGCTCGCATCATTGGTCGTCGCTCTCGCCGCTATCGGTTTGCCGGCTGTATCGATCGCACAGCCATTGGATGAGCAAAACGAACTGGAATCGGTGATTGTCACTGCCTCACGATTACCCTTATCGGCACTGGGGCTCCCCGTCGCTTGGTCAGTCGTTGAGCAATCTGTACTCGAACGTATTGCACCCCAGCATAGCAATCAGGTCTTTAACCGCGTGGCAGGGGCATGGGTGAGCCGAGGCAACGGACAAGAATCCCTCGTTTCTCTGAGGTCACCGGTCTTGACCGGCGCAGGAAGTTGCGGCGCGTTTATGACCGCACAGGACGGCATCAGCCTCAGGTCACCGGGATTTTGCAACGTCAATCAACTCTTTGATGCCAACTTACTGCAGGCGGGTAAAGTGGAGGTCCTGAAAGGCCCCGCTACCGTGGTATTTGGCTCCAATGCTCAACACGGCATCATCAATGTCTTAACTCGACCCGTGAGCAAAACGCCTAATCAGGTTCGGTTGGAAGCTGGGGCGCGTGATTTTTACCGAGTATCTGCAAGCGGGACCTTCGACAGCATCGCGCTGTCGGCACAGTCCAGCCACTATGGCGGCTACCAGGACGCTTCAGGATACGATCAGCAAAAAGCCACAGTAAGAATTGATCATGGCTGGCAAGACTGGCGGCTGAGCGGCGCGCTGGAGAGCAACCACCTCGATCAGGAAACCGCAGGGTACATTCGTGGCTTCGAGGCTTATGAGGACGACGATGCGCGGAAAGAAAACCCAAACCCAGAGGCTTACCGTAACGCATGGTCGGGTCGGGGCTACCTGAGCTTCAGCCGCGGCTGGGGACAGGACGCAGAATTTACTGTCAGACCTTACTGGCGCAGTAACAATATGACCTTTTTGCAGCACTATCTCCCCTGGAAAGCGACGGAAACCAATCGCCACCGGAGCCTCGGTCTGCAGACTATTGCCAATGGAATAACGGGAAGCATGACGTGGCTAGCGGGTGTGGACATCGACCACACTCGAGGCTCACTACTGGAAACACAGGCAGAGTTCTTCAGTCCCAACCAACCCGATGGCATCCATTACGACTATGAAGTCGATGCAGAGACGCTGGCAGGCTTCTCTCATGTGAGTTGGCAACTTGCGGATCGCTGGAATCTCGCTGGAGGTGTCCGACTAGAGGAAACCCGCTACGATTATTCGAACCGCACAGATTCGGGGCCGGCTTGCGCGCCGACAGCCAGCGCCTGCCGTTTTTTCCGACCAGCCGGTCGAAAGGACCACTTCACGGATTGGACGGGGAATCTGGCCATCAGCCATCAGACGGAAAATACGACGGTCTATGGCCGACTCGCAAGAGGATTCAGGGCACCTCAAACCACAGAGCTCTATCGTTTGCAGTCAGGGCAGCGCGTTGCTGAGATCAACTCGGAAAACATGAATACTGCCGAGGTAGGTATCCGCGGAAGCATTGAAGGTTTTGGTTATGATCTGGCCGCCTACTGGATGACAAAAGAAGACGTGATCTTTCAGGACCGAGATCGCTACAACGTCTCGGGGGCAGAAACGATTCACCGGGGCGTTGAGGCAAGCTTGAGCTGGCGGCTTTCAGATGTTTGGTCCGTAAAAGGTAATGGCAGCTATGCCCGACATCGTTACGACAGTGACATCCAACTGCTAGGTTCTCGTGGCAGCATTGAGGGGAATGAGATAGACACCGCACCAAAACATTTCGGCTCCATTCAGCTGCTAGCGGATTTCTCAAGCCTCGCCGCCGGCCTCTCGGCCGAACTCGAATGGCTGTGGGTCGCTCAATATTGGCTGGACCCAAACAATCAGCACCAATATGACGGTCATGAACTGCTTAATTTCCGAGCGGCCTGGAAAATTTCGTCCGCCTTCACGGTGACGCTGGTCGCGACCAACCTGCTGGACGAGGGGTACGCCGAACGAGCAGACTTTGGGTTCGGAAGCTACCGCTATTTCGTCGGTGAGCCGCGCAGTGCGGTCGTGGGCGTTACGATGAGCTTCTAGCGATGGGGTTTAAGTCAGCGGCAGTAGCCACACCGTCACCACGCTAGGTAGTCTGGTTGAGGCGATAGACGCGCGGTCGCTCCTGCATTGGTCAGTGATAGGGTCGCAGGCCCACAGCGTGTCGCACCTTAGCGAGCATGGCCCCAGCCTGAAGTCTGAGGCGCTCTGCGCCTTCGGTCAGGATCGCCTCCACTTCGCCAGGTTGCGCTATCAATTTCTCATAGCGCTGGCGCGCTGGCGCGAGCTCGTCGTTTATTCGCTCGAAGACCAGCTTTTTCGCCTCACCCCATGCTAATCCGTCTGCGAAAGCCTGACGCATGCTCTCCCGCTCTGCCTCCTCGGTAAAGGCACACCACACCTGAAAAACTGTTGAGCCATCGGCATCTTTTGGCTCCCCGGGTTCAAGCAGGTTAGTTTTGATTTTGTTGATCGACTTCTGCAGCTGCTTGGGCGTGCCAAAGAGGGGAATGGTATTGCCATAGCTTTTGCTCATTTTGCGGCCATCAAGCCCTTGCAACACCGCCACCTGATCATCAACCACGGCCTCAGGCAACGTGAAAGTGTCGCCGTAGTGGTGATTGAAGCGCTGGGCAATATCACGGGCCATCTCGACATGCTGAATCTGGTCACGCCCCACCGGCACCTGATGCGCGTTGAAAATCAGGATATCTGCGGCCATGAGGATGGGGTAAGAAAACAAACCCATGGTAACGCCGAAATCCGGATCCTCCCCCGATTCTTCGTTCGCCTGCACCGCAGCCTTATAGGCGTGTGCCCGATTCATCAACCCCTTTGCTGCAGAGCAGCTTAATACCCAACTGAGCTCCGTGATCTCCGGAATATCTGACTGTCGGTAGAAAAAAGCCTGATCAGGATCCAAGCCCAACGCAAGCCAGGCTGCCGCTATTTCTCTGCTCGATTGCGCCACCTGATCGGGGTTCTGATTTTTGATCAGCGCATGAAAATCCGCCAAAAACAGATAGGCCTCAATGCCAGTCTCACGCGAGGCGGCAATGGCGGGCCGAATGGCACCAACATAATTCCCCAGATGGGGTGTCCCGGTGGTCGTAATGCCCGTCAGGATCCTGACTGTACTCATAACGCGACCTCCACCTTCACGCCAATCGTCGATAAAACGCCTGTAGCAAGGCGATCAGTTGTGGCACATCGGCCGCACATGCCAACTCTCGGATAGAGTGCATAGCCAGGGTCGGCACGCCCAAATCCGTTGTAGGAATGCCTGTCTCAGTTGCAGTAATTGGGCCGATCGTGCTGCCACATGCCAAATCAGAGCGCATTACAAAAGATTGGACGTCGACCTCTGCGCGTTCCGCAAGCAGCCTCAATCGCGCCGCTCCCTCACTATTTGTCGCATATCGTTGATTCCGGTTAATTTTAATCACAGGCCCCTGCCCGAGTTTGGGGCTGTGTTGGTCATCATGACGGTCTGCGTAATTGGGGTGCACCGCGTGCGCGTTATCCACCGAAAGAAGCCAAGACTCTGCACGTACTCTTTGGTTTTGATTGGCTTCTGGCACCAGCGCAGTCAGAGCATCCATCAACATGGGGCCCTGCGCACCCACCGTCGAGGCGCTGCCCACCTCTTCATGGTCCGTCGCCACCAACATCGACCATTGAGCATCCTCGGCGGTAATCAATGCAGACAACCCCGCGTAGCAGGACAACAAATTGTCCAGCCGCGCCGAGGCAACAAAGGCACGATCAATACCCACCAGACCCGGTGGCTGAGTGTCATACAACGACAGCTCGTAATCCATCACCCGGGCCCCCTGCCAACGCGGGTCAGACTCGATAAGCTGGTCAACCAACCACTTTTTCAGATCAAAGCTGTTGGCTTCACCCAACATAACAATCGGAACTACATCCTTCTGAGCGTTCACGCCGCGCTGGCTGTTAGCGTCCCGATCGAGATGAATCGCCAAGCTGGGTACCACAGCGATGGGCCGTTTAGAGTCGAATAGCGTCGACTCAAGCAAATCATCAGCAGTCAACACGGTCACGCGACCTGCCATTGCCAAATCACGATCGAACCAGGGGTTAAGAAGCGCACCGCCGTAGACGTCGACCCCTAACTGCACACAGCCGTCTCGGCCTTTAACAGCGTTGGGCTTGACTGATAAATTGGGGCTGTCGGTGTGGGCTCCGATCAGGCGAATGCCTTGCGCAGGCATGCCTTTCCCCGCGCGAGCCGCCATCAGAGAACTGCCCTGGCGGGTCACAAAATAACCTAGCCCGGGCTCCATTTTCCCGACCTCGAACTGGCCAACCTCTTGAAATCCCGCCTCGAGGAGTCGCTTCCTCATGCTACTCACGGCATGGAAAGGGGTGACTGCCTCCAGCAGGAAACCCATTAACTCGTCGACATCCCTCATATCATTGCGTTCCTGCTGCCGCGTTTGTTACTCATTATCAGGGCACTGCCCACACCAGCAATGCCACACCCAAAAGTAATCGGTAGATGACAAACGGCATCAGACCAATCTTGACGACCATCTGCATAAACAGCCCAATCGTGATGTAGGCAACGAATGCGGACACTGAAAATCCCACAAGCAGCGGCGTGAAAACCGCCGAGGCAAAGTCGCCTGTGACCGATGGCAGCATCAAAACAGTTGCACCCACAATCACAGGAATGCTCAGCAAAAAAGAAAAGCGCGTTGCCGCAGCCGGATGGTAACCCAGAAACAACGCCGCGGTGATCGTGACACCTGACCGGGAGGCGCCAGGAATCAGAGCAAATGTTTGCGCCAATCCGATCAATAGAGCGTCTCGGTACGTCACTTGCTCAACCTGCGTCGCACGCCGGCGCGAAAAGACATTGGACAAGCCCAGCAACAACCCGAAAAAAAGTGTCGCGCCGCCGATAATTGCAACATTGCGGGCTTCCTGAGCGACGGCGTGCTTGAGCAGTCCACCGGCAACCATCACTGGCACTGTGGCGATAATCAACGACCACAGCTCCGAGCGCCCCGCCGAACCACCGGGTAACAGCTCGCCGAGCAGACCCCACAGTGATGTCCGAAAATAAAAGAGGACTGCCATCAGAGTGCCGGTGTGAACACACACATCGAACAACAGCCCCTGATCGTTCCACGCCATCAACTCAGATGTAAGGATCAGATGCGCTGAGCTGGACACTGGCAAAAATTCCGTTACGCCCTGAATGAGAGACAACAACAACACTTGCAGCCAATCAGTCATGGCGCCCCTGCTCCGATACTTTTTTCCAGCCGATATCGCGCTGAACATATTGTGGAGACAGTCCGTGAGCAGGCCCTAGTTCGAGTGGTAAGGCATCAGTGCCCAGTACCTGCACCATGACGCCGGCGTCAGGTGTGATCTGCGGATGGTATCGGTGACCCACCTGATGACCCTCGGGAAACCTCTCCACGTAATGTGCCGCTGAACCGACAATCACCGCATCTTTAGCCCCTGTAATAACTGGTAAATGCTCAGGAGTACTGATAAAGGCGTCACTGCGAGGCTCGAACCGCCCGTGCCTCCACAAACCCCACAGGCCGTAAAGCTGATCGATCTGAGCGTCTATGGCCGACAGGACCCAGTCGCCATCCCTCAAGAGCTGCTGGTCCGCCGCGGCGTATACTTGCGCTGTGAGCGAGCAGAAACCATGTACGGGCAGGCCTTGCGACCAAGCCAACCCTTGAGCCACACTCACGGCGACGCGCAAGCCCGTGAACGAGCCAGGCCCCACTCCGCAAGCAATGACGTCGACCGCATCGGTCAAAGACCTACCTAGCAGTAATTCAGACACCATTCGCAGGATGTGCCGGTTGTGGGCACGCGCCAAGAGCTCGTGGCGAGCGGTCACTGCTTCGCCCGACAGGGCTACAGTACAGGCTTGAGTGGCGGTATCCAACGCCAGAACGCGCGGCATATGTGGCATGGGCTATAGTCAGAAATCAACGGGGCGATGATCCCACAGAGGGCCTGAAGTTTGAATGCAGATCGGAGCTATAGCTTGGGTATTTTGGCCGGTGGTAAAGGCCACAGATGGGGCGGCCGAGACAAAGGGTTGATTGCGCTGAAAGGACGGCCGTTGGTGGCAGGACTGGTTGGTCCTTGCTCGAAGTATGTGCAAGAAGTACTGATTTGCTGCAGGACACACCCTCACTTCTACCAACATTACAGTGATCGCGTGCTGTGTGAGGCACACCCGGATCAGGGGCCATGCGCAGGCATCATCGCTCTACTCGCCAGTGCCAAGTGTGAATCCATCATCATTCTGCCTGTTGATCTGATCGGCGCGCCGGAGTTTGTGACCAAAACACTTGAAGATGAGTGGCAGCAAACCGATACCGCCATTGCGCTGTACGACGAAAAAGGTCGCCATTCGCCCTGCATGCGCTTGAGGCGGGACGTATTGTTACGCTGCGAGGCCTACTTCAATACAGGTGGGAAACACCTCGCCGGCCTTCTCGAAGCTGCAAACGCCCGCCCCGTAACAGTGCCTTCGCTGTGGCTGAAGGACGCCAACCGCCCTGCGGTAATTGAAGATCAGGCGGAGGCCTGATAGGACTGCGCGGCAAAGAAGAGCACGTGCGCCACTACCACGCCAGCCGTCAGGCACAGGCGCATCCTGTAATACCACTGTGGTAATGACTCTGCGCCTCTCTCATACCACGCAAGCGCGAGATAGCCGACCATGAGCGCCAGAGCCGCCAGCCATGCCTGCGCGGTCAAAACTGCCGCAACCGCAAATAACACAACCCCATTACTAACGAGAAGCCGCGCAGTGTGGGGCTCCTCCAATCGCTGCACTCTGCCCCATAGCGTACCACCCAAAAAGCTCAGTATGCCCAGCGAATAGATTGCAAAACCCTGAACCGAAAGCGCCGCGGGCCAATCCTGGAGCAGCCAGCTGCCCGCGAGAAAGCCATAAAAAGGCACCAAACCAGCGTAGCCTAAAGCCAGCATGACTCTCCGATTTGAGATGATGGCCTCCTAAAAAAAACCCCGGCCAAAGGCCGGGGCAATAACTCGCCACCTGGGGGAAGATGACATGACCGGGGTCAATTGTCCGATGGAGAAAGTTACGCCCCGATCTGCTAGGTGGATCACTGGCCGACAAAAAATCTCATCGCTGGACGCTTGATTCTCTGGCCGCTAGCCCGCCCCAGCGCTGGCTTATGCCAAAGCTGCCTGAGAGGCAGCAGTCTGATAAGAATAAGTTTTTCGACAACGCGTATTCTGCACGTTAGCCTAACGTACGGAGCCACTTCCCGAGCCGATAGAAGAACGCGTGAAACCGCTGCCTTATTGCGGTTACCCGCCCATTAATCGAGGCGAAAGCTGGATCTTGCCCGCCTCGAGTAAGCTCGGCGTGCCAGTCACTGACGTGCACACGGCGCATTTTGCTCCGCTACTTTTCCCTGCAGGCCGACGGCTAACATGCGACGGCGCCCACACTCGGAGGAGAGTCGATAAGTCGATTTCTCCGCCGAAACCTTCACTTGCTGCATCGCGCAAGTGAGCGATAAAAGGGACACAATATGAAAAGATTAAAGCGTAATCGCATCCAACGGGCTTTCGAAAAAGGCTATCAGCTGGGCTTAACAGGAAGACCCAACGAAAATTGCCCATTTTTAACGGGTCTGGCACGAGTTAAGTGGCTCGAAGGTTGGCGTGAAGGCAGAAACGATTGGCGAGAGGGCCTCACAGACGCGCTGACATGTTATAAATTGTCGGGTTTCTGACTGAATGCCTTGAGCGCGGGCCATTAAATAGGTAATCCGCGAGCCAACAGGCCTTGCAATAGTCAGAATAAACGCCACCTCTGATTAAGCGGTAACAAAAGGCCTTAAGCGTGAACTACCAACTCCTCAAGAACCTAGAAAATTGGCTGGGCCAACAAATTATTGGCCAGCAAGACCTTATCCATAAGCTCATTCTGGCACTCCTGGCTGACGGCCACCTGCTGGTAGAGGGAGCGCCCGGCCTTGCCAAGACCCGCGCCATCAAAGAGATGGCCGAGGGTATTGAGGGCAGCTTTCACCGCATCCAATTCACGCCGGATCTCCTGCCCGGCGACATCACGGGGACCGATATCTTTCGTCCTCAAACCGGTATTTTCGAGTTTCAGCAGGGCCCCATATTCAACAATCTTGTACTCGCCGACGAAATCAACCGGGCGCCGGCTAAAGTCCAATCAGCCCTACTGGAAGCAATGGCGGAACGACAGGTGAGTATTGGCAGGCAAACCTATGAATTGCCTCAGTTATTTCTTGTCATGGCGACACAGAATCCTATTGAACAGGAAGGCACTTACCCACTACCGGAAGCGCAGCTGGATCGCTTTCTGATGCACGTCAAAGTGTCCTATCCGGACGCCGATGCCGAACGAGCGATTCTTAAGTTGGCGCGAACGGAAGCCAGTGGTTTAGGAGCTCAACCCACTGACACGCTATCGCAGGCGAACATTTTTGCGGCACGTCAGGCGGTACTGAACATTCACATGGCGCCCGCCGTTGAGGAATATATCGTTCAACTCGTTGTCGGTACCCGTGACCCTAGGCATTACGACACCGAAGTAGAGGGCTGGCTCGAATTTGGTGCGAGTCCCAGGGCAACAATCGCCCTCGATCGGTGCGCTCGCGCAAATGCCTGGATCGCGGGCAGGGATTATGTCAGCCCGGACGATGTCCAAGCTGTCGCACTGGACTGTCTGCGTCATCGACTCATCGTTTCTTTCGAGGCGGAGGCCGCCGGCATCACAAGCGATCACATTATCGAGCGATTGATTGAGCGCATACCCGTTGCCTGAAACCCATCACAATAGGGTGGCCGAAGGCGCGCGGGGTGCTGTGGTGCGCGCAGACGCTCTCATCGCCAGCCGTTTTGCAGCGCGCTTCGTCGATGTTACGGGGCAAACACGCGCACTTGCCAATCTTGCTGGTATGAAGAGAGCACGCCAGCGCGGACGCGGCGTAGAGTTTGATGAAGTGCGCGCCTATGCAGCGGGCGACGATGTGCGGACAATCGACTGGCGCGTCACCGCACGCGCCGGGACCCCCCACACCAAGCTCTTCCATGAGGATCGAGAGCAGCCGATATTGGTTGCCGTCGACCAGCGCACGCCGATGAAATTCGGCTCAACGAGATGCTTTAAATCGGTTATGGCAGCGCATATTGGATCGCTAGCATTGTGGTCGGGGCTTCAGGCAGGAGAGCGAGTGGGTGGTGCGGTACTGGGTGACGAAAAGGTCTCAGATACCCGTCCGAAAAGGAGTCAACACGCTGTACTGAGTGTGATTAGAGATCTCGTCAATGAGGGCGACCCGGCCCCTGTAGCACCAACGCAACAATCCCTCTCTGACCTATTGCTCCAGCTGGAGCAGATTGCGCGAGCCGGCACACGGCTGTTCATTGTCAGTGATTTTTTCGATCTGTTTGACGATGACGGCGTTGCCCCGCTGCGGCGATTGGCTCGTAAAACGCAAATTGTCGCGATTAAGATAACCGACCCACTCGAGGCGCAACTACCGCGCGCCGGATATTACGCGGTGACTGACGGACAGGCCCATTCACAGCTTGATACCAGTACCACCGCAGCCCGCGAGGCCTACGCCGAGGGGTATCAGGCGCAGCACCTTCTCACCCTTCAGAAACTCAGGGAGCTTCGCATCCCAATGGTTCAGATTCGAACTGACGAAGATCCGCTAAAATGCTTGCTAACGGTATTCCCTCCACGATGAATCCAGAGATGATGCTGGCGCAGTTGGCTCCTCTTCGCGAACCTGCGCCCGTGGATTGGTGGCCTTTAGCTGCGGGCTGGTGGATTCTGATTGCGCTGGTGCTTCTTACCGGCTGTTTGTTGGGTCGCTGGTACCATCTACGGCGAAGTCGGAGACAGTATCGCCGAATGGCACTGGCGGAATTGAGGCAGCTTCGTGAGCGATCAGCCGCAGCTGATGAGCTCAATCGGCTGCTCAAGGCAGCCGCACTGCGCGCTTACTCGCACGAGACCGTAGCCAGGCTACATGGTCAGCAGTGGCTCGATTTCCTCTGCAATACCTGTGACACCGTAACGGTGGAAAGCCTGAGAACATTGGAAGATCGATACTGCTCAAAGCCAGCTGCAGTGAGTCCGACACTCTTTGATGCGGCGGAAGACTGGATACGTAACCATGAGGTGAGCCGTGCTTGAGTGGACATGGCCCTGGGTGTTTCTGTCAAGCCCACTACCTTTACTGATTCACTATTTGAGTCGCGGCGAGGCCCGCCAGCCGAGCGCGGTGCGAGCCCCGTTTGCCGCTCGCTGGCGAGGACTATCTACCGCCGCGCAGAATAGTCGAGCCGGACGCGGATACTGGTGGCTCCTTTGGTTAATTTGGATGATGCTGGTCACAGCGAGCGCCCGACCACAGTGGATCGGAGACCCTATCGAATTACCCAATACGGGTCGCGACCTCATGCTGGGCCTAGACCTCTCGGGCAGTATGCAGATTGAGGACATGCAGGTTGGTAGCCGTCTGGTGCCCCGCATCACAGCTGTAAAAGCGATCGCCGCTGACTTCACCCAGCGAAGACAGGGCGATCGGGTTGGCCTCATCTTGTTTGGCACCCGCGCCTACCTGCAGGCACCACTGACTTTCGACCTGAATACAGTGACTCGATTTATCGAGGAAGCTCAACTCGGCTTTGCTGGCGAAGACACAGCGATCGGCGATGCATTGGGACTGGCAATAAAACGTCTCAGAGAGCGCCCCGCCGCCTCGCGTATTTTTGTTTTACTAACGGATGGTCAGGATACCGCCAGTACCGTCGACCCGATGGAGGCTGCCGCTCTGGCGTCACAACTCGATGTTAAGATTTATACCATCGGCATCAGTCGCGCTCTGGGCCGATCGACGCGCGGCCGAGTTGAAGTGGACGAGGCCATGCTCAATGCGGTGGCCGAGGCAACCGGTGGGCGTTATTTTAGAGCAACCTCTCCGGCAGAGCTGGAGGCGGTTTACGCGCTTCTGGATGAACTGGAGCCAGTCGAGCAAGCGGCTAGCACCTTCCGGCCACGGCGCGCCTGGGGTTGGATCCCGCTGTTAGCTGCTTTTGGACTGGCAACGTTACTTGCTGTATTGCGAAGCCGTTGGTTCCGCTTCCTCTCCGCGAGCCCCAGCTATGGATGAGAACTTCCACCTACTGCGCCCCGAACTCCTCTGGGCGCTTTTGGGCTGCCCACTTGTGGCATTAGCGTTGTGGCATCGTCGTGCGCAGCAGGGAGATTGGAGCCGCGTGATCGAGCCGGAGCTTCTGTCCTACTTGCTTCCTGAACAAGGCAACTCAGCCCAACCGCTCCGCGTTTGGATCCCGACCTTACTTCTGAGTCTGGTCATTTTCGCCGCGGCGGGACCCAGCTTTCAGCGCGTCGAGCTGCCCGTGATCAAACGCGCCGACGCACTCGTGATTGTGCTCGATCTCAGCGCCTCGATGCTGGCAGCTGATATTCAGCCCAGCCGCGTACAGCGGGCGAGACAAAAAATTCTGGATCTGCTTGAAACGCGGAAGGAAGGTGTGACCGGGCTAGTCGTCTTTGCCGGAGATGCTCACGTGGTAACGCCCCTTACAGACGACACACGAACCATTGCCAACCTGATGCCCGCCCTGTCTCCTACCATCATGCCCCTACCCGGTGCAGATGCGACGAACGGAATTGCACTGGCAGCCGACTTACTCGTTACGGCAGGTGCTCAGGGGGGCCAAGTCTTGTTAATGACAGATGGCCTTCCCGGCTTTGATACGCGTGCGGCACAAGATGCGCTGGAGCGGAGTGGTGCCGAGCTGGCAATACTCGCAATTGGGACACCTGCGGGGGCGCCCATACCACTCCCCAGCGGGGGCTTCCTCAAAGATAATAACGGCGAGATCGCTATCCCCACTCTGGAACTTACCGCGATCAGTGGCATTGCGGATGCGCTGGGCGCTGACGTGCAAACAATCAGCCTCGACGAGCAAGATATCGAATCCCTGACGCAACGCAGCATTTTGGACACTGAGGGCGAGCTAGACCTGGATCGACAGACAGACGCTTGGCAGGATCAGGGATACTGGCTCGCGGCCTTGGTGGCCTTGCTGCTGCTGCCGGCTTTTCGCAAAGGCGTTGTAGCCAGCTTGGCCCTAGTCGCGGTGTTTCATTCACCACCACCTCAGGCCGCGGAGTGGCGAGATCTTTGGATGACCGCCGATCAACAGGGCGCACAGTATCTGTCGGCAGGTGACGCAGCCAATGCCGCCGAAGTGTTCGACGATCCCAATTGGCGTGGCGTCGCGGAATTTGAGACAGGCACTTACGAGCGGGCGTCGCGCTCCTTCAGCAGTGAGGGATCGGCTGATAGCTTCTTCAACCTTGGCAATGCGCTTGCGCTACAAGGAGACCTTCGCGGGGCTCTCACCGCTTACGAGCGCAGTTTAAGTATTCTGCCAGATGCGGAGGACGCCATTGCCAATCGCGATTTCATCCAATCGCTCCTTGATCAGGAGCAACAGGAACCCCAGGACCAACAGGGTGATGAGCAGAATCAGGACGGCGAAGCCGCAGATCAAGATAGCGGGGCCGAATCCGATAGCGGCACGGAATCTGACTCGTCAGAATCGAACGAGTCGCAGGATACGTCCGGGAAGGAACAGGCCGACGGCAATCCCGGCGATCAACAGAAGCAAGATTCTTCTGATTCACAGGAGCCCCAGCAAGACCCGTCCATGACCGAATCCAAGGAGATCAATCAGGAGGCGTTGGAAGCCGCAACGCAGGAGCAAATGGCCAAGTTCGACGAGGCATTGGAAGAGCAACAGGCACTGGAGCAGTGGCTTCGCCGGGTCCCCGACGACCCTGGCGGCTTGCTGCGACGTAAATTCCGCTACCAGACAATGCAGCGCCTCAGGGAGGGGGAAGAGCCCGATGAATCGATTCGCTGGTAAGCAGCGCAGCGTCGAGCGCCTGCTGCTCTGTTTCGCGCTTGCGCTCTTTCTCTTCCCTCTGGCCTCAAGAGCTGAACTCTCGGCCACTGTTGATCGGCGAGAGATTGCCATGGGGGAAACGTTGCGCCTCACGCTGATGGGGGATGCCGGAGAGCAACCCGCGGAAATTGATCTCACACCACTCAGCAATGACTGGGAAATTCTGTCGCGATCTAGCGCGACCAACGCACGGTTCATTAACGGGCAGAACCAGATCACGCGGACGCTAGAGATGGAATTGGGCCCCTTGCGCGAGGGGGCTTTGAGCGTTCCTTCGCTAACAGCGGGTGGTCGGAGAACCACCCCCCTCGCCATTCGCGTCAATCCCGAACCCATTGTTGCGGCGGGTGATGCGCTCGTCTTATTTGAGGCCAGCGTAGATCGGCCAGCTGTCTATGTGCAGGCCGAACTCATGGTGACCGTCACGCTGCAGCAAGCGATTAATCTCGATGGAGGAGAAATTTCTGCATTCGACGTACCAGATGCCGTTGTTGAACAACTCGAGCGGCGCTCTTTTCAACGGCGACTGGGTAACCGTACCTGGCTCGTCACTGAATTACGCTATGCGATCTACCCGCAAAAGAGCGGGATACTCACCATCCCCGCGGTGGGTTTCACTGCGCGCGAGGTACAAACTGGCAGATCACTCCTGGGAGCACGTCTGGGTCGGCGCATTCGCATGGCCTCAACGCCGATTGAGATACAAGTCAGAGGCGTGCCGTCCAGCTTCCCCGGGGAGGTATGGCTCCCGGCTCGAAGCCTCAGACTTGAAGAGGATTGGTCACTCGATCCGGAAACGCTCACAGTAGGCGATTCCACAACCCGTACAATGACGTTGATTGCCAATGGATTGCAAGGCAACCAACTGCCCCCCCTGAACAGCGTTCAGGGATCCTTTAACGTTCCGGAGTTAAAGTTTTACCCCGATCAGGAATCCATTGATCAGACAGAAGTGGTAACCGGCCTTCAAGGGGGTCGGGTTCAGAGCGAAGCGCTGGTTGCCAGAGCGAGTGGTGAATGGGACTTACCTGAGATCCGGGTGCCGTGGTGGAACACCGAAACGGACAGTCTGAGTTACGCCGTGCTCCCGAGACGGACTGTTGTAGTTGCGCCCGGGACATCGATCGAAGCGACCCTCGGCCCAACCACTTTCGATTCAGACACTCTCGGTGCAACGCCGACCCCGCTGTGGATGTGGGCTATCGCCGGGTCAGGCTGGCTGGCCACCCTGTGTCTGCTGGGATTATTGCTAATGACACGGCGGATCCGCTCGGCGCCCAAAACCAATCCCTCTTCGGGCGAGGTTAACAGAGCAGGTAAGCGACAGCTGCTCGTCACAATCAGGCGTGCACTGGAGGCGCAGGACGCGGGTCAGCTGCGCCACGCAATACTGCAATGGGGCGCGTCACATCATGGCACACCATTCGCTTCGCTTGAGGCCCTGGCAGCCGTCAGTACTCCCGAGCTAGCCGCCCTACTCCATAGCGTGGATAAGCTGATGTATGGCAAGCATGACGAGGAAACAGACTTGCATGCCCTGACCGGAGTCTTGCGCGAGGAACCTTCACCGAGTCAGGCCGGTGCGCAACAGGAGGGGTCTCTTTCCCTTTATCCGTCTTCCTAAATGCGTCTCAGAGGGTTCACCTTTACTGGTTAGGCGGACCAGGTTGGTGTCGCGGCAACGCCCTCAGTCGGGATCGGCGAGGGATCGGCTAACCACCTCAAACACGTCCTTCGGCAAGCCTTGTATACCGGCAATGCGCTCTAGCTCACCTCGCATCACCTCTTGCCCGGTCGCGTAGCGTCGCCAGCGCGTTAACGGGGTGAGTAGCCGCGCTGCGATCTGAGGATTTGTCGCCTGCACTCGCTCCACCACGTCACCCAGTAGTTGGTATCCCGCTCCATCTTTTCGATGAAAGGCAATCGGATTTGAGGTGGCAAACGCACTGATCAGCGCCCGTAACTTGTTTGGGTTACGCCAATCGAACGCGTCGTGCGCCAGCAAAGCGATCACGCTCTCAACACAATCCGGGCTAGGCCGCGTTGCCTGGAGGGCGAACCATTGATTGATAACCAGCGACTCATGCCGCCAATGGCCATAGAAGTCTGCGAGCACTTTCTCACGCAGCTCCGCGTCAGCGAACTGAACGATCCAACGCAATGCCGTAAGCCGATCCGTTAGGTTGTCTGCCACCTCCAACAATTCAAGTGGAGCTCCCAGGTCATGCGGTGCGAATGCCAGGAGGTAGTCCCGCGCCAAATAACGCAACGCCCTCACTCCAATGTCGCCGGCAGCGGGAGAATACATTGCGGGAGCGGGGTTATCGGCCAGCGCGGCAAGCCAGCTCTGCGACAAAGACTGTCCCATCGCCACCTTCATTCGTTGACGGCGAAGGTGAATATTGACCATGTCCACCAGACCACGTTGCGAGGCGCGATCCGCCAAATATTCTTCTCCCGGCAAAGTCAGCGTCAGTGCCTTCATGGCCGCATCCATGGGGCCGGTTAACATCCGAGTGGCCGCTGCCAGCAGCCCTGCATCAATGCCGACTTTCGCCTCAACTGTCATATCGAGCGACTCAATACTTCTTGCAAGCAACGTTTGCGCCGCGTCCCACGCCACGAAGGCGTCGTCATCTCCGCCCATTAGGGCTTCCAGCTCTGTTTCCGGCTGCTCAGTCCCCATGCGAACCGGCGCGGAAAATCCGCGTAATAAAGAGGGCACCGGGGGCGAGTGAATGCCATCAAATACGAATGTCTGCTCTGAGTCGCACAACTCTATTACTCGGGTAGTGCCCTCCCCCAAATCCAAGGGCTGCCCCTCAACCAGAAGACCGGTCGCTACGGGAATCAAAAGCGGCGGCTTATCCCCCTGGCCTGCTGACGCAGAACTGCTTTGGCGCAGCGTAAGATAATATTGATGCTCAGCGGCGTCGTACCGTCCCTCGTACTGGATTTCGGGCGTGCCGGCCTGCTCGTACCAACGTCGAAAAAGGGACAGATCACGGCCCGATACCTCGGCCATACAATCTACAAAGTCGTCACAGGTCACCGCCTGACCATCGAAACGGTCGAAATACAGTGCGGCACCGGCAAGGAAAGTGTCTGCTCCGAGTAGGGTATGAAGCATACGCACCACTTCCGCGCCTTTTTCGTACACAGTTAACGTATAAAAATTTGAGATGTCGACAAAAGCGTCAGGGCGCACCGGATGCGCCAGTGGGCCAGCATCCTCTGCAAACTGATGCGTCCGCAAAAAAGCGACGTCTTCCACCCGCTTGACTCCGCGAGAGTTCATATCAGCAGAGAACTCAGCGTCTCGGAATACGGTAAACCCCTCTTTCAGGCTCAGTTGAAACCAGTCCCTGCACGTAACGCGATTGCCGGAATAGTTATGAAAGTACTCATGAGCCACCACGGCCTCAACCCGCTGAAACCCCGCGTCAGTCGTGATGTCGGGATGCGCCAATACGCAGGAAGTGTTGAACACGTTGAGACTCTTATTCTCCATCGCCCCCATATTGAAATCATCAACCGCGACAATGTTGTATTGATCGAGGTCGTACTCCAGCCCATACACTTCCTCATCCCACTGCATCGCCGCCTGAAGCGCGCGCATCGCGTAATCGCAATAGGCAATATCCTTCTCTTCCACCCAGATGTGCAAATCAACCCACCGGCCAGAGCGCGTTTTGAATTGGTCACTGACACGCTTAAGATCCCCCGCCACCATCGCAAAGAGATAACTCGGCTTGGGAAAGGGGTCATGCCAGACCGCCCTGTGCCGCCCTGCTGCCAGTGATTCCTCCGACACGAGATTACCGTTACTGAGGAGCACTGGGCAAAGGCTTGAGTCGGCCTCGAGTGACACGGTGTAGACGGCTAACATATCGGGACGGTCGACAAAATAGGTTATTTTTCTGAAGCCTTCCGCCTCACACTGCGTGCAATAGGCGCTCTGAGAACGGTAAAACCCCTCAAGAGAGGTATTATCTTCCGGACAAATTTCAACGCAGGTCTTTAATGTAAAGCTGTCCGGCACGCCTCTGATTACCAGAGCGTTCTCCGTCACCTCGTATCGATTTGCATTAAGTCGTGAATCATCCAGCTCGATCCATTGTAAAGCGAGGTTCTCACCATCGAGCATGAGATCACCATCAGCACTACCGAGCCGCTCAAACACTAACGTTGCGATAACCTCTGTGCGTCCCTCAAAGATACGTACATCTAGTGCAACGGTGAGGATGCTGAATGCAGGGGGCTCATAATCCGCCCGGTAAATAGTGCCGGCCAAGCCTTCTCTCATTCCCATTAGATCACCTGCACCTCGACTTCATAGCCACCAAACTTGCGAATGTTGAGCACGCCGGTGTCCAGCATTAAATACTGTCCCTTAATACCCATGAGCGTTCCTTCCACCACTGACTGCTTGTCAAAGTTATGCGCCTTGACCTTTTCGGGCCAAGTTATTACCGGATAGTCGATTTGGGTTTCTGGTGCGTCCTGCAACAACTCAAAAGCCCCTTCACCATGCTCAGCCCTCAGTTCAGTAAGGCCTGGTTCACAGGTCGCCATCAATGTCTGGCGAGCATGCTCGAGATCCTGCGGCACCCCATTTCCTTTTAACATCGTCTGCCATGCAGTTCGGTCACTAATCTCGCGGGCGCACAACACCTCGAGCAAGCCAGACTGATGTCGAGTCTGCACCCTGGCAATGGGCTTTGCCTGAGTGGCCCCCTGATCCATCCACCGGGTGGGTACCTGCGTTGCTCTTGTGATGCCCACCTTGATACTGGAGGTATGGGCGAGGTAAACGATGTGAGGCACTTGGCAATTCTGAGCCGCCCATTCCGGCTCGCGACAGGTACCTTCGGCAAAATGACACTTCTCCGGGCTGACAATGCAACTGTCGCAGGCAGCCAACTTCCTAAAACACGGATAGCAATGCCCCTGATTAAAACTCTTTTTGGTAATGCGATCACAGGCGACACACCGGATCAGACCGCTGTGCGATAGTTTAAGAGACTGCCCTAGATAATCGTTCAGGCAGAAAGATTGGTCTTCATGAATCAAGGTATAGCGGACCGTGTCGGCCAACTCAGTGCGCAGTTTGCGCAGGTCTCCGAGCCAGTCACTCATAGTGAGATTCCTTCCAGTTCAGTGGCTGAGGGTCATCACAAATATCCCCGGCCTTGGCTCCTTTATCGATGAACCCGACGCGCTCCTTCGGAGGCAAATGTAGCTCACCCCAGGCGATAACGGCACGCATGGCGTCCTTGCGCTGAGTTTCGGTCAGGGCGCGTCCATCGGACCAACGACCGGTTGCCAACGACTCAAGTAATTGGTCGTAGACTCCTCGATCTATTCGCTCGATCGATTGCAGGTAGCTGCCCTGCACGTCAACCGCTCCTGAACCAGGCAGGCAGCGTGCTGATGAGGGCGCCCAGCAAACAGCCGATGAGAAGCCCTCCTACATGAGCACCGTTGGCAATCGCCCCCGCGCCAATAAAATCCATGCTCCCCAGCAGACCCACCACCAGCCAAATCAACATAAACGCAAATACCGCCAGCGGTGGTGCCTGAATCCAACCAGGCCGGCGCCAGTGGGCCACCAAAATAAATCCCAGCAACGCATAAACCACGCCCGACATCCCGCCAAATATCGAGGGCCCCTCGAGCAGATATTGGCAATAGTTGCTGACCATTGCGGTAATCAAATAGAGGCCGAGCAAATTGATAGCGCCGAGTCGATGCTCAATTCGCTGTCCAAATTCCCATAGCCATAGACAGTTAAAAACGACATGCAACCACCCGAAATGAATCAATGTGGGGGTAACAAGGCGCCACCACTCTCCGGCAACATCACCAAAGGCAACATACCCCCCGGCATTCCGGAAGGGCACGAAGTTGAACAGCTCCAACATGCCCATCCAGTGAAGAGGGTAAAAAAGTAGAAAGCAGACAACAGTCACCTGGATCAAAAAGAAAGTCGCAGGCGCTCGCCGCACCACAAGAGGGAAATTATTTAACCAGCGCATCAGACCAGCGTAGCTTGTCTCGGCAACTGGCATAAAAACTATAGCCGGGCGGATGGAGCAGCGTGAGCTCGCGGGATTTCTTGCGAACTCGCACTGAATCTCCAGGTAAAGCCGTAATCGAAATCTGTCCATCGCAGGTAATAGGTGGATGGATGTCGTTGCGAGAGACCACATCGATCCGAATCTCGCTTTGACCGCTGACAACGATAGGGCGGCTGGTCAGCGAGTGGGGAAACATCGGCACGAGAACCAATACGTCCAATCCGGGGTACATGATCGGCCCCCCTGCGGACAAGCAATATGCCGTCGATCCTGTTGGGGTCGCTATCAGCAAACCATCTGCATTGAGGCGATACACAAACTCACCACCAATACTCAATTCAAACTCAACCATTTGTGCCGACGCGCCTGAATTCACCACAATATCGTTCAGGGCTTCACCTCGCCCGACAACTTGCTCTCCTCGCCATACTTCAGTGTCCAGCAGAAACCGGCGGTCACTGAGATAATTGCCATCTAGGACGTTACTCACCTGATCCAGTAATTCGTCGGGGCTAACATCGGTCAGAAATCCCAGCCGACCCCGATTGATGCCAATAACGGGGGTATCGTGCTTAACCAGTGTGCGCGCCGCGCTCAGCAGGCTGCCATCACCGCCAATGACAATCGCCAAATCGACCATAGCGCCGATCTGATCCCGAGACTCCATTTCACGCCTCTCAAACTGTGACAGCGTGGCGAGGCGATCCTCTATCGTCACCTGCAACCCGCGGTCATCGAGCAGCTTAAGCAATCTCGACACGATTTCCTCAACTCCGGGATGCTCGCGCCTGCCCAGCAAACCAACATGATTAAAAGTCGCAGTCATTGAGTCATCAACCCCTCTGGCACTGCCTAACCATCGCTATGGAGCAGCGCCCGAAACATTCACCCTCTTTGCAAATAGAGGAAATCGTCATCCCGCTCGCTGGCCATTTGGCACCCATTGATGCCAGTGCAGGCAGCTGCCGGAGCAGTCGAGCAAGAGCGTACTCTGTGCTCCGAAAATACTCATGTCAAACCGACCCAAGTCCCACATTATTATGTTCAAGTACGCGCTCTGCTCGGTAGCTTGAGCGTACAAACACCCCGGAGACCACTTCCAAAAAACCTCGCTCTAAACCCCATTCCCGATAGCGTTCGAATTCGTCGGGGGTTACAAACCGTTCAACCGGCAGATGATTTCGAGTGGGTTGAAGATATTGACCCAGTGTGAGCACATCGACTGAATGACTGCGCAGCTCATCCATACAGGCCTTGATTTCATCCTCCCGCTCACCGAGACCCAGCATTAACGATGTCTTGGTAATGACATCGCGCCGATAGGCCTTGCCATGGGCCAGAACACTCAAGGTTTGTTGGTAACCCGCACGCGGATCTCTGACCGGATGAGTGAGTCTCTCGACCGTTTCAACATTTTGCGCAAACACCTCGATGCCTGAGTCCAAAAGCCGCTCCACAGACTCGGGTTCGCCTAAAAAATCGGGGGTCAGCGCCTCAATTGCGGTATGGGGATTGAGCGCTTTGGTGGCTCTCACCACGGCCGCGTAATGACCCGCACCGCCGTCGGGCAAATCGTCTCGATTCACTGACGTGAGTACCACGTATCGTAAACCCATGAGGCGAACAGCCTCCGCGGTGTTAGCAGGCTCGTCAGCATCGAGCCAACCGCCGGGGTTCCCGGTATTCACAGAGCAAAAACGACATGCCCTAGTGCAAACATCGCCCATAAGCATAATGGTCGCGGTTCCCGCACTCCAACACTCAGAGATATTTGGGCATTTTGCCTCCTCGCAGACGGTGGCGAGCCGATGCTCATGAACTATGGACCGCACCGCTTCGAACTTCGGGCTGCTATGAATGCGCATGCGCAACCACTCTGGCTTGGCAAGGCGCTCGCCATTTATCGAAGACGCCTTGATACCATCCTTAATCACGCTCATGCCACGGTCATTGGTGAACTTTTCGCCACTGTCGATCTGGCTCACGGGAATGCGCTTATCGTTCATCGTGTCGTCACGGACATTTCAGCCACCAGCAGCACTGAGTCGCACGGGCACACCGTTGACTGCTGCATTCCCCGACAACGCATCGACAAGCTGATCATCGGTGATGTCGTTGCAGCTCACCCCTGCATGTCGGTTGGCGATGCCTGATCGCGTGCCTGATCGCCCATGCCCGTAACCGTGGGGCAAACTCACCACACCCGGCATCATTTCGTCTGAGGGTGCCAACTCAGCGTCCACCTGCCCCACCCTGCTGGCGACTGATACCGTCATACCCGCTGACCATCCTTCCTTGGCAACATCATCAGGATGCATCAACAACTGGCATCGAGGCCTACCCTTCATCAACCGCTGATGGTTATGCATCCACGAATTATTGTCTCGCACATGACGCCTCCCGATCAGTCTATAACTATCAACTCTATCGGACATCTCTGTAACAAAGCGGTCAATGTCAGCCAGCAGCTCCGGAATCGCCAAATGAATACGTTTATCCGGGGTCTGCAATCTCTCTGGGCACGATGGCTCCAGGGGCCCGAGATCGATACCTGAGGGGTGCTCACTCAGCTTTTCAATACTCAGTTGCCACTCAGTTGCGTCTCCATAGGGCCCGGCTCTCAGCGCCATATCCACCAAAGCGTGGGGTGGTTGACTCGGCAAAGGTTTGAGATTGAGCTTAGAGGCGACCCGGTTACCCAATTCCGTGAAGATCTCCCAGTCGTGCATCGCGCCCTCCGTTTTGTCGAATACGGGGGGGTTGTAACGAGCCGTGTTGCGAATCGCCAGGTTATGAAAGCCAATATCGTAATGATCATGCTCCAGCGGCGAACTGGGCGGCAAGATCACATCTGCATGTCGGGTGGTTTCGTTGAGCGCTGGATCTACCGAAATCATAAAATCTATTTCCTCCAACGCCTCATCCAGCGACGCACCGTTGGGCGTTGACAGCACAGGATTACCTGCGCCGGTGAACATCAATCGAATCTGTCCTTCACCGGGAGTCCGTATTTCTTCGACCATGGTTGCGGCAGGTAACTCTCGGTTAAATTCGGGGAGTCCTCGGGCACGGCTGGTGAACCGCGCAAAACCGCCAGGATTGGTATTCGCCACCTGATCCATGGCCGGTAGCGTGAACAAGCTACCTCCAAGTTTATCCAGGTTACCCGTTGCCACGTTGATAACAAGGATTGCCCACTGACATAACGCACCGTATGCCTGGGTACTGACACCCATCCGACCGTAACAAATGCCTGCCTCCGCTTCGGCAAATTCATGAGCCACCCGCTCGATGTCACCGGAAGGAATGCCCGTCAGCGCGGATGCCCAACTCGGCGTCAACGCCGTGACCGACTCACCCATCTCGGACAGCCCATCGGTGAATGCTGCCAAAGGGCCAGGCTTGATCAAATCATCGCGGAACAATACGTGTAACACCGCCAATAAGAAGGCTGCATCTGATCCCGGCTGGATAAACAGGTGCTCCGAAGCGAGTTCCGCCGTCTCGGTCCTTCTCGGGTCAATGACTAACAGCTTGCCGCCCCGCGACGTGAGCGCTTTGAGGCGCCGCCGGACATCAGGGACGGTCCACATGCTCCCGTTCGAGGCCAGAGGATTGGCGCCCAGCATCAGAAAATAGTCCGTGTTGTCGACATCCGGCACCGGCTGGAGGAGCATGTGCCCAAAACACCACATTGAGACAAGGTGATGCGGTAGCTGGTCAACCGATGTCGCCGAGAATCGATTTCTGGTGCGAATGTGCCGAAACAGGTTTCTTTGGTGTGTCAGCATCCCGTAGTTGTGCACCGACGGATTGCCAAAGTAAGCGCCCACCGCATCCACACCAAATTGCTGAATCGTAGAAGCGAGGGCGTCAGCCGCCAGATCCAGCGCTTCGGGCCACTCTATTTCAACGTGTTGGTACTTGCCGACCGCTGACCTCACTCGCTTGAGAGGTTTGCGCAGCCGATCGGGGTCTTCGTGAATGTCCTTTAATGCTGCCGCTTTCGGACACACGTGACCGCGACTCAGGGGATCATTGCGATCTCCGCGGATATCGACCACGGTCTCTCCCTCAGTTTTAATCACGAGCCCGCACATGGCCTCGCAAAGATGGCAGACCCTGTGGTGGGTTACGATGCTGGCATCACTCATTGCGCTCTCTTTCCTTCTAAACACGCCGCTTTAGTTGCCGCCGTAATGTGAACCGCAGCATGGTCAAGGCTTCCTCTGGACACCACAGCGCCTACCCCGATCACATCCTAGCATCTGAGGAGATGACATCAGGAAAAACAGGGGGCTCTGCCCTCCATCTGTGCCGTCGCGGCTTCAATCTGATTCGGTCGGCCAATAATCTGGGTTTGCTCAGCGGACTCAGCCAAAAGCAGCGCCTCGTCAGTACTGTCCGCGAGCGCGTTGGACAGACGCTTGGCTGCCTGTATCGCTTGCGGGTTCTTGCCTGCTATTTCCTCAGCCAAATCCATAGCACGCTGCAGAGGATCTTCCGCTGTTTCAGTGGCGAATCCTAAGTCACAGGCCTCAGCCCCGGAGAACTGGGCATGGGTGTACACCAGCTTTCGCAACACATCATCCCGCACATTGCCACGCCACAGCGGATAACCCGCCATATCGGGCACCAAGCCCCACCGTAGCTCCATCACCGCACAGCGCGTTTCTGGATGAATTACGCGGATATCGGCCCCGGACATAATGTTGAGGCCGCCGCCAATGGCAACACCGTGCACCGCAGCAATCACCGGTGCGGGAAGTGTGCGCCAACCCCAGGCGACTTGCTGCACTTGATTGGCAATACCATGGGTGCGCGGCATCAGGTCCAAAGATTCCACCTCACCGCCAAAGTTGGAGAGATCCAGCCCGGCGCAGAAGCCTCGGCCTTCACCAGATACCACAACGGCTCTGAGTTCAGGTTGCGCCGCCAACTCGTTGATCGCACCACAAATGGCCTCGAACATTGCGGGGTCTAACGCGTTGATTTTGTCAGAACGGGTCAGCGTCACGTGCGCGATATGCGCTGAAACATCAATGGAAACTCGGTTGGCCATATCGGACTCCGGATGGGGGGGAAGCACGTCAGGTTGAAACATTAGCCACACCACAAGTCGTTTGGTCAGTGGTCCGCCTGTTCCATTATAACGGCCTCCGCAAGAGACATGTGGATCTGACGGGGATTTTAAAACCGCTCCGCCAGTCACTGCAGAGTCACTCGGACAATAACCTCAGGGGATCCGCCGCTTCCGGCATATCAGTCATCGTCGACTCGACGAAAAAGCGGTGCCAGAGTGCAAACTGCAATAGTGTCATCAGCTGACGGCCAACCCGCTGCGTGCGCCCCTGCTCTGATAAGAGGTCACTCACGCCCTGAGGCCGAAACCACTCCCTGATGGCTGCGTTGTTGTGCAACGCGGTAGAAAGTGCGGCCAGTCTGTCGCCCTGCCACCAATCATTGACTGGGACGTAGAACCCGCGCTTCTTTGCACCAAAGTGCTCTGTAGGCATGAAGCCCGCTGCCCAGGTTTTGAGGATCTTCTTGCCCTCTCGCGCGTCTCTTTTTTGATCATCAGGCAGGGCGAGGCCAAATGAAACGACCCGTCTGTCAACGAACGGCATCCGTCCTTCTATGCCATGTGCCATCAACATCCGATCCGCCTTCACCAGCAAGTTATCGGGTAATGCGTGCTCCAGATCCAGCGCCTGCATCTTCTGCAAGTCAGTCCACTGATCAGGATAAGATTGCCAACTCTCAATTAATGGCTGTCGCCAGCCCGTGCGAGCGGCAGTGAGTGCTTCTCCGAGTAACCGCTTCGCCACGCCGCCTCGCAAGTCTCCCCGCGACCTGAATCCTCCGGTACCCGGGAACAAGATGTCTTTGAACAGCCGTTCAACCCTGCTCGTACGGTAGCGACCATAGCCAGCAAAACTCTCGTCACCCCCCTCACCCGAGAACACGACTTTCATCGAGCGGCTTGCCTCCTCGGCGAGCAACAGGGTGGGCAGACTCGCGGGGTCGCGCATAAGATCGTCTGCGGCCCACACCACCTGAGGCATGCGACAGAGCATGTCTCCCGCATGCGGAGTGATCACGCGGTGATTGGTATGAAAATGCTGCGCGAGCTGAGTCGCCACGTCGAGTTCGTCACCCACCGAAGAGTCAGGGAAGCCGAGTGAAAAGGTATGGATGTCTGTCATACCGTAACGCCGCATGAGTCCCAGCAACACGGTCGAATCCACCCCTGCAGACAAAAACAGCCCGATTGGCACATCGGCACGCTGATGCTGCGTGAATACGGTCTCCATCAATTTATCAAGGGCCGCTACCGGCTGCTCCTCTCTGAACGGCACCACCTCGCTGACTTGCCAATGACGCCATCGCCCCTCGATACGACCCGCCCGAATCAACACCGCCTCTCCGGCAAGCACGCGTTCGACCATCTTGAACGGCGTACTTCGCGCGAGCGGATGCTGGCCCTCTACGTATTGCACCAGTGCGGTGGCGCAAAGATCGGGGGTAGAAGGCATCAGGGTGAGCAGTGCTTTGAGCTCAGACGCAAAACGCACACCCTCCCCAGCCGTTGTAAGGTAAAGGGGCTTCATCCCGAGAGGATCGCGCGCCAGTAATACCTCCTGTGTCTCAGTATCATGCAAGGCGAAGGCATACATACCTTCTAGCCGCTCCAGAACCGCTCTGCCCCAGACAGCGTAGCCCTGCAGAATCACCTCACAGTCCGAACCCGTAAGAAACTTTGCACCAGCGGAGTGGAGTTCAGCTCTCAGCTCGAGATGGTTGTAGATCTCGCCATTGGCAACCAGCACGTAACGACCGCACTCAGAGCGCAGTGGCTGGGCTCCACCCTCGAGGTCGATAATGGATAACCGCGTGTGCCCGAGTGCGACACCCTGACGCACAGACTCACCTCGACCATCTGGCCCACGATGGCTGAGCGCTGCAATCGCATGATAAAAGCGATCGGTATCCAACTCGCCTGCAGCGGCGTAACCCAGCAATCCACACATTTAGTCACACCCACTCACGGTGCACACCACCGGAAGACTGCCGCGCAGCAATTTATCAATCATTCGACCACAGAGTCCTTATCGCAAGCCGTTGAGTGTAAGCCCAGCGCCATCTGCCACCAAGCGATGGACTGGCCTCTGTGCTAGGCTGGCGTTCTAATTCGTCACTGGACGACTCAGCGTGACTCGGCCAAAACTAGCGATTCTGGTGTCTTTTTCCGGACAAGGCGGCGTCGAGAGAATGATCGCGAATCTCAGCCAAGCGCTTGCCCTCGCTAACATTGATCTGGACGTTCTTCTGATTAAAGCCAGAGGCCCGCACGTGGCGGCATTGCCCAGCGCAGCAACAGTCATCAAGCTAAAATCGCGTCATACGGCGACCTCGGTGTGGGAGGTGGCTCGATACCTTCGCAGCGCGCGCCCGGATGCCCTCCTTGCCGTGAAGCATCGCGCCATTTTAGCGGCGCTTCGTGCCCGCAGCCTCGCCAGAGCGGACACCCCCATATCGGGACGCCTTGGCACAACGGTATCGGCAGCACTGGCCAACAAGTCGGAGCGACGCAAACGGCACTGGTACCGTGCGATGAAAAAGTATTACCCGCGCCTGCACCGATTAATTGCAGTATCACAGGGCGTCGCCAATGATGTCATAAGCATTACCGGCATGCCTCAAAGTCAGGTCCCCGTGGTCAGAAACCCCACTATTTCGCCCGAGCTACTCACCGCAGCGCAAGAGCACATCAGCCATCCCTGGCTTGAAAACCCCGCCACACCGGTCATCCTTGGCGTCGGGAGACTAACCGAGCAGAAAGACTTTGCCACGATGCTGTCGGCCTTCGCGCGCGTCACCAAAGTGCGCCCTGCCCGCCTGATTATTTTGGGCGAGGGCAATTTACGCGATGCCCTCGAGGCTCAGGCGGTGGCTCTGGGCGTATCGGAGAGCGTGGTACTGCCCGGGTTTCAGGCCAATCCCTGGGCATGGATGCGGCACGCAACACTCTTCGTGCTGTCGTCCCGGTGGGAGGGCTCGCCCAATACACTGACCGAAGCCATGGCGCTCGGTGTCCCTGTCGTCAGTACTGATTGTCCGAGTGGACCGACGGAGTTGCTCGACGGAGGCAAGATTGCTCCCCTGGTGCCCATGGGCGATCCGGAGGCGCTGTCACAAGCTATCCTCGCCGTACTGGCTGAACCACCTGATCCTCGGACGCTCATTCAGGCGGTGGCTCCGTATCATCGCGATGTCAGCGCAACGGCCTACCTCCGGGTGATGGCGCTCTCGCATTCCTAACCCGCTGGGAACAGACGTCCGCTCGGCAGCGAGGTGCCCAACAAGTTCTTGCGGTGACCTGCTCGGGTGCACGACAATAATCTCCCCCGCCCAAAGAAAGGATCTCCCACCATGCGACTATTCTCTCTGAAAACCCTCGCACTAAGCCTCACGCTCAGCACGCTCTCATGGAACCCCGCTGTTCAGGCAGGTACCGATGAAGCAGAAATTCTTGCGCTGTATCAAGGCTGGATACGCGCCGTTGAGGGCAGCGATATCGGTGCTTACGTGGGAGGGCTGCATCCGGATATCAGCCTACGACCACCGGGGGTGTCAGGCTTGGATGGGAGAGAGAACTACCGTGAGTTTCTCGGCCCTGTATTTGAAACTGCAAGCTACGAAATCACTGTAGACGTGCCTCACAGCATTACCATGATGGGAGATGCGGCAGTCGTTGAATACGATTACACCATTCGCCGTGTTGTCGACGCCAATGCGGACACGGCGCTGCCCGCGGGCGCGCTGGAAGGCGAATCGACGACCTCGCACTATATCGACATCGTGGCCAAGAATGACAGCGGTGCTTGGAAGATACGCCTGCATAGTTGGTCCATGACCTTATGATCGAGGGCGTGACCACGGCGCCACCCGGGTATGCGCTGATCACCGGCGCATCATCAGGACTAGGCGCTGAATTTGCTCAGCAATTGGCAGCCACGGGCAGGAACCTGATTTTGGTGGCACGCCGGGAAGACCGACTGCTCACGCTCGGGAACACGTTACGCACGCAGTACCAGATCACTGCTGAAATCATCGTGGCCGACCTCAGTGCGCCAGACGCAGGCAGGCACATTGCAGATACTTGCGATGCGGCAGGCTGGCAGGTGGATTGGCTGATCAACAATGCCGGCGTAGCAGGCCCTGACATCCTGCTGGATCGCGACTGGAGCGCGCAACAGCGCTTTTTTCAGCTCATGATGCTGTCGGTCGCAGATCTGTGCCACCGACTGATCCCGAGCATGGTAGAGCGTGGCCATGGCCGTGTTATCAATGTCGCTTCTGTTGCGGCACGGGTGCCGCGATCTGGAGGGTGCAACTACGGCCCCTCGAAAGCATATCTGGTCGCCCTCTCGGAAGAGTTAAACCTGACTGTTGCTGCGAGAGGCGTCCATGTGTCGGCGCTCTGCCCGGGTTTCACGCACACTGATTTCCATGAAACAGCGGGTCTGATGGAAATGAAGAAAAATATGGCGAAATGGCTCTGGTATGGCGCTGACACCGTAGTGAAAGACGCGATCAGGGGGGTGGAGCGCGGCAAACCCGTGGTCATTTCCGGTCGTTTGTACCGCTGGCTAGATCCCCTCTTTCAGTCCGTTTGGATACGACGCTTTCTGCGCGTTAAAGCGAGACCAGAGTAATGCCCAAGGCGGCCTGTTCTCTCTGCACTCCACCAGAAGCGGAGCACAGTGGCTAATCTGAGCAGACGTGAAATTCTGGTGGCATCTGCCTCTTTGCCACTTTGGCGAACGGGCACCACTCGGGCAGACCCTTCAGTTCACTATGACGTGATTGTGATCGGGGGCGGAACGGCGGGGATTCCATGCGCGCTGTTCGCAGCACAGGCTGGAGCCCGCGTCTTACTCATCGAAAAGAGTCCCGCGTTGGGCGGCACCTTATATTGGTCAACAGGCCAAATAGCGGGCGCCAGAACCGTTTTCCAGCAGAGACTGGGGATCGAAGACTCGCCGGAAGCGCATTTTGAGGACTGCATGCGTATTAACGAGCACACTGCAGACTCCGACCTCACCAAGTTAACCGTGGACCATGCCGGCGAGACTATCAATTGGTTGGCTGCGCGGGGATTTGAGGTCATGCAGGGGCACCCCGTCACAGGCATTGGCCACGACCACTTCAGCACCAGACGTTATCAGCAGGGTGTAAACAGTGGCTTGTCGATTCTCCATGCCTTCATGCCCTCGCTGGAGACTTGCATCGCCCGTCAGCAGGTCACGCTGCTGACGGGCACATCGGTGACGGGCTTAATGCAGGATCAGTCGGGCAGGGTAACGGGAGTCACGGCAACAGGACCATCAGGCGCTGCTGACATCCGCGGTGCGAGCGTTGTGCTGGCCGCCGGGGGCTGCGCCGCCAACCCGAGATTATTTGAAGAACTGCACGGTGTGCCGCTTTATGCCAGAACCGCCTACCCTACTTCGCAAGGGGATGGGCTGCTGTTGGGCATGTCTGCGGGCGGCGCGATTGTAGGCGGCAACAAATACGCCAGCCTGCCCGGATTGATTCCCGATGCTTTTCAGTATCCCTGTCAGATGTATGCCTGGGCGCCACTGAACCCGGCTCTGAGGAACCCTTGGGAAATCCTTGTGAACGCTGCAGGCAACAGATTTATTCGGGAAGATCACCCCAGCATCCATCAAATTGAGCGCGGCATTTATCGGCAGCCTGGCCATCGGCACTGGGCCGTATTCGACACCGCAGCGCTGGAAAGCGGCGATCCGATTATTCCCGACTGGAGCCGCGAGCGACTGGCCCACGAGCACCAGTCTCACCCCATGTTCTCCAGTGCGATGACCGTCAAAGAACTGGCATTTCGAGCGGGACTGAACCCCTCCGCGCTCGCAGAGACAGTCGATCAATACAACCGCCAGATCAAATCGGCTGTGAGCGACCACCTGGGCCGCGTGCACAGGCCAGCTCCCTTGGCGACACCACCTTTTTATGCCATCGCCATGCAGGGATGGACCTTGGTTTCTTTTGCAGGGCTTAGCGTGAATCGACAGTTACAAGTGCTGGACAACGAAAAAAGCGCCATTCCGGGCCTGTTTGCAATTGGAGAGATCATTGGCGCTGCAGCAACCTCAGGCGCTGCCTACACCAACGGGATGCTGGTGACGCCAGCTATTACCTTTGGCCGGATATTGGGAAAGAGGCTGGCGAGAATATAATGCCGGAGTCAATTGGTGAGACACCGTGAAAACAAACTCTCTCGCCATCCGCTAATTAGCAAAAGGTGACACGCCGACCCCATAGATTGCGCTACTGACAGCGGCTTGCTAGCGTCGCAGTCAGTCCAACCAAGGAGTTCTCATGAAATTGAAAAGCCTCGTATCTACGGCCAGCGCACTCATGCTGGTCTCGTCGTTTGCATCCGCCGGCAACCCTGTGCAGATGTGGAAATGCAACATTCACGGAGAGACCACCGAAGAGGGTGTAATGGCTCAGGCAGGTAAGTGGAAGGAAGCAGCCGGTGCCTTAGCCGGTGGCTCCGGTATGAACGTCTACACCATGTTCCCCGTCTCGGTAGGGGCTGACGGTGATGGCACTGACGTGTTGCTCGCTGTTTCTTGGGAGTCATTTTCCAGCTTTGGCCAGTGGTGGGATGCCTATCCCTCCTCTGACGTAGCACAGATGGAACGCGAGACCATATCCTGCCATGGCAGTGCATTGTGGGAGAGCGAGGAAATCTGATTCGCAGACTTCTCCGCAGCAGCAGGGGCCGCCTCCGGGTGGCCCTTTTTCGTTTTGCTGCATGCGCTTTGTCCCGACAATGACGGCGCAGAGCGCTGACCACGAGTAACGATTGATGTCGCGAGTATGGAGTTGTAACGAGTGGGACCCTCTGGAAGAGGTGATTGTTGGTCTTCCACAGGGTGCGCGCTTCCCCTTTGCCGATTTGAGTACCCGTTTGGCCGAGTATCCCGATCGCGAGCTCGCAGATATACCCCAAGGGGCCTTTCCGAAAAAAATCATCGAAGAGACCGAGGAAGATCTACAGCGATTCATTGAGGCCATGGAGGTGCGCGGCATCAATGTTTGTAGACCTGCTCCCTGGCCCCACGAGCAGCGCATCAAAACGGTGCAATGGGAAACCGAGGGCTATTACAACTATTGCCCCAGAGACGTAATGCTGGTGGTGGGCGACACGATTATCGAAACACCCAATGTGATCCGGGGTCGTTCTTTGGAGACCGGTTCCTATCGCGCGTTACTCATGGAGTACTACCACAGTGGTGCTAATTGGTTCAGCGCCCCAAAGCCGCTGCTGGACGACACCCTCTTCGATTTTGACCCGGCAACCCCCACGCCAAGAGACCTTGAACCTGCTTTCGATGCAGCCAATGTCCTCCGTTTTGGTCGTGACCTGCTTTATCTGGTGAGCGCGACCGGAAACGAACTGGGCGGGCACTGGTTACAGCGCGTATTGGGAGACCGCTTTCGGGTACATTTTCTGAAGGGGGTATATTTCGGCAGTCATATTGATTCAACTCTGGTGGCGTTGCGACCCGGTCTGATTCTGGCCAATCCCGGGCGTTTATCAATGGATACTATCCCAGCGTTTCTGAGAGACTGGGAAATTATCTTTAGTCCACCGATGGAAAATCAGGCCCGCCACAGTGAAGACTATCTTAAGAAAGCGATCGGCAGCGAATGGATCGATATGAATTTGTTTAGTCTCGGTCCGAACACCGTGGTTGTCGATAGCGATCAAAGCGCACTGATCACGCTACTGGAGTCAAAAGGCATGGAGGTCATTCCACTCAAACTCAGGCATTCGCGCATGATGGGGGGCGGCTTTCACTGTGTAACGCTGGATGCGCGACGCCGAGGCACAATGGAATCCTACTTTTCCTAAACGACGCGCAATGAACGACACAAGTCTGCCCCGATGACGCTATTGTGGATATTAGTTATCCCGGCTGCGGTCACCGCGGCCTGGTTACGGTACCGATCGGTGGTTGCTCATGATGCACCCGCCACACCTGCTGGGCCGACTCTGACACAAACCGCACTGCGGACATGCTGGGGTGCTCATGAGCATCAACGCGGGGCGCAATGGCTCCATGAAATTTTTGAACGCTCTGCGGCAAAGTTTCCTGACCACATCGCGCTGTCGCTGCCTGAAACCGGCGAGTCGCTGACCTACGCCCAACTGAACCAGCAAGCCAATCAATTGGCAGGGGTAATCAGCGAATTCATTACAGCCCCCGATCAAGTGGTCGCTGTGTGCCTGCCTCAGAACACCAGCACCGCAGTGGCGCTTCATTTGGCGATTTTGAAGGCGGGTGCAGTGCAATGCTTTATTGACGTGGAATCGCCCGCCGCGATGCGGCAACAAGTGCTCCAAGACGCCCAGCCCGCGCTGTTAATTGCCGACGACATGGCCGCCACTCCTGAGCTCCCGACACTCATCACGCGTGAACTCGGGTTCCGGGCTCAGTCAACATCAGCGCAGCTTGCCCGATCTCCATGGCTTGATGAACCCGGGAAAAGATTGGCCTCCCTGTTCTACACCAGCGGGACGACTGGATTACCTAAGGGCGTCGAGTGCCCTCATGCGGGCTATATCAATCTCGCTCAGTCCTACGCCACGTTTTATGACTTTATTGCGGGCACCGATGCCAGCTCACTGACTTCGTCTCTTGGATACGATGGGAGCATCTCCGAAATGTACAGCGCCTGGCTGGCCGGTTGCGAGGTGGTGGTGCTCAGCAAGACGGCGTTGCGCTCAGGCCCCGCGCTGCTGCCGATTCTTCGAGATGCGCATGTCACCGCGCTATTCTGCCCTCCTGTTCTGTTATCGACGCTATCGGCAAACCCCGAATACGACCTTCCCTACCCGATCTGCCGATACATCGTGGCTGCTGGAGAGGCTTTCCCGGCATCGCTGGTAGCGCCTTGGTCGAGAGCGCGAAGGCAAATAATCAATACCTATGGTCCTACCGAAGTCAGCACAGACACCAGCCGACAGTTACTGCGGCCTGGCGAGCCCGTTACGATCGGCAGCCCGTTCCCCGGCGTCAGCTACACCATCGTGGACCCGGAGACCCTCGCGCCTCTGAACAACGGCCAACAGGGTGAGCTTGTCATTGGTGGTATTCAGCTGGCGCGTGGCTATCGCGACCTCCCTGAGATCACGGCGTCGCGCTTTATTGATCACCCGCACCTCGGTCGCTTGTACCGTTCCGGAGATCGATGTCACGTCGATCCTCACACGCATCGCATACACTTTCACGGCCGTATCGATTCGCAACTGAAGGTACGGGGTTATCGCGTTGAAGTGCAGCCCATTGAGTCGCTCTTACAGGATCACTTCCCCGCCATCGAGACCGCGGTACTGGATTGTCAGGACAACGAATTGATTGCCCTGCTGCGAGCGCCATCACTCTCGCTAGCAGCATCAACCAAACCTATTCAGCGCTTGCACCATGGCATGGTCGATGAGGCACAGAAGCTGATCTCGGAACGCTTCCCCCCTTACGCAGTGCCCAGCCGCTTTTTCCTCATCGAGCAATTCAATCTGGTTACCGCTTCCGGAAAGATCGATCGCCGCGCGCTACCCAAGGTCATTGAAGCAGCGGGTGACACCCGCGCTTATTCCGCCGCTTCAACGCCCGATGCTCAAGCGGATACTACGCCTCTGCCATCATGGATCCTCGATCTTTGCAGAGCGGAGCTTGGCACGGCGCTTGAATGGGACGATGACTTCATCGATTGGGGCGCTCACTCTATTGCCATCGCGCGATTATCCCAGCGCCTGCAGGAAGCAAGCCATCCGGTCCCAGTCAGAGCACTTCTCACTGATGCACGCAGCGCTGCGAAGATCGTTCAGTTTTCACCGTCAAAATTGGATACCGGCACGCACGCGCTTCACGCCGCTGAGAAAACAGTGCCAACAAGGCATCAAACCGTAAACCACAGCCGACAATTTAGCTTCCTTGGTTTCACCCTGCGCCAGAGTGTGGCGATTGTACTGTTGAGAGTACCGCTCCTGATGATGGCGGCTCTAGGCTTGGCAATTATCGACCCTGAAGAGTTGTTGCTGGCGGGCAATGTGTTGGGTTTTCTGCTCGCAACGCTGATCGGATATGGGATGTACATGTTCGTGCCTTTTACCAATCTGGGCTGGGTATTGCTCATGCGGTTGCTTCAGCGACAGCTCCCGGACGATCCCGACATGCTCCCGGGAAGATATCAGAAGTTCTCAAGCCATCATCTGCAACTGTGGTGGCTGGAACGACAAACTGATTTCGTCCTTAAACCCCTCGTGAATGGGTTGCGCAGCCCGATGCTGTTTAATTGGGCGCTCAGGCGCCTCGGCGGCAATATCCACCCAAAGGCATTCATCGCGCAAAGCACCGAGTGGTATGGCCCACTCTCTCTCGTCACTATTCAGTCAGAGGCGATTGTTCAGGCCGGGGCGCAAATCAGCACCGTTAGCTGGGAAGGAGAGCACTTTTTTCTGGATCACATCTCCATCGGGCGCCAGGCGAGAGTGGGCAGCAGAGCCATGGTCTCTGGGGGAGGTTCATTGGGGACCCAATCTTGGCTCACTCCGCTCTCCAGTCTCGACACAGTATGTGAAGCGAGACAGCAAGTCAGTGGCGTCCCAGGATCCGCGGTGGGCGCGTATCGCCCCCCCCGCACCCCGACTGTCGTCAAAACATCGGCCCTTCAAGAACGGGCGCTCGAAATTCGCAACCTGCTGATGCAGTTATCACTCGAAATACTGCTGGTTGTCCTGCCCGGAGCTGCTATTGCCCTGCTGACCACCTGGTTTCTGGGCTTTGACGCGCTGAGCAAGGTGAGCTTGGATGCACAGCCCCTAACCACTGGCGACCTGTTGATCATGAGTGGGGCTGGCATGATGGGAATATGGCTAGGCGTGCTGTTTAGCTCTCTGATTCTATGCACCTTTCTGAGACTGACCCCGACACCACCCGGTTGGATCGCTACAAACAGTTTGCTAGGTATTTCCGCCCGCTACCGGCAAACCAAAATGAATCAGATTCAACAGATTTGGGGCTGGAGTCTGACGGGCCAGTATCTCCGCGCTTGGGCGGGCGTCAAATTTTCCAAAGTCGGCGCATCGGAATGTGACGCGCTTTTCAACCTGCTACCCGAGCAACTTCATGCCGATGCTAATGTCTTCATTGCTCAGGGCTGTTATTGCAACGTGCTCGATGAACACGGCGCCTTTCTGTTGGTACAGCCTCTCCACATGCCAGCCGGATTTTTTGCCAGCAACAACGCCATGGTTGAGCCAGGCCCGCTGCC
This sequence comes from Luminiphilus sp., assembly GCA_029242325.1. GTDB lineage: Bacteria > Pseudomonadota > Gammaproteobacteria > Pseudomonadales > Halieaceae > Luminiphilus. The sequence goes on from JAQWUD010000014.1 coordinate 52,703, forward strand.
CGGCAATTTTCTACTAGGGGTATCGACCCCTGTCGGGCCTCATCTGTATCGGCAGCAATATACAAACCGCCACGACCCCCGACGCGTCATCAGTGGTAACCCGCCTCTGGAAATGGGCAGCCTTGGACCACTGGCACCACCCGCACACCCTCCGCCATCACTCGGTATCTTTCTGGCCCGCTTTGCTCTCAACGATCTGGCCTCGGTGGGTGTCATCCCGGGCATCACCGTATTTCTGGCAACCTTACTCCTTGTCACTCTCAACATGGCGGGGTTCAGTAACATTGCTGCCGCGCTGCTCACGAGTGTTATCGTACCCATGTCTCTGCCGGTGCTCGCCCTTATGGTCAAGCTGCTGCTGGTCGGTAACCGATGGGGCGAACACAATACGGCACCCTTTTGGTCCGTTCGCCACTTCACTTACTTTCTGGCGCAAGACTGTTTTTTTCGGCTCATGGCGGGCTTTATGAGTGCTGTCTCCGGTACTGCTCTTGCCAACCCCATCCTCCGACTTTTCGGCTGCCGTATTGGAGAACGCACCCTCATTGGTCTGCCGCTGCAAATGTCAGATTGGCACGCCGTGAACATTGGCTCCGACTGCGTAATCAATGGCCAGATGCAATTGCATAGCTTTGAAGATCGAATCCTCACTGTTTCCCGTACCACCATCGGCAATAGGACCGTGATCAACCACGGCACCATGCTTATGGGGGGAGCCGCCCTCGCCGAGGGAGCGACGGTCGATGCGCAGTCACTGGTGCTCAAATCCATGTGCCTCGAGGCAGGACGCCACGGCGGTAGCCCGACGCAGGAGATTCGCGGAGCACATAAAGCAGCCGGTCCGGCCTGAGAGTGCGATAGCAAGCGGCGCAGTTTCGCGTCCTGCAAGGGGCATTCGCCACAAGCTGATACCGCCACACGAAGTCGCAAACTCCGCTGCGGCACACCTACTAGTCCCTCTAGGACCCCCTTCTGAGGGGCTCCCAACGCCAATAAGTGATTGACCGCCAGAGCCACTCCAAGGGGCCGAGGCGGAACCTTGCCAACCACAAGCTACAGCAAATTAGCAGAATGAGGTAAATGGCAGTGGCCAGACAAACGACTGTCGCCGGGCCCCATGTGAATGCGCCGCCCAGCCCGTAACCATAAAACACCGTGGTGAAAATGAGGGTCTGAGCGATATAGCTGGTAAGGCTCATTCTACCCACATTGGCAATCCGAGTCCTCAGGTTGGTCAACATGCCGCTCCCTACCCACCAGCGCACACTGAAAAACCAGGCTCCGGTAAGGCTGATCGTTGCCGCGAGATAGGTACAGTCGGCCAACAGAATCTGCTGCGGCAAAGCATCTGTCCGATCAAAGGGTCGGTAGCCGATCGTTACCGCCCAATATCGCTCTATCGTCATCAAGGCCGCACCCAACAACCAAAGACCCAGCGACAACCGACCGGCTTGTGCTTGCGTCATGTGCTGAAGACGCTGCCCACTATCCCGCATGATGACGAACCCCAGCAACAAGCAGGCCAGCACCATCAGGCCAGAATCTGGATACTGCCAATCGATCCAGAATTTCTCAGGAATAAATTCAGCGTGATACTCCATTACTTCGGCTAGGCCGCCTGTCGCGAGAGGGGAAGTGAGGCGCTCCTCGGCAAGCCACTCGGCAGCCTCTGCGGAGTCCTCGGGAGGCCAGTCATCCCCTCTGTCTCCACCCAAAAGGTGCCCCAAAGGAAAACTAAGGCACAACAGCACGCCAAGCACGAGCAGGGGCCCGGTTGGCAAACGGTGCAGTAACAACAAGAACACGCCGAGCTGGGCATAGAGCATCAAAATATCGCCTTCAAAAAGCAGGGCGTGCGCGCAACCGAATAGCATGAGGGCACCAAGGCGTCTTAGGGTGCTTAGGGTGCGATAGCTAGGAGATCGGGTTTGCAGATAGAAACCCATCCCGAATAGCAGACTGAAAACGGTCCAGAATTTGGTCTCAAAGAAAAGATGTTTCAATAACCAAGCCGCCTGGTCGGCGAGGCCGGTCCAAGCAGGGATATCGGCACCAAAACTGAATACGTTAACCAGTAAAATGCCATAGATTGCGATCCCCCGCAGCACATCCAGAAAATCGATACGGCGCGGATCAAGCGCTTCAGTGATCAAAAAAGGACTTCCCACTCCTCGTCAACCGCCTCCCGCCCGGGTAAGTGACCCGCTACCACGGATCCAAACTCACCGTGAATCGAGTCTCGCGTAACCAAACCCTCCCTGTGCATCCTCGCCAGCACTCGGTCTGAATGCACACTCTGATGCCAGTCATCTACGACGATCTTGTCCGCAGCAGCAACCAATTCGAACGTGGGATCCATCAGCGATACATTCATGAATAGCGAACCCCGTTTAAACTCTCGCTCTGTGACATACGGCTCTGACTCCGTCGTGGCAACAATACCAATGTTGGCGTCCACAAGCGCTTCCTGAAAGCTAGATGAGGCTTCCACCGCAATATCCAGCATCGCCATATGCGCAGAGAGACCAATAATGCGGTCGTGGGCACTCGGGTCGTTTAAGAAAGCTGCTGGGCGGCACTGTGAATGCCTGCTGTTCGTGCAGCGGAAAAACCTGCTCCAACACCCTGCCTACCCAATCGACATCTGTAGCGCCAGCGCCGATTACCTCCCGCTGACTTAAAAACAAGGTAGGGCCTGGCTTCATGTACTGTTGCGAACAGCCAGCGCCGGCCCAGAAATACCCATGTTCTCAAGCCACTCAAGGTCAAACTGCGTTTGCGTATAGCGGCTGCCCTGGTCTGGAATCAGCGCTAACAGGCGGGCACCTAATCCATATCCCGCTGCGGCGTGCTCGCGCATCACGTGGCACGCGGCACCCCCAGCCCCCCCCATGACAATACCCTTAGTACGCGCAATGTGGGTAGCCGTGGCGATAGCCTCTCCCGCCTTGACATAAACCACTTCGTCAACAAATCGACTAAACGCATCTCCTGCGTAGTTATTGGGCTGAATACTGGTCCCCATACCGTTGAGGAATAGCGGCTCAGGGCGTGCGCTTCTAGGCAAGGTGAGCGAAGCCACCTCATCGACCAGCCAGATTTCAGTATCCGGGGAATGTTCGCGCAACCAGCGAGCAATCCCCATAGAGCTGACTCCGGTTCCCGCGATCATGATCATTGCGTCGAGTTGCGCGCCCATCTGTTCGAGGATCTCCCGTCCGGTGGATGTGCGATGCGCTTCAATCGCCGCGGGCGAATCATACTGGTCAAGGTAAATTGCATTGGGCCGCTCGGCTCTCAGGGTTTCGAGGCGCTCGAGACGGGTTAAATGAAAGCCGCCTGTATGGTCGCGGGCCCCGACTTTCACCAGCTCGGCGCCCAGTAACTCCAGACTCCGCTCTGTCGATGGATTCAACTTGGGAACAAACAAGCAAATCAACCGGTAGCCCTTCACGGCACAGATCATCGCCATGCCGATGCCAAGGTTTCCAGAAGTAGAGATGATAATCTCAGACCCGGCCGACAGGTCATACTCTCGCTCAGCCCATTCGATCATCCCGAGGGCTGCCCGATCCTTCATACTCCCACCGGGATTGGTAAACTCATGCTTCGCCAATAGTGAGGGTCCTACCCCTGCTCCGAAGCGGTTGAGTTCCACGATGGGTGTATTGCCAATCGCCTCCAACACAGAGGCATTGAACCCTGCCATACCGGCTATGATACCTTCCCGCTCATACCAAGATGCTAGGCTGGCCAAGGCAGTCATTGAAAGCACAAAAGGTGACAGGCATTCCTATTTACAGAACATTGTTTCCCGATAACATGCGCGTTTCGGAAACGCGCTGACAGCTTCCCGGCAATCAACTCAACAGGTTATTGAAGCCCATGAATGCCTCCCTCGACTCACCTGCGCTGCGAGGTTCACTCGACGCACTACCCCTATTCATCCCAGCCATACCCTTTGCTTTTGTATTTGGCGTAGTCGTCGCCAATGCAGGGATCCCGCAATGGCTGGGTTGGTCTTCATCACCCATTATTTTCGGGGGTGCGATTCAGGTCACACTCTTAACGCTGATCGGCGAGGGGGCATCAGTGGCTGCAGCAGTCAGCGCGGCACTGATCGTGGGGGCTCGGCATATGCTTTACTCCGTTACCCTGGCACCCCGTTTTCAGCATCAGCCCAGCTGGTTTAGATGGGTGGGCTCTTATGTCCTGATTGACCAGGTGTTCGTTCTAAGTCAGATCAAACCCATCGATGATCCCCATGACTTCAGACGCTACTTTCTCTCGGCGGGATTCACTTTTTGGTCACTGTGGATGATATGCACCGCGCTCGGGGTGGTTTTGGGCCCCGCTATCCCACCCGAGTGGAGGGTAGAGTTCGCTGCGCCCGTGCTCTTTGTCAGCCTGATGATGGCGTCGAGTGATCGTCGCGATAAATTGGGGGCCGCAGCGCTGGCTATGGGGCTAGCTTATCTACTCGCTGCAATGCCCAATCGATCTGGCATCCTCGTTGCGGTAGTCGTTAGCGTGATGACAATGCTATTCGCGCAAAAAGTGCGGCCTGCGTGATTACCCTAGCAATCGTTCTGACTGGCCTCGGCTCCTACATTATGCGCGCATTCTTCATTTTTGCGCTCGCGCGCTATACGTTCCCGCCAACGTTGCTGCGGGCGCTCGAGTTCGTCGCACCCACTGTCATGGCCGCACTCGTGATTTCCATGATGACCACACCCGAGGGAGAATTGGTCGCTGGCCCACCCGAGGCGTTAGGCCTCATCTGCGCTGCGGTCACCGCCAAGCTGACAGGTAATCATATTCTGTCACTGGCAGCTGGAATGATCAGCTTCTGGCTACTCGGCTGGGTTCTCTAAAGCAACTCGTGGCCAACCGATATCCCAGACGCGCCACAGTGGGTATCCAAAGCTGGATATCAGTGCTAAAACAGAGCTGCCCGGGTTCATGGTCGGACCCACATTCATCAAAAACTCTGGGGGTATCTCATGTTTAGACTATCTTTGTTAATGGCCACATTGTTATTGGTCAGTTCGTTCACTCGCGCTGAAATCTGGGAGGACTATTCCTTAAGCGAAGAGGTCATTGAGCACACTGTGATTGCAGTACAGGGCAATTATCTTGATGAATATCTGGTAAGACTGGAGCGCACCTGGGTACGCAGCATGGAGGTGCAAAAGGAACTTGGCTACGTTACCGACTACACAATTCTCGTCTCGACGGCAGCGGATTCACCCAATGTGTGGCTCAACGTGGAGTACCCGAATATGGCGGCCTACCAGCCTAATGAGGAAAAGTGGAATAAAGTGAATGCCATCCTCGCCGAACGTTACGCTGACGATGAAGAGGAGCTGGATGCGATCGCCAAGGGCTATGAGGAAATCCGGACGATGATGGATCATCAGATTGTGCACAAAGTGACCTACAAGTAACGCTACTCATCGAATAGATGGCAAACGTCTGCCGGGGCGGCCCCGTCAGACTCATCGCGGAACGCAATTAACGCTGTGCTCAGCGCCCTCAGGCCACTGGGGTAGACTGAGCGTTCCACGCATCGCCACGGATTTTCACACTGTCACACTACCCTCCAAAAGTTGCCGCCGCAGTAGTCATCGCCAACATGGTGGGCACCGGCGTGTTCACCAGCCTTGGGTTCCAACTCGTCGACATACAGTCCGCGTCGGCCATCCTAATGCTTTGGTTGATCGGCGGATTGTCAGCACTATGCGGCGCACTGAGCTACGCCGAGCTTGGTGCTGCATTGCCACGCTCGGGAGGCGAGTACCATTTTCTGACTGAAATTTATCATCCCTGTGCAGGATTTGTCTCTGGCTGGGTATCGGCCACGGTCGGATTCGCTGCCCCCACTGCCTTGGCAGCGATTACCTTTGGAACCTATCTCAATGCCAGCGGACTGGCTCTGAATCCTCTGTGGCTCGCGACGGTCGCCGTGATCGGTCTGACTGCGGCTCATTGCACAACACATCGCCATAGCGGCATCACACAAACCGGATTTACGCTGGTCAAGGTGCTCCTCATCCTGGGATTTTCTTTTGCCGCCTTGGCGCTGAGTCCTGATGCAAAACGTGCCGTTTTCATTTGGGATGGCGAGGCCACCACACTGCTAGGGAGCGGCACCTTTGCAGTTTCCCTGATCTACGTGAACTACGCCTACTCTGGCTGGAATGCTGCGACTTACATCACCGGCGAGCTGTCCTCACCACAGCGCAGCCTTCCGTGGGTATTAGGATTGAGCACGTGTGTGGTTGCGGCACTGTATTGCCTGCTCAATTTCGTTTTTCTCTCTGTTGCACCCATGGAGGCGATGGCAGGGAAAGTCGAGGTAGGGGTGATTGCTGCGGAATTTGCATTTGGATCTACTGCAGGCAAGCTGATGGGTCTGCTACTTTCGCTATTACTGGTTTCCACTATCAGTGCCATGATTCTCGCCGGCCCGCGCGTATTGCATCGCATCGGACAAGATTATCCCCCCTTTGCCGCTCTGGCCCGGGAAAACCGAGATGGGATCCCGGTCACCGCGATACTGTTTCAATCGGGAACAGCGCTCCTGTTTCTGTGGACGGCATCTTTTGAGCAAATACTGATCTTCTCGGGCGCCACGATGGCGCTCAACACCTTTGCGGCCGTGCTGGGACTTTTTATTTTGCGCCAGCGAAAACCCGATATAGAGCGACCTTTCAGGGTTTCGTTTTACCCCGTCACGCCATTGATCTTTCTTGGCATAACGGGCTGGACTCTCATATACGTAGTGGTGCAGCGCCCAATTGAGGCACTCATATCGATGGCCATTCTTGCCAGCGGCGGAGTCTTTTACTTTGCCGCACGCCCCCGCAGTCACTCCTCAGCGTCACAACGCTGACGTGGCCCGTTGCATTGCCGCAACACTGCACGTCACAAAAGCGTCATCGCTCTGTATGTGCCCTTTGCTATTTTACGTTACGGAATTTGCTGTCGTATGGACAGATTCTATTAGAAAAGACAACACCAAGGAGACAACAATGAGTATTTTGAGATCCGTGTGGCTCGCATCTGCGCTGTTAGCAATCTTCGCCAACGCCCAGGTGCTGGGGGACAATCACATTATCGACGGCATCAACGTACAGCAGCCGTTCAATATTCAAGCCAATCTATGCAAGCTCAACAATGGCGTCAGCATCGATGAGTACCAAGGCATGATTGACGACTACTTTAACTGGGCAGAAAAAAACGATGTGGATCCAGTTTTTGTTCGTCAATTCCCTCTGTTTTCTCATCAAAACCTGCAGCGACCTTGGCCTTATGACTTTGTAGAATTTCTGGCGAGCGATCACGCGCGCTGGGGAAAGGCTTGGGACCTCTGGTTGACATCTGACGGCGGCAAGGCACTCAACGAACGCTGGCAGTCCCTGGCGCTATGCCACGTTAAGCAGGCTCATGCCGTAATGCTCTACGCAGATCAGGAGCAAATGGCCAGTGACAATGAGCGCTACGTGACTTGGAACTGGTGCACTCGCAAGGAGGGCGTCACCTTCGAAGAAATCTCGGCGAAACATGCAGAGTATGCGATGGATATGCAAAAGAACTCTGGCGGCATTATCGGCTGGTTAATCATGATGCCACACACGGGAGGAGCTGACGCCGCTGGTGAGTTTGCCCACGTGGCAATCTATCCCGATATGGAGTCATTCATGTCACGCCGGTCCATGCAAGCCAACGGCGGCTGGAAAGCTACCCGAGACTATTTCAATCTCTACGCCGACTGCTCGGGTGAGATGCTGAATACGGAGACCGTGTTGCACCGGCCTTGAAGGCGCCGCGAGCGCTTTAATTATACAGCCTCGCAGTGCGAGGCTGTATCCTCCACTTGCGCAGTATCCTGCAGGGTTTAATCGACTGCGGCTGTCTCCACAGCCTGTGGTCACACCTGGCTATTTATTCTTATTCCTGCATACGGCAAACAGCCGTGGCTAGCGATGATTCAGGCGCACATCGAATGCAATGACGTGGCGCTGGTCAGCTGTTTTCAAAGGGTGAACAAAGTGCATGTAATAAGGGGGAAACAGGATAATCTGCCCGGTGCAAGGCTGATGCAGGTGCCCTGAGGGTTGGTTGCCGATGCTGACCGCATTGAGATTTGGATTAATGAACTCCAGGCATCCCTCAGGCTCAGGCGCCTCAGGTACCCAAACGTAATAAACACCTGATATCACGGTGTATTCCTTGGGATGAAAATGGGGGGCCTGCCAATCGCCGGCATTCAGTGAAACCGCCCAGCTAGCGATCGAAACCGGGGTCATCAGCGGGTCACACTTCAGTACTTGCGACAGATAGCTCTCCACTGCCGGCCAAATTACCTGACCCTTCAGCACTCTGAGCGCCTCGTGATTCCGATCCAGGAAGTCCTCCTGGCCCGCTGTCTGAAACCCACCCCGAGTCGTGTTGTCAGACGACTCTGCGGCGTTTGGCTCTGATTGTACGGCCTCCTCAAGCAGTGCCTGCAGCGCTACCGTTAACGCGCCAATGTCCTCGTGTCTCCGAATGAGCACGGGGGTCGGAAAGTGCTGCTCTAAGCTTTCATCGACTTTCATACCCGTCTCCGCGCTACCACTTGCTGGAGACCCAATGCCGCATGCACCAGACGGTAGAGATTGCAACCTGCCCACATCCGCGCAGAGGGTCGCCGGGCAAAGTGGATAATAAGTGCGCACGCGGCCCAATCAGCTGACGCCGCTGCCCAAGAACCGTTCGGAAGATTCTCGGCATCACTTTAATTTCACGGCGGTCCCGTTCGCAACAATGAAGAGCATGGATCTCCCGCCACCGCTGAACTCCGAATAGTCCAGATCCACACCCACTACCGCGTCAGCGCCCACCCTCGCGGCCTCCTCCCTAAGCTCCTCAAGTGCCTGGTTTCGTAGATCCCGCAGCGTGTCCTGCACTGCTCCTGCTCTGCCACCGACGACGTCCCTGACCGCAGAGAAAATATCTTTAAAAATATTCATACCGACAGCGACTTCTGCCGTGATGATATTTACTACTTCCTTAGTTTCTCTATTCGGAACAGTGGCTGTCGTCGTCAAAACAATTCTCGCGGCCATTTCTTTATCTCAGCATAGATCTCGGAAGTGATTCAAAGTACTGCATGCGGGCAACTGATTTCAAATGGATCTGCAACTTGACTGTCGCTCCACAGCATCAACATTTGTCGATGATTGCGCTCGGCGAGTATCGCGAGGGGCCTGTTATCCCAGGGGACGCCAGCGATACGGCAGAGATGGTCTTATGAGGCGCTATTAGTGTGCTTGTAGCTGTGGAGACGGAGCATTAGAGCCGTTAGGAAAGCGATCTGACCATCAAGGCAGGAAACCCAGCCAGAGTATCGTCTGGGTAGCGAAATACAGTGCGAAGCCCGTCCAGATTACGAAACAGATGACCCCGACAATTCCGTCCTTCAACCAATCGGGCCATTGGAAGTTGAGCTTAGCAAGGATTACCCACGGCGCGGCGATGAACGCTATAGCGATAAGTACATCGATGAGTAAGAACAGAAATTGCGTCATAAGCCGAGTATATATGCTCCCACTTCATGTCCCTCGTTGGGGATGTGATTTTAGCTTTTAAGTGTGTCCGCAGAACCATCTGTATCCGCGACAAGCGATGACGGTCCCACCGCCTATGACGTTCGGCATTAGGCAGACTAGTTGGACAGGGGTTGCATGGGGGGCTACTGGTACTTTCCTGTTGAAATTAGGAGCCTTAGTTGGCTCCTTTTTCTTTCGGCGAGGCGGTTTATGCGACCGCGTTTGGAGGGCTTTACGGAAGCGGTTGGTGCTATTTATTTTTAGTCAAACGGCCCCCAGCACCTTTCATTGGTCTATCAGCTTAGACTTCTTTTCAGTGATGTTATCCACGGGGTCCTCCACCTCTACCTCTACCTCTACCTCTACCTCTACCTCTACCTCTGCCTCTTCCACTGCTTCTTGAGCAGGCTCCATCTCTTCCATCGCATCGTGAGCAGCCTCCATCACCTCGCCTTTCTCGTGATGTTCTGACAAAGTTAAAGTCGATATTGCCGTTGCAACAAGGGCAACCAGGAATGTGTTTATAGTTTTCATAATTTCGTCCCACCCTTCTGATGAGTTATTTTCAAAGTAAACGAGATAAGCAGACGAGTCCAAGTAGCGGGCTCTGCGAGAAACCTTGTTCTCACGGCAGCGTGACCTTGCATCCTAATCTATCTGGGCGGTAAGCACCACATCTTCCTGTTTTCTGCGGAAATAGCCCGCTGACGCTCACTGTGTCACTGGTCTTGAAAAGTCAATAGTTACCGGATAGCGTAAACCACTGATATCCGGAGGCGTCCAAAATGAAAAACAGAGCCTAGCTCTATGGTCCATGCATTGTTTTTGTCATGTCGCACGCGCTGGTCACTGACGTAACCGCTGCACGGATTTACAATGAAAATTCACAGGCGTTGCAGGTCTGCGGGCACGGCGCGTTCAGCTTATACACCGGCGCAGGATCTGAATGCGTCACTGTAGCTCGAGGTGAGCGAAGTGCATCAATAAGACTGTGTTTAGTAAACATCAGCGTACCCCTCACGCCCCTTCTTTTTCAATCGGCCACCAATGACCTCAACTGACCACCTATGCATAGCAACGCTATCGCTATGACGTTCTTGGTCAGCACCTAACTTGGCAGTCTAGTTAGACAGCGGTGAAGGTAACGCTCTTCCTAGTTGACGTAATAGTGATTGTGGTTGGTCTAGTTTCCATTGAGGTGTATGTTGGACGTTTAAGTGGAATCACAAAAGGATAGCAACCGTGAAACTTTGCACAGTGTTACTCGTCTCGTCGCTAATGTCTGTTGTCGCCATGGCTCAAAAGCCTTCCAGTTCAGTGGACTATATGGGCGTCATGAATTGGGAATGCAAAATGGACAGCAAAGGCGGTACCACTTGGACCTGTGCAGAATTGCAGACCAAGAAAAAAATGACAATGAAGTGCAAAGTGTCATCTGGTAATTTGAAGAAGATGCCCTCAAAGATGGCTTTAGAAGAGCTATATGCGTCTTGCGATGCCGTTGTGCCAGCACCTCCTCCAAAATAAAAATTAACACGGCTAACTGTCTGCGTTTCAAGTGGGGCACTACAGCACCTAAGCCGCTGTCCCTTCACGTTCTTTGCCAATCGGCCATTAAAGGAGATAGAGCTATCGCCATATCCCTTCATAGTTTTATCGCACTGCGCGAGCCTCAGAAGTGAGGAAGACCAATTACTCTTTTGAAAAGAGACAGCGCGAGATTGCTAAGCAAAAAAAGCAAGAAGCCAAGCGCCTGAAGAAAACTGAGAAGGTTGACCAACGTGACAAAGAAGAAACCCCTCAAAGCGTCCTCTGACACAAAGCGTGAGTTGATAGCTAAGGAAACTCAAGCGTTTCTGAAGGCTGGGTATGAAATCAATCACATACC
>JAQWUD010000015.1 GCA_029242325.1 Luminiphilus sp.
GTGGCCTGCGATGCAGGGTAGGCAGTAAAGGCGGGCCTCGGGGTGAGCGGTCAGGCCGACCTCTGCAGCACGGGTATCAACCGCATCGCTAGTGGTGAGTGCAAAGGGCGCCGTGCCCAGATTCACCGGGTTAATGCCCAGTAGGATATGGTGCATGATCGGATTGGCGACCAGCGCGATCTCGAGGATGTCCTCGATCTGACTCGACGCTTCCCCTGAGAGTTCAATAAACAGCCCGTTGATTGCTTCGCGAATGGCATCGGTGAGCAGTTCGGCGCCTTCTGGATGCATCATCACATACGAGACCCGGCTCATCAGGTCCTCGCCGTATCGTATCTGCGGGTTCATCACCCCCGCTGAGGCCACGACCTCGCCGGAGTTCAAGTCGCACAGATGCGCCGCAACGGTCGTGGAGCCCACATCAATCGCGATGCCGCGCGGCTGGTCGAAGAGCCCTGGCCAGATACCCGTAATCAGGTGCTCTTGATAGACGGCAACGGTCACACCACGGTCTTCGCGGGTCAGCGCAGTCTGAAGTGCGCGCAGTTGGGAGTGGGCGAGGGTGACCCCGGTAACACTCCATTCTCGTTCGAGGGCTTCGAGCAGAAACTGCACCTCACCTCGGGCGTCATCCAGGCTGGGTTCCTCTATCTGAACGTAGTATAGCCGCGTAGCGGTATCGAGGCGGATGTCTCTCGATTCCATTTCTTTTCGCACAATCTGTCGATGCACTTGGCTTTCGGCAGGTACATCGATCACGGCATCATCGAGCAGTGTCGTGTGGCAACTCAGGCGTCTGCCAGTTTTAAGCGGGCCCTTTCGTTCTTCAAATTTCTCTTCGGTCTGACTAAAGGGAGAGAGGTGATCGACGTCGGAATCGATCTGGTGTTTGGCAAAAGAGCCGGCCACGCAGCTGATCTGGCATCGGCCGCAGAGACCGCGACCCCCGCAGACCGAGTCAATGTCGACACCTAGGCTGCGTGCCGCCTCGAGTAGAGGAGTACCGCGCGGGAAGAATCCGCGCCGACCTGAAGGCATAAACAGGACTTTGATGTCATCCTTAGTCAATGATCAGGCACTCCTGCGACGCCCGCCGCGACGTCCCCGGCCCTCGCCTTCGGCGGTGGGCTCTCTATAGGCGCGAATCCAGCGACGGCAATTAGGATCATGCCCCATCATCACGTCGCCACCGCGGACTGCCTGCATCACTTCAGGGTGCAGTGGACTGGTGATCGCTGAGGTCATGCCGGCGCCCATGGCCATCGTCAGAAAGGCAGAATTGATGCCATTTCGATTTGGCAGACCAAAGCTCACGTTGGAGGCGCCGCAGGTGGTGTTCACTTTGAGCTCGTCCCGCAAGCGTCGAACAAGTGCCATGACCTGCACGCCTGCGGTGTTGATCGCACCGATGGGCATTACCAAAGGGTCCACCACTACATCGCTGAAGGGGATGCCATAATCGGCGGCGCGCTCAACAATCTTTTTAGCCACGGCAAAGCGCACGTCGGGATCCTCGGAAATACCTGTTTCATCATTGGAAATCGCCACTACGGCAGCTTTGTATTTGGCCACTAGCGGTAAGACGCGTTCTAATACTTCGTCTTCACCAGTGACCGAGTTTACCAGTGCTTTGCCCTGATAAACCGACAGGCCGGACTCGAGCGCTTCAACAATCGAAGAGTCGATACTGAGCGGAACATCGGTGATCGACTGCACCAGCTGCACGGCCTCTGCGAGGATGCGGGGCTCATCAGCCAGCGGGATGCCTGCATTGACATCCAGCATGTGCGCACCGGCCGCAACCTGCGCCAGGGCATCGGCTTCAACACGGCTGTAGTCACCGTTTTTCATTTCTTCAGCGAGAATTTTGCGGCCCGTGGGGTTGATGCGCTCACCAATAATGACAAAGGGTTGGTCGAATCCAATGCGGACTTCTCGAGTGGCGGAGCTGATGGTGGTTGTTGTCATAATTGTTGCTCGAACTGATTAGGAGTGACTGAAAGTGATGAGAAGTAATGAAGCGTCATGAGTGATGGGAAGTGATAGACAGTGATAAAAAGTGACGTGAGTTCATAAACGATTAAGCGAAAGCCGCGGCCGGTCGCCAGGGTTCACGCCCACCCAGTGCGTTGGAGCGGGTGACGATTTCGCCGATCCGGTCTTCCATGCGATAGGCCATGATGTGGGCACCGCTGACCCCTTCGATCTCACGAACCTGATCAATAAGATCGATGCAGAGATCGACGCCTTCCTGCTTTTGATCTTCGGCGCCGGCAAGGCGTTGGACCACACTGTCGGGGATATGGGCCCCCGCGACGTTCTTACGGATCCATTGTGCTGCCTTGGCTGAAGCGAGTGGTCCAACACCCGCCAGGACATAGGCCTTCTCCAGTAAGCCCATGTCGCGCACCTGTGCCATGAAGGTTTTCATGCGCTCGATATCGAAGCAGTACTGGGTCTGGATAAACTGCGCGCCAGCAGCGATTTTTTTGGCCATACGATGAGGTCGAAAATCCAGAGGCGGGGCAAAAGGGTTGGCTGCAGCGCCGAGAAACAAGCGCGGCGGCGAGCTGATAGGCCGGCCGCTCATAAACTGCTGCTCATCGCGCATGTGCCGTACCATTCCCAGCGCTGAAATGCTGTCCATGTCGAAGACGGGTTTCGCGTCTGGGTGGTCGCCGGACTGTACTCCATCCCCACTCAGACAAAGAATATTGCATACGCCCATCGCCGCTGCTCCCAGAATGTCACCCTGCATGGCGATCCGGTTACGGTCCCGACAGGATTGCTGCAGAATCATGGCGTACCCGCGTCGGGTCAGTAATGAGCAGATCCCCATACTGGACATGTGGCAGTTTGCGCCCGAGCTGTCAGTTGCATTAACGGCATCCACATAGCCGTCAAACAAAGCGGCTCGCGCATAGACCTCTTCAGGGTCCGCCGAGTCCGGCGGTGCGATCTCCGCTGTCACGGCGAACTGACCGGCCCGCAAGATACGCTCGAAGCGACCGCGCGAGGTATGCCCGGGGAGAATCGGCAGGTTGTCGCCGGGAGCGGGCTCGTCATCAAATTTCATGGGGAGTCACCGGCGCGCACACGCAGCGCACGGAGCCAGGCGCTGCGACCTTTGAGCCGATTGTCCACTGGCGGCTGAATGATCGTGATCGTCTCCTCGGGCGGGCCAATCCGCTGGCTGCCCTCCCAGGCATTGACCCAGACACAGGTCATGTCGGGTTTGATCTCGCAGCCGCCATCCTGCCGTACACCGCCGCAGGGACCGTTTCGCAGGGTCTTGGGGCAGTTCATGGGGCATGCCATACCTGTTTCACCCAGCGTGCATTGCCCGCAGGACTGGGAATCGAATAAAAAGCCCTTCACCGCACCCTCTACGACAGCAAATGGTTTGTCGAGGCGTTTGTGACCAATGGCCTTGAGGAGTGGATTAAATAGGGTCAGCGTGCCTTCCAGTAGGACATAGCATTTTTTCAGCCAGCCCGCGTTGCGGGTGGACCATAGCCGCACGGCCCTCATGCTTTCACCTTGGCGAAACCTTTCTGCTTCACCAGCAGTGCGAGCTGCTCGTCTGATACATGTGCCTCCATGTCCTTCCCCAGGCGCTGGGCAATATCCTCCAGCGCACCTTCTGCCTCGATACTGGTCGTGACCCGGCGCCATTCCTCGAGGTAGGCATCGCTGCCCCCCTTACCAGCGCGCATAGCGGCGCGATCAATGGCCTCCTGGAAGCGGGCGCTCAACATGTATTTGCCGCGGTCGCGGCCGCGTTTGACCAGGACCTGAGAGGGGATGTCCCGCCATAAAATATCAATGCGCTGCATGGCCCACTCCGGGAGTTTCCTGCAGGCGCAGCACCTGAGAGGCGATAGCTGTCTCCAAATCACCCATGCCTGTGCTCACAACCTCCAGCGGCAGCGCTAAGAAAGCGGCTGCTCGACGCGCTTTTTCCATCAGTTGCGCACTGTCAGTCTGCGCGAGATAGATCACGCGTGTGTAGTGAGCAAACAGGGTATCGCGCAGTTCAGGATGGGTATTTAGCTTGAAGTCCTCGATGACCAATCGCTCGAAGTGACGTGCTAGAAAGTCCGTTAGATAAAATGTACCCGGCTCTGCCTCCGCCAGCGTCTGAAAGACTGTGGAGGTTGCATAAAACTCGTAACAGTGAGCGCCTGGTAAGCGCTCTACTTGCCAGCGTTGCAGCACTGCGTCCAGCCGTCCACCGGTGCCACAGTCGGCATATGCTACAAATCGATGATCGTATTGCCCGGCTGACTGCATCAGCAGTGTTTCGACCCGCCCGGGTATGTCTCCGGGTCGATTATGAAGCGCTGCATCGATGCACTGGAGATCAACATGTTCCCACTCGTTGGCTATTTTGAGTGCTTCGATCTCCCGCGCAAGCGCGCCGCAGGCGATGACCAGAATGGAGGCTGGCATCGCCGCGAAGGTCAGGCGGTCTGCGCCAGCCGGCGTTCTTGAACCATACGCACGGCGGTGGTGGCGGCTTCAGCGGCATCACGACAATAGGCGTCGGCGCCGACAGCCTGACCAAACTCTTCGTTGAGCGGTGCGCCCCCGACCAGCACGATGTAGTCGTCGCGCAGGCCCTTCTCCACTAGCGTATCGATAACGACTTTCATGTAAGGCATGGTTGTGGTGAGAAGGGCGGACATGCCCAGGATGTCTGGCTTGTGTTCTTCCAGCGCGGCGAGATAATCCTCGACGGCGTTATTGATGCCAATGTTATGCACCTCAAAGCCCGCGCCCTCAAGCATCATTGCAACAAGGTTTTTGCCGATGTCGTGGATGTCGCCTTTCACTGTGCCAATGACCATGGTGCCCACGGGTTTGGCGCCGGTTTCGGCGAGCAGTGGCTTTAAAATAGCCATCCCGCCTTTCATGGCATTGGCGGCCAGCAGTACCTCGGGAACAAACAGTATGCCGTCGCGAAAGTCGATGCCGACAACCGTCATGCCATCTACGAGGGCTTTGCCCAGCACAGTCTCCGCGGACCAGTCACGGTCAAGCAGAATGCGCGTGCCTTCTTCAATCTCTTCGGTCAGACCGTCATACAGGTCGTCATGCATTTGCTGCACGAGATCTTCATCCGAGAGTTCCGACAGGACGATATCGTTTTCTTCGTCTGACATGGCAAGGTCTCCGCTACTTTAATAATCCCGATCGGCAAAAGATGCTTTTTGTTCTGTCATGAACGCCAGCAACGCCTCATCAATAGCCGGGTCCAGCTCTGGAGCCTGATACTCGGCCAGCATTTTTTTCCATATCGCATTGGCGCGCTGCGCCGTATCGAGACTGCCCTCTGATGACCATTGCTCGTAGCTATTGTTGTCCGCAACGGTTGAGCGATAGAAAGCGGTCTCAAAATTCGCGAGAGTATGCTCCGAACCGAGAAAGTGTTTCCCCGGTCCAACCTCCTCGAAAGCGCCCATGGCCTGCCCGTTCTCGGACATGTCCATGCCGTTTAACAGGACCGCAATCATGCTCGCTTGGTCACAGTCCATAATGAATTTTTCATAGCCCATAGCGAGGCCGCCCTCGAGCCATCCAGCGGTATGCAGCATGAAGTTCACGCCGGCTAACGCCGCGGTCTGGAGCGTATTGGCGGCTTCGTATGCGGCCTGCGCGTCAGGGAGTTTGGAGCCGCAAAGCCCGCCACCGCTCCGAAAGGGAACGCCGAGTCGGCGCGCCAGCGCCGCGGCTGCGTATATCACCATGCTAGGTTCGGGGGTGCCGAAAGTGGGCGCACCTGTTGCCATGGAGACGGCGGCGGCAAAGGTACCGAAGACGACCGGGCAGCCTGGACGGATCAGTTGGGTGAGGGCGATGCCCGCCATGGCCTCGGCCAGAATCTGGGTGACCGTACCGGTCACCGTGACCGGAGACATGGCACCCGAGAGAATAAAGGGTGAGACAACGGTCGCTTGATTATTGCGGGCATAGACTTTAAGCGAGCCCAGCATCGTGCCATCAAAAACCAAGGGCGAGTTAACGTTGATCAGACTGGTGAGCACGCAGTTTTGGTCGACGAACTCGTCCCCAAAAACAATCTTGGCCATATCGATCGAGTCCTGTGCCCTGCGCCAGTGAGTGACCGATCCCATGAGCGGCTTGTCACTGTATTTGAAATGGCTATACACCATATCGTAATGACGCTTGTTAACCGGCAGGTCCACGGGTTCGCATACTGTGCCGCCGGAGTGGTGAATCCCCGGTGCCATGTAAGCCAGCTTAACGAAGTTCCGGAAATCCTCGATGGTGGCGTAGCGCCGGCCTTTGTCGAGGTCATGCACGAAGGGTGGGCCATAGGCGGGAACCAGTACCGTGCGCTTACCGCCGATCGTGACACTGCGTGACGGCTTGCGCGCATGTTGCACGTATTCACTGGGTGCCGACGCCTGAATAATGCTGCGACACAGGCCAGTGGGGAAGCGCACGCGTGTGCCATCGACGTCAGCACCCGCTTCACGAAAGAGTTCCAGCACCTCTGGATCATCAAGGAAATCGATCCCGATTTCGGTCAGCAGTCGATCGGCATTCTGCTCTATGAGCTGCAGGTTCTCTTCACTGAGAATTTCGAAGTAGGGGATGTTACGTTCAATGAAAGGCGCTGCCACTATGTTGGACGAAGCCCGAGCCTCACGTCGTCCGGCCCGACCCCCGCCTTTTCGCCTGTTCGCACGTTCACTCATCGCGCTACTTCCATTACGAGGTGTTCCTCACCTCTTGCCTTTTTTCCGGTCTGATCGAGTCGCCCTGTGCGGCGTTACCACTCGACTATGCCGGGCCAAGTCGACCCCTGAAAGCGTCCGTTTATGTTATTACCAAAGCTAGTAAAACGGTACTTTTTTCGCCGCTGAGCCACCCTTACCCATGGGCGATACTGTGGAGCGGTTGGCGCTTTGAAGATTGGACTAAACCGACACGCAGAAGACCAAAAGCGACATCAAAAACTGACAAATTTGGGTGCCTCGATTGGATCAGTCGGCAGGGCAGGCTTTTGCAGATGCGGACACATCTGCGCAAATAGATTGACGCTTTTTCACGAGGAGAGTTAGGCTCTGGAGCATAAGTAAAGGGGGCGTGTTGTGTCGATCGATTCTCAAGCTCGTATCGTAATCGTCGGGGGTGGCATCATGGGCGTGGCGCTGGCCTATCATCTTGCCGAGGAAGGCGAGACCAATGTGATGCTGATCGAGAAGGGTGAGCTGACTTCGGGCTCGACCTGGCACGCAGCGGGTCAGTGCCCGAGTCTTGTGAGCGACTATAACCTTGCCAAGATTCACGATTACGGTAATCGCCTTTATCCCACCCTGGAGGAGAAAACCGGCCAATACGTGAGCTGGCATGCCTCGGGTGGTATCCGCATCGCCCGTCAGCAGGCAGACCTTGACTGGTTTCATTCCATGAAGGGCATTGCAGACAATGTGGGCTTTCGGATGGAAATCATCGATCCTGCCAAAATTAAGGAACTGAACCCTTTCTACGATATTGACGGAGTGATCGCCGGCGCTTGGACCCTAGATGACGGGCACGCTGACCCTTCCGGTCTGACCAACGCGATGGCGCGCGGCGCGACCGATCAGGGCGTGAAGATTGTTCGCCACAACCGTGTGACCGACATCAACCGGATGCCATCAGGGGAATGGGAAGTTGATACCGAGCTAGGAAAAGTCACCTGCGAGATTGTGGTCAATGCGGCGGGTAGCTTTGCTCGGCAGGTGTCACAGATGGTGGGCACCGATCTGCCCATTTGCAACATGGAACACCATTACATTGTGACCGGCGCGATTCAGGAATTTATTGACCGGGATGAAGAGTTCCCGGTGATGCGTGATCCCTACGCGTCGGCCTATATTCGTCAGGAACAAAAGTCGGGGCTGATCGGTATTTATGAGTCGGCCGGCCTCATGGAGGCCTGGGGCCCCGACGGTCTGCCGCCGTGGTCCTCGGATAGCGAGCTCTTTCCGGATGACCTCGACCGTCTGATGCCCTGGTTGGAGCGCGCCATGCACTGCATGCCGCCGATGTTGGAGGCGGGCATTAAACGCATTGTGAATGGCGCCATCCCTCACTCTGCCGACGGACCCCCGCTGCTGGGGCCGGTCGCTGGAATCGATAACTTCTGGCTGTGTTGTGGCTCTTCTTTTGGTATCGCTCAGGGGGCCGGCTGCGGCAAGTACCTCGCCCAATGGATGCTTTATGGGGATGCCGAGATCAATATGACCGGCTTTGACCCGCGGCGGTTTGGAGATTATGCCGGCCGTGATTACATGCGCGCCAAGGGATTTCAGGATTACGGTCTGACCTATGCTACGCCCCTTCCGGGGGAAGAGTTTCCAGCCGCGCGCGATTGCCGCTTGAGCTCACTGCACCACACGCTGAAGGAGAAGGGCGCGGTCTTTACCCAAACCTTTGGTTGGGAGCGACCCAAATGGTTTTCTCTTGATGGTCGTGAAGAGGCGCACAGTTACCGACGTAACAACGTGTTCGAGGTGGTCGGTGACGAGTGCCGGGCGGTTCGAGAGCGGGTGGGGGTGATCGACCTAACGGGCTTCGCAAAATACGACGTGACCGGGGCCGATGCTGAGGCATTTTTGAACCGCGTACTCGCCAACCGGATGCCGCGCCGCGACGGCGGTATCGCTCTGGCGCATTTTCTGTCTAAAAACGGTCGCATTCTCGGTGAGGCGACCGTCACGCGACGCTCGAGTAGTCATTTCTACTTACTCTCCGCTGCTAGCGCGGAACTCAGGGATCTGGATCACCTGTTACAACAAGTGCACGCCGGTGAGCAGGTCGAGATTCGCAACACGACCGAAGAACGCGGGGTCATCGTCTTGGCGGGACCGCGGGCGCGCGACGTATTAGGCAGTCTGACGGATGCGTCGCTGGAGAGTGCTGAATTTCCGTGGCGCAGCGCGCAAGAGATCGACATTGCGGGGGTCGGCACACTGGCGCTGCGCATCAACTATGTGGGCGAGCTGGGGTGGGAGCTTCATCTGGCTATGGGCGATCTGCCGTCGCTGTACGGGGCCATTTGGGCCGCCGGCGAAGCACACGGTATTGCCGACTTTGGCCTATATGCCCTGAACAGCCTGCGTATGGAAAAGGCCTACCGCGGCTGGGGTGCCGAGCTCACTAATGAGGTAACGATGCTTGAGGCCGACATGGCCCGCTTCTTTGGCAGTGCCAAGGAGGACTTCGTGGGTAAAACCGCAACCGAGACCAGGAAGGCCGGGCCGCTGCGCCTGGTGTACTTTGAGGTCGATGCAGAGAATGCCGAGGTGCGAGGCGGAGAGCCGATTTTTCTGAACGATACCTGTATCGGTGTGACCACCTCTGGTGGCTACGGCTATGCCGTCGAAAAAAGCCTCGGCTTTGGTTATGTCCCGCCGGAGCAGTCTGCACCCGGCTCCGTAATCGACATCGGATTACTTGACGCACGCTGCCGCGCAACGGTACTGGCTGAGCCCATCTATGACCCTGCCAACGAGCGGCTGGCCAGCTGATGGCAACCGTGCCGGATCGCTGTGATGTCGTTGTCATTGGCGGCGGGGTGATTGGCGTCTCGGTGGCCTATCACCTTGCTGAGGCGGGTATTCAGGATGTGATATTACTCGAGCGCAAGGAGTTGACTAGCGGCACGACCTGGCATGCAGCAGGACTGGTGGGACAGCTGCGCACCTCGATCAATATGACCCAGCTCGCGCGCTACACCAGCCAGCTCTACCGCGGTTTGGAGGCAGAGACCGGGCAGGCGACGGGGTATCGGCAGTGCGGGTCGGTTTCTGTAGCGGCCACGGCTGAACGCTTTGAAGAGCTCAAGCGCAGTGCTTCGATGGCCAAAGTGTTCGGGCTCGAGGTCAAGGTCCTGTCCGTGGCCGAGATCGCTGAAAAATATCCGCTGATACAGACCGACGACCTTTTTGGCGGGATCCATATCCCGTCGGATGGCTACGCGAATGCGGTGGATATCACTCAGGCGTTGGCCAAGGGAGCGAAAAGTCGCGGCGCGCGGATTTTTACTGATACCAAGGTTGAGGCCATTCTGCGTGATGGCGACGAGGTCACTGGCGTTCGCACTGCCGAAGGTGAAATCCGGTGCCGGCATGTGGTGATTTGCGGCGGCATGTGGTCGCGTGATCTCGCGGCTTCTGTGGGCGTGAACCTGCCGCTCCATGCCTGTGAGCACTATTACGTTTTGTTTGATGGAGTGGAGGGGTTGAGCCCGGAGCTACCCGTGCTTCGGGATTACGATGCGTGCACCTATTACAAGTACGATGCTGGCAAGTTACTGGTTGGCGCTTTCGAGCCCTCGGCCAAGCCCTGGGGCATGGACGGTATCTCTGAGGACTTCTGTTTCGACGAGATTGCCGGTGATTTTGATCACTTTGAGCCGGTGCTCCATGACGCCATGAAGCGTTTGCCCGCACTGGAGCGGGCGGGCATCCAAAAGTTTTTCTGCGGCCCCGAGAGCTTTACGCCCGATGTGCGCTATCACCTAGGTGAAGCGCCTGAACTCAAGAATTGTTTTGTCGCGGCGGGGCTCAATTCGATCGGCCTCCAGTCGGCGGGTGGCGTGGGTAAGGTCACCGCTGAATGGATCCGTGACGGCAGACCACCCGTGGATCTTTGGGAGGTGGATGTCCGTCGCAACATGCCGTTTCAGGGCAACCGGCAGTACCTCCAGTCACGGGTCAGCGAGAGTCTTGGGCTGCTCTATGCCACGCATTATCCCTACCGCCAATACGAGACCGGCCGCGGCGTGCGCAAGTCACCCATCCACGACCGGCTGGCGACGGCAGGCGCCTGCCATGGCGAGGCCTTTGGATGGGAGCGACCCAATTGGTACGCACCGGCAGGTGTCGTGCCTGAATACGAGTATAGCTACGCTAGGCAGAACTGGTTTGAGCACTCCGCCGCCGAACACCGTGCGGTGCGAGAGGGTGTGGCGGTGTTTGATCAGTCCTCCTTCGCCAAATTTCGCCTGGAAGGCCGCGATGCTGCGCACGTGTTAAACCGTGTGTGTGCCAATGACGTCGATGTGAACCCAGGCCGTGTTATTTACACCCAGTGGCTCAATGAGCGGGGGGGTATCGAGGCGGATCTTACGGTCACACGCCTCTCAGAAGCGGCATACATGATCGTGGGCGGCGCCGAAACTGAGGTTCGTGATTTTTACTGGCTCAAACGGCACATTCCCGATGATGCGCACTGCGTGCTGACCAATGTGACATCGAGTATGGGAGTGCTCTCGATCATGGGGCCGAGATCGCGGGATTTGTTGCAGTCCTTGACGTCTGCCGACATGAGTCACGCCGCTTTCCGCTTTGCAGCGAGCCGCGACATTGAGTTGGGCTTTGCCGTAGTGCGGGCTTCGCGGATTACTTTTGTGGGTGAGCTGGGCTGGGAGCTCTACGTCCCGGCCGAATTCATGCAGCATGTTTATGACTGCATTGCACAGGCCGGCCCGGCGTTCGGTTTGGCTCATGCGGGCTACCACGCGCTGAATTCGCTGCGCCTCGAAAAAGCCTATCGCCACTGGAGTCACGACATTACCGATGAAGACTCGCCCCTCGAGGCGGGCCTCGGTTTTGTGGTCAAATTCGACAAGCAGGGTGGATTTCTCGGTCGAGAGGCGCTCTTGGCTCAGCAGGAGAGGGGCGTCTCTCGGTATCTGGTGCAGCTGAAGCTCACCGACCCCGAACCGCTCATCTATCACAACGAGCCGATCTGGCGGGGTGGAGAGATTGTAGGCCACATCACGTCTGGTGCCTACGGCCACACCCTTGGGGGCGCCGTGGGTTTGGGGTATGTCAGTGCTGAAGTGGGCGCATCGGCTGATGCAGTGCTGGACGCGGCCTACGAGGTGGAGGTGGCTTGTGAGCGTTTCGCCGCGGCAGTCTCACTGCGTCCACTTTACGATCCTGGCAATGCGCGCATACGCTGCTAGCGATCGCGGCTCATTGTAGAGACCCTGGCCACAACTGCTTTCGAGAGGTCGCGGCGCCAGATAGCACGTCGCAGCGCCCGCGCCTGAGAAATCAGGCGCTGTGCACCAGATCTTCAGTCATCAGCCGAATTGGAAACTTGGCCCGGATCTCGGCGTCTACCTCTGGCGGGATATGGGTCGGCACATAGGTGGCCAGAATATGATCGCGGGTGCGGATGGCGTTATCGATCGCCAGGGGCTTGTCTGAAGCTTCCCACACGTTGGGGCTAAATCGGTTGCCTACTTCCGGGTAAAGGTACTCGCTTTGCATCACCGCCAGCGTGTGATCGGACCCGAGGTAGTGGCCTTTATCTCCAAGGCACACCTGAGCAAGGTCATCGAAACCCAGCGTGTTTTCACTCACCTCGATCCCGCGGACAGCGCGAAGCGTTGCGCCCAGCACGTCGTTATCCAGAATCAGGCTCTCGGGACAAACGCCCAGAAGGCTTGAGTACATTCCCGCTGCTTCGTAGATAAGATTGGAGCCCGCCAGTGCCGGCGGCATGAGGGTGTGCGCGCGCTCTGCGCCAGCCTGAAAATCGGGCATGTTGGCGTCGGTCATGCCGCAGGCGGTGCCAAAGGGCAGATCAAAGTGCAGCCCGAGTTGCGCACAGCCGCTGGAGATCAGTCCTTGCTCTGGCGAGCCGCCGCTCATGGCGCCCGTACGGAGATCTGATACGAAGGGCCAGGCGCCGATAATGGCCGGCGCGCCGGGCTTGATGGCGTTGACGTAAACGAGGCCGCCGATGCACTCGGCCCAGGCTTGGCTGACCGCTCCCGCCAGGGTTGCGGGCGTCGTTGCGCCGGCCTGCCCCGCCGATAACAACAGCACCGGCATGCCACCCTCGACCGCAACGCGGAGGCACTCCAGCGCTTCCTGAGCAAATTTCATGGGCGGTACGACGAAACAGTTCGACTGACTCACAAAGGGTCTCGCTCGCCAGGCTGCCTCACCACCCGCGACGATATGCAGCATGTCGAGCGCCTTGCTCAGGTGGTCGCAGTTGCTCCAGCTGGCCCCAACATGCTTGCGGGTGCCCGCCACGCAGCAGTAGGTAGTGTTGAGGTCCATTTCAAGGGTGTTATCGAGGTCCCGCAACACACACATCCGCTGGAACATATGAATATGTTCACAGTTGTCAGCGATGCGGGCGAGATCGTATAGGTCGCGAGTGGTCGATTCGCGGTACTCGTTTTTGACCGAGTCCGCGATCATAACCGCCGCACCCGCGGTGGCAAAGTGAACCCGTGACCCCGACAAATCCAGATCGAACTCCGGGTCCTGTGCATGCAAGGTGAGGTTCCGTCTGGCATTGCCGAGCGCGTGTTCGACGACCGTCCGTGGCATACGAAGGCGGCCGTCATCACCCAGCACAGCGCCTACAGCCTCACAGGTTTCGATGCAGTGCGGTGTGGCGTCTTTGAAGCCAACCTCTGCGAGAATCCGATAAATATTGTCGACGATGGCCCCGAGGTCTCCGTCGGTAAAAGGTCGATAACGGCCACCCTGTTCGCCGGGCCGTGCGGGTTTCATCGCCGCTTCCAATGGCGCGCTCCGTTGCGCATGTCGCGCCTGCCTGCCTCCACTGCGTCTTGCCATTATCAGGTCCCTCCTTAACGAAACAGGGTCTGCCGGGATGATCACTTGCCGAGGTCAGAATCAGTGTAGTGATACCTCAAAAAGCGTGTACACGCCAGCAAAAAATCCGGCGCGTCTGACAGGGGTATTCCCTAGTCTGAGCCGACGGCGCGCATCGCCTCGGGATTGCTCCAGAAACCACCAAGCAGATCGGTGTGGGCGATGACATAGAGCGCGGCAGCGTCGATGATGACGCGCGTCTCCCCGGTCACGCTGTCGGGCTTGAGGGTGACTTCTCCCACCGCTTTGATGCGCGTTTGGTGCGGCGTCTCTTTGTCCACAATTTCAAATAGGGCAATCCGGTCAACGTGCCGATAGTCTTCCTCTGTCCAGCTTGCTGCCGCATAGGGCACCGTCAGTCGATCTACCGTATCGCCGGGAAGATAGGTGAAGGCGTAGCGGTTGTATTGCGCGGGGCTGTAAGCCCAGTCCCAGCCCGAGCCGATCTCGAAAAGGTCTTGTGAGATGGGCTGCATGATGTCTGAGATGTCATAGAGCTCTAGCTTTGGTAATCGATTCTCGCTGGAACCCAGTCCGAGTAATAACTCATCGCTCACCTCATGCAGCAGATCAGAGAACCCAGGCACCTCCAGCTCGCCGGCGATACGGGGCGCGTTGGGCTCTGACAGATCGATCACATACAACGGGTCCACGCGCTCGAACGTTACCAAATAAGCGCGACGCCCCATAAATCGGACGCCATAAAGATCCTCATTTTTTTTACCTATCCGGGTATCTTCCCCAGCGCCGAGCGACGCCATTAGCTCCAGTTCTGGTGCATTTTGATCGGGTTGAAGCGTGTACAGAACGTGTCTGAACTGATCCTCGGGTGCGTCCGTCCATTGAGTGGTTACAAGCCTGATCACGCCATTGAATTCGTTGATCCGAAAGTCGGCATTACCCCCGGTATACAAGGCACCGGACAGAGGCTTGGACCCCAAATATTCCAGCGTGTCTGCAGCTAACACATGAATCAGCGTCTCGTTGGCGTCGCGATCCCAGCGCACAAAGCTCAGTGCAATATAACCTTGTCCCACAGACACGCCGTCTATTGATTCCGTGGCACAGGCGGATCGGATGATGTCGCCCGTCTCGGTTGATACAACCAGCACGGTCGTAATGATGGGGTCGGCGGGCATCTCGGATGCGAGCGGGTGCTCACTGTCTTGGCGGTAGCAATCGTCGAGTGAAAAAGGGTTCACCGGTAAGTCGTCGAGCACAATGCTTGGCAGGATATCTTCTTCTGTCGTCTCAGCCAGAATGGCTTCGTTGGTGGCGACGTCTTCCGGCGTCGCCGGGTAAGCAATCAAGCCCTCTACCTGCGGCGTATGCCGTGTTACCAGTATGATCTCGTTACCGCGGCGACGCGAGGAGACCAATGCCCCTTCTATGTCGACTCTTGTCTGCAGCTCGGGGTTGGTGGGCGAGCCGATGCTGTAAGTGTGGAGCCCAACCTGCTGCGCTTCCCAGGCAGCCGGTTCGATGTGCCGACTGCCAAAAACACCCCACCAGGCAGTCGACATGAGTAAATGCAGAGACTCGTTCTCGAGGTACATACCTTCGGCCCGGTAGGTTTCTTCCAGGGGAATGGCAGACTGAAAAGTCGCTGTGCCCGCCCCCGGGTCAGTGGTGAAGAGTCTCACTGCTGATGCTGTCGGTTCAGGTTGGACGGGTGAGATGTCGTCAGGGCGTGCTGTTGGAGAATCGTCCAATAGGTAGCAGCACGCGCTGCGACTGGGTGCCACGGCGAGCACGCTGCCGTCGTATTTGACGATGTCGTGCTCGTCAATGTCTGACTCCAGAGTGTAGGTGGTTGAAAAGTCCGCCCCCGCACCCTCAGAGGCAGGTGCGGCATCCGGCGCGGCGAACATTCTTTGAGAGGATATCTGTGTCAGTTTCGACTGGTACGCAAGCAGTCCCTCGCCCGGAGCGGAGGTGATCCACAGCCCGGTCGGAGGATCCTCTGGAGGTGTCCCGGCCACAGGGGCCAAGGCGGCGTTGTCGCTGCCTTCTCCGCCACCGCCGCAGGAGGTTAGAGCAAGGGCGGAGGCAAAACATATCATTGCGATTTTCATGCGCTGTCTTCCTTGGCGCTGTATCCGGCTCTGCCGCCTACGGCGGCTCGCTCTGATGTCGAGCCAATATCGCAAAATAGGTTAGGCAGGTCGAGCCGAGATCGCCCGAAACACGGCACGTTAAACGCACCGGTAAAAGTAAGGCCAATAAAGGCCAGCCGCCTGTGCCGGGGCAGATTTTTATGGCGCCCACTGTTCCGCTCGATCCTCAACACGTAGCAAGAGCAGACCAACAGTCTGCCAAGGACTCAGCAAAACGCCCCACCGGCGTTTTTAAAGGGGCCTGTCTTTTGTCCAGTAGCAGTCTGTCGGCGAGACCGCGTGCCTTCCCAACGACCCCGCATCGCAACTTGCCATTTATGCCCACAAGTCGATCCCAGCACCCCGGTGGGGTATGCGGACCTCTCTCAGGTCTCGATATCTGTCATGCTCGACGGTGAGGTAAGACACCTCCTGCCTCACCCCGGATACCGCGTTGGTATTATCTGCGATCGCCCCATGCAGCTCGTCCAACTTCACGTGGATGAAGAAAAGGAGCCCTGCAATCACCAGGCTTAGATAGTGATCTGCCAACCAATCCATTTCGATCTCTCCCGGGCCATTTGGGTGCCCTTGCCAGCGGAATAATTTCCTTGGGGCACAGTGTGTTCTCCTCCGTACAGGCGGGATTGGCAAAAGGTGCCAAGTGTTTGACCGATAATGCCAATCGTTTGCATGTATACTGAATGCTCGTCGAGTAGGGGAGATTGTCTTGGAAGGCTTATGGGTTTTGGGCTTTGTATTCGGGATGTTGGGTCTGGTGGCCTTTATCCGGCTAGAGAAGCTAATCAAGGAGTTGAAGGCGAAGGGCATCCTTGATGAGGATTACAGAGTATAGGACGCATAAAAGGGCTATCGAGAGCAGATATTCTCATGGATGCGAGTCACCAGACCTGAAAAGATCGCGAAAAGCCGGTCTATCACCCTGAAATCTTACTGGCGTCAGTCATCTAACAATTCACTTCCGGCCATTGCTGAACTGTAGAACGCAGAGAGCCGAGCCAGACTTTTTCAGTGGCTTCCTTGCCGATTAAATGCTCAGGAGCGCGAATTAAGGCGAAATAGAAATTTTCGCGAAATCCACTTTTTTAGTCTGGTTATTGTTAGGGTGGGCGCAAGGTGCTCCCTGCTGCGGGTCGAAAGACCGCCAGACGGGGTTAGGGAGAGCTGAGAAAATACTCATCACCAATATGGATAATAATTATGGATATTAATAGAATCTTGACAGCCGTGGGTGTTGTAGTCGCAATTGCTGGGGTATTTGTCGTTCAAGTGGCGCCATATTCAGCACTAGTTCTTGTGGCACTAGGACTTGCAAGTGGCTTTATGAAACCTACTGCGGATATCTCTGGCCGTATGGCTTATACCTTGGCAGCACTAGCTTTACCCACGATAGCTAACTCACTCGATGCCATTCCGGTGGTTGGCGCTCCAGTCAACAGCATTATCGACAACATCGCCCTGATGATTGGAGGTATGGTCATTGCTAACTTCTTGCTAGCACTGAAAGACTCAGTAATGCCCTCGAGCGACTAAACGCTTCTGCGTGCCCGGAGCATATCTCCGGGCTTTTACAACGCTCGTAAATAATCGGGCAACCATCCTTTGGCATATCCCGCCAAGAGCCTTTGTGGTCTGGACAGAACCCCAACTCATTCTGAAGGCGCTTTACAAAAGTGAGCCTCCCCGCGCACACCTAAGGCAGACACAGACCTCATGTCTATTAGCTGTCAAAGGTCCCGCGAAAGATTGGAAGCCGCCTCGGAGACCTTTGGGGGCCCTTAATCAAACCTGAGGAATAGCCTAGCTTTAGTTTGTTTCGCGACGGAGCGACGACTATGCCCACTTCATACAAAGCTGCTGCCCACTGGGTTTTTTCTTGCGCAGCGCTCATTTTGATAATAGTTTCTCCACATAAAGTTCTCTGTGTATTCAATCGGACTCATTGGGAAGTTCTAGTATGAAAAACGTCATCGCAATTATTTTTTTACTACTTCTTAGCCCCTCAGCATTCTCTACGGATATTAATGGGGTCTCTTATGAATTCTCCGGCGCAGAAGCCATAGTGATGGGCAGAGCTCCAGACTCTCTGGAAGAAAATATTATTATTCCCCGGACAGTTGAGTTTGATGGGGCAAGCTATGTCGTCACTGAGATTGCGGCGGAGGCATTCTTTCTTGCAGATATAGTTTCAGTATCTATGCCGACCACCATCGCCACTATTGGTGCGAGTGCGTTTGAATTTAATTTCCGTCTGGTCTCTGCAAATCTGCCGCAAAGTGTCACCCTTTTGGCTGCCAGAGCCTTTTATGCCACCGGATTGACCTCAGTCACCATACCAGACAACTTAGAAACGATAGGGGCCGAGGCTTTTGCGGTGAGCGAGCTCGAATCGGTCACCATAGGCCGCAGGGTAAATGTTATTGGCGATATGGGTTTTTATGGAAATTTAGGCTTAAAAAGCCTCCACTTCACCGGCGAGTATCACGCTAGTTTTGCCAACGATAGAATTTTTAAAGCAAATAGCGGTAACCTAACCAACATTACGGCGTGCCGATCTGATTCATGGGCCGACATAGCCCTGTGGAACGGCGTCGCTTATGTGCCCGTCACCACCATTTCTTGCAACCTATCACCATCACCCATCCCTGCTATGCCAGGATATGGCTTGTTAAGCCTAGTGGGGCTGTTACTGCTGGTGGTCTATCGGCGCATTATCAAATCCGCTGAACCCAACCCACTATGAGTAAGGCTGCTCCTGAGCCCCACCTCCATCGGTTTTGCAGCAGCGGGATTGCTAAGCAATGAGATAGACACGAAAAACGCCGATAGAAAGAATTTCATTTTGCATTTCTCCAAATAAGTAATGCCATCCATGGCAGTAATTTGTCCTTGATGCGTTCATCATCGGAGAGAAGCGGGTTATCTGATTGGCAGGATGCGCTAAACGCTTGGCAAGAGGCGCCAAAAGCCCACGAGTCGACCCATAATCGTGATGCAAAGCGTGATACTTTTGCCATTCAATACGTTCAGATCGACGGTATTACTAAGCTTCAGAGGGGCTAAAAACGGCATTGGCGCGGAATGCAGGAGTCGAACCTGCGACCTTCGGTTTCGTAGACCGACGCTCTATCCAGCTGAGCTAATTCCGCGCAGAGCCAGGCGGGCACTGCCGCGCCGCGTAGTATACACACTTGAGAAGGTCAGACCAGATGTTTGCAGGCCGCCTCGGCCACGGGAGATTCGGGCTGATGCCGTCAGCCTTCGTATCGCCAAAAGGAGTGCCCCTTGAGAATCCTTGTCGACGCTGATGCCTGCCCAGTCGTGATTCGCGAAATGCTCTACCGCGCGGCGCAAAAAAGGCAGATTACCACTACGCTGTTTGCCAACCACTCATTTCAGGTGCCTGCCTCTCCATTGATCAGTCTGTATCAGGTCGCACAGGGCCCTGATGTGGCGGATCATGAAATCGTCGCGCGGGTGACGCTGGGGGATTTGGTGGTCACCGCGGATATCCCGCTGGCGAGCGAAATATTGGAAAAGGGCGCTTTGGTGATCACGCCGAGAGGGGAGCACTACACAGAGAACAATATCCGCCAACGACTCCAAATGCGGGACTTCATGGAGACCATGCGCGCGTCGGGGGAGCACACTGGCGGGCCGCCGCCGCTCAGTCAGGCCGACCGCAAGACATTTGCCGATCAGTTGGATCGGCTGCTTACGCAGGCTACGAGAGTGCCGCGTGCCGATCAGTGACTATGGCCGCTGCCGCTATTGACCACCGGCTGTGCTGCACGATCGCTACAGAGAATCACCAAGAGGTTACTGACCATAGCGGCCTTGCTTTGCGCGTCCAAATCGATGATCTGGCGCTCGGTCAACTGCGCTAGCGCAGCTTCAACCATACCGACAGCGCCTTCGACGATCTTCCCCCGGGCCGCAACGATGGCTGATGCCTGCTGACGCTGCAGCATGGCGCTGGCAATCTCGGGCGCGTAAGCAAGGTGACTGATGCGAGCTTCGAGGACTTCTACCCCCGCTTTGCCCAATCGTTCCTGCACTTCGTCCTTGAGGATGTCCCCGATCTCATTGGCGCTACCGCGTAACGTGATCGATTCACCCTCATGGTCATCATAGGGATAACTTGTGGCCATATTTCGAATGGCTGCCTCGCTTTGGATAGCCACGTAATCTTCGTAATCATCAACCTCGAAGACCGCCTCTGCGGTATCGACCACCCGCCATACCACCACGGCGGCAATCTCAATGGGATTCCCCACCGAGTCGTTGACCTTGAGTTGACTGCTTTCGAAGTTGCGGATCCGCAGCGACACCCTTTGCTTGGAGTAGAAAGGGTTTGCCCAGCGCAACCCCAAAGCGCGATCGGTCCCTACATACTGTCCGAACAGTTGCAGGACCCGACCCTCATTAGGTGCCACCATGTAAAACCCTGCCAGACAGATCAATGCCAGGACGGTAATTAAAAGACTTATGATCTTGAGTGCCGCGCCTGATAGAGCCAGTGCTCCGAACACTCCAGCGATAATGGTGATAGGTAAGACCACCAGCATGGTATAGCCCGAGGTCGCGGTCGCTGTTTTTTTGTCCCGCATCATTGCGTCTCCTGATGTTCGAAAATTGGAAAGTGATGGAACGTACCACGATTGCGGGCCTGTGGCTCAGTTGAAGAACCGGTAGGCGCCATCTGAGGGGTTGCCCCAGCCACAGATCGTCTCGTTGACCCCCGTCATCGCGAATACTTCAGGCGTCTATCCATTCAATGATCTCGTCTTCGAGCTGATCGAGGTCCACGGCATTTTCGCTCACCGTGCGGCGGGCAACCGCTTGGCCTGCGGTTGTCACGGATCGAGGGTCATGCGTGAGGAGTGGATGCCAAGCGGGCAACGGCTTGCCCTCGTTGAGCCGCCGGTAGGCACAGGTTTTGGGCATCCACGCCAGCTCCACTGCGCTCATTCGGCGCACGTCGAGGCAGTCTTCCACCACGCTCAGGCGCTCCTCATAGCGCGTGCATCGGCCCGTCTCGGCATCGAGCAAGCGGCAGGCCACCCGTGTGTAAAACACGTCGGCGGTTTCCTCGTTGATCAGCTTATGCAAACAGCACTGGCCGCACCCATCGCAGAGCGATTCCCACTCGCGATCTGTCATTTCTCGCAGCGATTTGGTTTCCCAGAAAGGGGCTGTGCGCATCACGTGTTGTCCACCAAAATTGAGCCAGGGTCTGGCATGGGGCAGCCGGGGCCCGGGCCGGGGCGATCAAGACCAGTGTAGCGCCTTCGGTCAGACGTTGTTCTTTTACCGTCTGCGACAGACCTCTCGCGCTGATAGGGTTAGATGGCGGATAATCACCCGATCGAGATGTGGGTCGGGAGAAGCAAAGTATGGATCTGGGAATTCGAGGTCGTCGCGCATTGGTCTGTGCCTCCTCTAAAGGGTTGGGGAGGGGTTGTGCTGAGGCATTGGCGGCAGAAGGTGTTGATTTGGTGCTCAATGCGAGAGGTGAGGAGGTGCTAAACACCACCGCAGACGCACTTCGTCGGCAATATGGTGTCGAGGTGGTGACGGTGGCGGCGGATGTCACGACGGAATCCGGACAAGCTTCGGTATTGGCAGTGGCAGGAGACGTCGATATTTTGGTCACCAATGCCGGCGGGCCCCCTCCAGGGATGTGGTCTGATTGGAGTCGCGAGGACTTTATCTCCGCTTTTGATGCCAACCTGCTGGCGCCCATTGCCCTGATTAAGGCGCTGCTTCCCGGCATGATGGATCAGGGGTGGGGGCGAATCGTCAACATCACCAGTGTTGCGGTTAAGGCTCCCATACCGGTGCTGGGGCTATCGAATACGGCTCGCTCAGGCCTGACCGGGTATGTGGCGGGGGTATCGCGCCAGGTCGCGGCCAGTGGCGTCACGATTAACAATCTTTTGCCGGGGCTCCACGACACGGACCGGCTCGCTATGCTCGACAAGGTCGACGCTGCAGCTCAGGGCATCAGCGAGGAGTCCGCCCGTGCTGCCCGCACCGCAAGCGTGCCAGCGGGTCGGTTTGGTACCGCTGGAGAATTCGGTGCAGCCTGCGCCTGGCTATGTTCCGATAAAGCGGGCTTTGTGATTGGTCAGAATGTGCTGCTAGACGGGGGTGCTTTCCCAGGGTCGATGTAAAGAGACCCTGGGCAATGTGATCTTCTCTTTGAGCGGCCGGGGAGTCACTTTTCCGGCATGCGGGCCCGAAGCCTCTGAATCAAACTGGAGGTATCCCAGCGATGTCCCCCAAGTGCCTGAACCTCTGCGTAATAGCTATCGACCAGCTCAGTGACCGGAATTTCGGCACTTACTGACCGCGCCGCGTTTATCGCAATACCCAGATCTTTGCGCATCCAATCCACGGCGAAACCAAAATCGAAATCTCCCGCGATCATCGTTTCCGCTCGGTTATCCATTTGCCAAGACTGAGCAGCGCCCTGCGTAATGACCTCCATGGCACTACTCACGTTGAGGCCCGCACGCTCGGCGAAATGAATGCCCTCCGAGAGCCCCTGTAACAGCCCTGCGATGCAGATTTGGTTGACCATTTTGGTCAATTGGCCCGCGCCTGCGGGGCCCATCCGGCGCACACTTTTGGCATAACACTCCATCAAAGGCAGAGCCATGTGATACGCCGATGCTTCTGAGCCTACCATCACAGTCAGTGCACCCTTTTCGGCACCGATTTGTCCTCCGGAGACCGGCGCATCCAAAAATGCCACTCCCAACTCAGCGGCGCGCTCAGCGAGGGATATCGCCAAAGCCTCGGAGGTCGTAGTGTGGTCGATGAGGAGGGCCCCTTTGGACAACGTTCGGAGAGCACCTGTTTTCCCTGTGGTTACCTCTAGCACGTCATCATCATTTCCGACGCAAATCATCACAGCATCCTGATCAATGGCTGCCTCAGCCGGCGTGGAGGCGATTTCGCCCCCGCATTCTGCTTGCCACGCAAGCGCGCGGTCCGCGCTTCGGTTAAATACGGTCACAGTGTGATCCGCACGAGCCAAATGGCGTGCCATGGGATACCCCATGGCCCCGAGTCCAATAAAAGCAACACGCTTTTGCGAAGTCATCTGCCTGTGATTCCTGTCGTAAAGTAAGAGATCGATAGGTTAACTCAGTCTAGGCGACTCGCGAGGCAGGTGAAGATGACGGCAAGTGGCAATCTTGATGTGGTGGTTGGAGCGGGCAGTGCAATCGGGCGCGCCCTGATTCAGCGTTGGCATGCTGCGTCGGAGAGACCCATTCTGGCGCTGGCTAGATCGCCGTCATCACTCGAGGCTTTTGCGCCACTCGGCGCGGTGCGCACTCAGCTTTGTGACTACGGTGATGCTGCACTGGAACGCCTGGCCAAGGAGTTGAGGGAAGAACAGTCGGATGTTGAGCGACTGGTGATTTGCAATGGGGTATTGCAGGGCGAGGGGTATCGTCCCGAACGGGCGCTGAATCAGCTGGATCTGAGCGCGATGCACACCGTCTTCGAGGTCAATGCCTTTACGCCAATGCGCGTATTGGCGGCACTCGCCCCCGTTTTAAAGCGCAGCAGAGCACCGCGGGTCGCGGTGCTGTCGGCCAGAGTCGGGAGTATTGGCGACAACCTGTTGGGCGGCTGGTATAGCTATCGGGGCAGCAAGGCGGCACTGAATATGATGCTTAAGTCTGCGGCCCTTGAGCTACGGCGACTGAACCCCTCGGCAACATTGCTCGCCTACCACCCGGGCACAGTAGACACCCCCTTGTCCAAGCCTTTTCACGAAACAGTGAATCCAGAGACGCTGCTGACCCCCGAGCGCGCTGCCGAGGCGCTCGATGGCGTTTTAGCGGGGCTGATGCCAGCGGGTGAGCTTTCTTACCTAGACTGGCGGGGTGAGGTGATTCCGTGGTGACAGTTAACGTTCGCGCGCGACGCTACGCGTATATTTCTCATGGCTTGTGCTCGAGCGCTAACCTGTGCAACCAGTATTGAGATCACGTTGCTTCAGCAATGTCGCGCTCCCGAGACGCCAGTAAAGGTGAAGCGCAACATCAAGAACCTTGCTAGGCTGTCACTTAATGCTTCATCACGCACTGTACATTTAGGGACGTTGAGGTACGCTATCTCACCATCGTCGCTCGAGAGTGCTCCCATGAGATTGCTAGTTGCTTCAATTTTTACCCTGGTCGCTTTTATTGCGCAGCCCGTTGTGGCGGACGACATCAGAACGACTTTAGATAATTTCCGCGCCGCAGGCGCCGAAGAATTTATCGATGATTCATACGGCTACGCCGTGTTTCCAAGTATCGGTAAGGGTGGTATCGGTATCGGCGGTGCCCATGGCAAGGGCGAGGTTCACGTCGGTGGTAAGCGCGTGGGTCAGGTCAAAATGAATCAGATCACTTACGGTTTGCAGCTGGGTGGGCAGGTTTACAGCCAGATGATTTTCTTTCGAGATGATCGGGCGTTCAACGACTTTACCTCGGGTAACTTTGAATTCGGAGCGCAGGCTACGGCAGTTGCTTTGACGGCCGGTGCGCAAGCGTCGACGTCTACCGGTGGCGGGGGTAATACTTCAGCTGGCACCGACGCTGATTCGAGCACAGTGAATGCCAATGAGCGCCAGTATGACGGACGCAGCGGCATGGCTATATTCACTATTGCCAAGGGCGGCCTGATGTACGAGGCGACGCTTGGTGGGCAAAAGTTTAAGTACGAAGCTGATTAACGGAAATACCGCGCTTATTGCAAAGGCCGCCCTAACGCGGCCTTTTTTTTGCGGCTATTTTTCTCAGCGCAGCGGTTCATGGAGTACGGGTGCCACACAGCCGATTACTTCACCAGATCACTGGCCTTCCGCGATAGAGAATTGAACGTCGACACCGGGTAAACGGGCCAGCAAAGTATCGCCTAGCGCACTGGCGGGGGTCCAGATACCGCCGCCAACCGACAGTTCATCGCGGGCAAGGCTGAGTCCGGCCTGAGCAAGCATCCGTGATGTGGCGCCGTAGCCCGGATCTCTGCGTCCCGCAACTTTGACCCGTAAGTGGTTTTCGCCATCACTACCATGAGCCCAGAATTCGAAAAAACCATTGTCGCGGGTCGTTTTATCAGGCCCTTCACCCGGATCTGGCAGCGCCTTTTTCAGTAGCGCTCTGGTGGGTGAAAAGAATGTGCCTGCCATCACAGCGCCGAGGCCTCCCGCGCTGATCAACGCTTTTGCGCGATTGCTGCAGAGTTGGGACTCGTCGTAACGAAACCCGGCGCCGTAAGGCAAGCCCGCTAGCGCATGGGAGCGCCTCACTACTTTGGTATTGATTGCAGCCATGACAAACGGGCCGGTCCAGGCGTCAAAGTCGTCATCCCATGCGATGCCAGTTTGGTCCGGAACGTCCAGGCCTTTCTCCAGACCAGGGGGGTAAAGCGCGTAGGGGTCCATAATACGCTCGCGTATTTTGGGATCTTTGGATGCTTGCTCGGCAACATACATGAGGCTGGCTACGGTCCCGCCACTCACACCCCCTGCTGCGCGGCCCATGCGTCCCGAGACGCGGTTGGCATAGTTACCGAATCGCTCTTTGAATTGTTTTTGTAAAAAATAGACCGACAGGTCAGAAGGGATAGAATCGAAGCCGCAGCAATGTACCAAACGCGCACCACTGGCCTCAGCGAGCGGATTGATACGCTCATAGACAGCTGCCATCCACTGCGCTTCCCCTGTGAGGTCGCAATAGTGCGTGCCTTCGCGGGCACACGTCTCCAGCAAGGGGGTGCCGTGTTGCGCGTAGGGTCCTACCGTGCTGATAACGGTCGTAGCTTGGCTCACCATCGCCGCAAGTTGCTCCGTATCATGGCTGTCAGCGACCAGGAGCGGCAAATCAGGCAACGCCAGACTGTGCCGAAGGGCTTCCAATTTGTCGCGGTTGCGGCCGGCAATCCCCCATTTTAAGTCAGCATGCTCCGCCGCGAGATACTCGGCGACTAATTGCCCTGTAAAGCCCGAGGCGCCATATAGGACGATCTCAAGGTGTCGATTACTCATGATGGGTGTCTCTATCTGTATCGAGATGGCTGGCAAGGGTAACAAGTCTTTGAGGCTCCACCTTTGCTGTTACGCGGTATTTGTTTGCAGAATCGCCTGTGGCGGAGCGCGCCACCCCGATGAGGATCCGTTGCACCGATGAGGCCCGTGTTGGATTACGCTATTGGCATTGGTGGCAGCGACCAGCCTGACGTCTACTTGCAGGGTTTTTTGGCCTCCTACCCGCTCGAATTCACCATACTCAATCACCCGGAGGAGTTTTTCCTGCAGGCGTGACGACATGGTTGCGAGTTCATCTAGGAA
>JAQWUD010000033.1 GCA_029242325.1 Luminiphilus sp.
ATGAGTTTTTCGTACTCCCCAGAGGCGAGCCTACGTGCACGCTTGCGACTCGGACCCACCAACTTCATCTTTGCAAGCGCGTAGCGCGCGTCTCTCACGGGGTTTGTTACAAAAGGCATGCTCCATGAGATACGAGCAAACTCAACAAGCTCCGCCATATACTGCAGCTGAGTATTAAGCGTGCTTCGTGCTACACCTTTCCTGTCGTCTGTACCAAGCCTGCGCTGGCGCCCGTAAGCCAGCACATTTTCAATCGTAATTTCATGCAGCTTGTAGTGACCGATGTCACGTTGCGTCAGCCGATAAGTAGAAATCTTGGAGTCACAAAAGTTGTTGAGCGGATGGACTTCTTCAATGTAACGGTCGATCAGTTGACCAAGCGTCGTCTTCTTCTGTGATTTTTTCTTTCGAGCTAACAGAGCGCCGGACTCAATGTCTGCCTCGGTGCGCTTTGCCCACTGTCGGGCTTCAGTTTTCGTGTCAAAGGTTTTGCTTACAGCTGGGTATCCAGCTTTTCGAACCTCGACGTAAAAACGCCCGTTACGATTGCGGATAGATGCCATAGCTTCCTCATGAAGTGCGTCATAAGTGCGTCATTTCAGAAGAAAAACAATATCAATTTTTTAAGACTATGTAAAACAGTAACTTACAAGCGTCATTTTTGATGGAGGCTCGGGTCGGAATCGAACCGGCGTTGACGGATTTGCAATCCGCTGCATTACCACTCTGCCACCGAGCCTGGAGGCACTGCTTGTTTGAGACTCAACGCGCTGTGCGCCGAGGCGCGGGATTATACACACCCGAAGCTGAAATCGGAAAATGATCTGCGATGGTTTTGGGGTGACTTCGTTAGGATAGCCGCTATAGTTGGCAGCCTCAAAACATAATAAGAGTAAGACCATGCCTGCTATGAGACTTTTTACTGCTGCCATCGTGGCGGCGGCCGTCGTTGCGCAACCCAATAGCCACGCAAGCGATGAGACCTATTCCACGGGTGTGGGGACCGATTACCCCAAGCAGGTGTTCTTTGGCGACCTGCACCTGCATTCCAATATCTCTGCGGATGCCCAATCGATGGGCAACCTGCTTTTGACCAGTGCTGACGCTTACCGATTCGCAAGAGGCGAACAGGTCATGGCCTCCAACGGACTGCCGGCACAATTGAAGCGTCCGCTCGACTTCTTGGCGGTCACCGACCACGCAGAGTTTATGGGGATATACCGCATGTTCAATCTTCAAGATCCGAGACTGATGGCAACATCATTAGGACGGGCGTGGAGAAAAAAGTACGGAGAAAGCATTAGCAAAGAAACCATGGAACAGGGCCCGATTGAGGAAGGCGCCGCCAATCCTATTCTTGAATTCGTTGTGAGCATCAACGACCCCAACCCAGAGAGAGATGCATACCCAGGAGCGCTGAAGAGCGCTATCTGGACCGACGTGGCGAGAACCGCGGACGAGTTCAATTCCCCTGGCACATTTACCGCTTTTTCTGCTTACGAGTGGACTGCAATGTATGCGGGTAACAATCTGCATCGCTGTGTGATCCTCAAGGACGGTGCCGATATCGTCACCCAGTGGACCCCTTACTCAGCACAGTCCTCGAGCAATCCAGAGAACTTATGGGCTGCATTAGTGAAGTACGAGCAAAGCACTGGTGGCGAAGCGCTCTCGATACCTCACAACGGGAATCTGAGTAATGGATTGATGTGGGACACCGTCACCTACAATGGCGACACCATTAACAGCGACTATGCGGAGCGGCGTATGCGCTGGGAGCCGATCGCTGAAGTCACACAGATAAAGGGCGACAGCGAAACGCACCCATCACTGTCTCCCGGTGATCCGTTTGCCGACTTCGAGCGCTGGGATGAATTCAATATCTCCAACACAACAAAGACAACAACTGATATGTACCCGGGCTCTTATGCTCGCTCTGCCTTGAAGCGGGGGCTTTCGCTGGAAAGGAACGCAGGCGCTAACCCCTACGCCTTTGGCATGATTGGCAGCACCGATGACCACACTTCTCTTGCCACGGCGGAAGAAGACAACTTCTTTGGTAAGTTCGCTAACTCCGAGCCCGGCGTTCGAACAGGTGACTCCCGCATGGCAGGGCTCAATGCCGATTGGGAACTGGGCGCCTCGGGGCTTGCCGCCGTCTGGGCACCTGAGAACACGCGCGATGATCTGTTTGCCAGCATGAAGCGGCGAGAGGTCTACGCTACAACCGGGTCCCGCATCGTGCTGCGTTTCTTCGGTGGCTGGGACTACGCGCCTGATAGTGTACACAGCCCATATTTTGAGACTATTGGTTATCGCGACGGCGTGCCCATGGGTGGCGAACTGACTAAACAGGGTGACCAGGCGCCGACCTTTATGGTTCAGGCGATGAAAGACCCCGACGCCGCTAACCTCGATCAGGTCCAGATAATCAAGGGTTGGATCGACGACGAGGGTAATACTCACGAGCAGATCTACTATGTCGCGCTGTCTGATGATCGCGGCGTAAACCTGCGGACCGGACTGCCAGAGTCCGTCGGCAGCACCGTGAATCTAGAGAACGCCTCTTTCACCAATACGATTGGTGCCGTGCAACTTAGTGCTCAGTGGACTGACCCCAACTTTGATGCTGGACAGGCTGCTTTTTATTACGCGCGCGCTATCGAGATTCCTCGGCCCCGCTGGAGCGAGCACGACCGGAAGTACTTTGGACTGGATTTCAGCGAAGCCCCGCGCACAGTGCAGGACCGCGCTTATTCCTCACCGATTTGGTATCGCCCCTGACCACAGCGGTGCTCAAGCTTACAGCGCGGCCCACCTGACGAAACAACCCGATGTCTGAGAGGCTGGGCAGACGCGCAGGCTTTACCAGTGGGCGTGAATAGCCGTCTCGTATCGTGAGCGTGTGACCAAAATGGATAGGTCGAATTGACACAGCAACCCTACCGATCACCGTTAATCGGTGACACAATAGAATCAAGAATAAATAACGATCATTTATCACTTGGGGGGCTGGGTCGATGACCGTGCGAAGTGAACGAAATGAAGCCAACTGATATCCGAGAC
This sequence comes from Luminiphilus sp., assembly GCA_029242325.1. Taxonomy (GTDB): domain Bacteria; phylum Pseudomonadota; class Gammaproteobacteria; order Pseudomonadales; family Halieaceae; genus Luminiphilus. The sequence continues at coordinate 3,067 of JAQWUD010000033.1, forward strand.
CCGGAATATTTCCACAAGGTCGTGGACTGCCAGCACGCATGCCCTGCCCATACACCTGTCCCCGAATACATTCGACTCATTGCCCAAGAGCGTTACGACGACGCCTACATGGTCAACTGGGAGTCAAATGTATTTCCTGGCATATTGGGCCGCACCTGCGACCGGCCGTGCGAACCCGCTTGCCGGCGCGGGAGAGTAGAAGAGGAACCTGTTGCGATCTGCCGGCTAAAACGCGTCGCAGCCGACAATAAAGAATCGATCCTCGATCGCCTGCCCAAGATACCGACACGCAAAAACGGCAAAAAGATCGCGCTGATCGGTGGCGGTCCTGCGTCACTGACCGTGGCCCGAGACCTTGCGCCATTGGGCTACCAGATTGACCTTTACGACAATCAGCCCGCCGGCGGCGGATTTATGCGCAGCCAAATCCCCTCTTTCCGGCTACCTCCCTCGGTACTGGATGAAGAGGTCGATTACATACTCGGTATGGGTATCCATACCCACTTCCACACCTATGTAGACAGCCTCAAAAGCATACTCGATAAAAGCTATGACGCCGTGTTCGTGGGTACGGGCGCCCCCAGAGGCAGTGACCTCGATATCCCTGGCCGCCAGCAATGTGACAAAAATATTCATATCGGTATCGAATGGTTGGGATCAGTCGCCTTTGATCACATCCACAAAACCGGCAAGCGAGTCATCGTGCTGGGTGGTGGTAATACGGCAATGGACTGCTGCCGCACTGCGCGACGCCTCGGGGGCGAGGATGTCAAAGTCGTGGTGCGCTCCGAATTCGCCAAAATGAAAGCATCCCCCTGGGAGATTGAGGATGCCCAGACTGAGGACATCCCGATTATCAACAATCACATGCCAAAAGCGTTTGTGCACGAGAATGGCAAGTTGCTCGGCATGAAGTTCGATCAGGTAGAGGTCGTCTACGATCAGTCCGGCAAGCGCAGCTTGATCCCGACGGGTGATGAGATCTTTTACGAAGCTGACGAAGTCCTGATCGCCATCGGCCAGGACAACGCCTTCCCCTGGATCGAACGCGATCTGGGTATTGAATTTGGCAAGTGGGATATGCCACAGGTAGACAACACGACGTTTCAGTCGACCAACCCAAAAGTCTTTTTTGGCGGGGATGCCGCGTTTGGCCCTGAGAACATCATCACCGCTGTCGCCCACGGCCATCAGAGTGCGGTATCGATCGACTTGTTTCTCTCGGGCAAGTCCGTTCAGCAGCGTCCCGCCCCAGGTGTAAACCTGATCAGCCAGAAAATGGGTGTGCACGAATGGAGCTACGACAATCTGGTCACCATCGACCTTCGCCAGAAAGTACCTCACGTAGACAAGTCTATTACCCTTAAAGATCGCAAGGTTGAAGTTGAACTGGGCTTTGACATTGAAGCCGCTTACCGAGAGGCCGAGCGCTGCCTGAACTGCGACGTGCAAACGGTCTTTGATGGCGCAAAGTGCATCGAGTGTGATGGCTGTACCGACATCTGTCCCACTGACTGCATTAACTTTATCGACAATGCTGAGGAACCTGTTCTGCGGCGATCACTGCGCGCCCCGGCAAACGATGAAAATCAAGATTTATATATTTCGGACCGACTCGTACAAACCCAACGCGTGATGGTCAAAGACGAAAATGTTTGCCTTCATTGCGGGCTCTGTGCAGAGCGCTGCCCCACGGGCGCCTGGGACATGCAACGCTTCCTTTACTCGGTGACCAAGGCCGGCTAACCATGCAACGAAAACAATCGATCAATGATTTTGTTATCAAGTTTGCCAACGTAAACGGCACCGGCTCGGCCAGTGCCAACGGCATGTTCGCCAAGGCCATTTTTCGCATGGGCATTCCCGTCAGCCCTCGCAATATTTTTCCTTCAAACATACAGGGGTTACCCACCTGGTATGAGGTGAGAGTCAGTCGGGACGGCTATCTCGGCCGCCGAGGCGGCATCGACATGATGGTGAGCGTCAATCCGCAGAGCTTTGCCAAAGATATCTCAGAAGTCGAGCCCGGTGGATACATGCTCTATGACTCCACCAAGCCTCTGGATCTCCGTCATGTCAGGAGAGACATCCATTACCTCGGCATTCCACTCACCGAAATGTGTCTGCGCGAGTACACAGATTCAAGACAGAGGCAGCTTTTCAAGAACGTGATCTATGTGGGCGCACTCTCAGCACTGCTCAACATCGATTTTTCAATTCTCAAAGATCTGGTCGGAGAGCAGTTCAAGGGCAAGGAAAAGCTGATTACGCCCAACATTCATGCGCTGGAAATGGGTTATCAATTTGCCATCAGCCATTTTGAGTGCCCCTTGGGCATCCACCTCAAGGCGGGCGAGCAGGTGCCACAACATATCAAAGAGTTTGATCACATCCTGATGGACGGCAACACGGCCGCCGCCCTGGGGGCCGTGTATGCAGGCGCTACTGTTGCTGCCTGGTATCCCATTACCCCATCTACCTCCGTTGTCGATGCCTTTGAAAAGTATTGCCGGCGCCTGCGGATAGACCCAGGCACGGGCAAAAAAAACTATGCGATTGTTCAGGCGGAAGACGAGCTCTCAGCGATGGGCATGGTGATCGGCGCTAACTGGAGCGGTGCCCGCGCCTTCACAGCCACATCTGGCCCAGGTGTCTCATTAATGAGCGAATTCCTTGGCCTCGCCTACTTTGCAGAGGTACCGGCAGTGCTGGTAGACGTGCAGCGTGCTGGGCCCTCCACGGGCATGCCCACTCGTACCCAGCAGTCAGACATTCTTGCTGCGGCCTATGCATCGCATGGTGACACCAAGCACGTTCTCTTTTTCCCGGCAACACCGGCTGAATGCTTCAGCATGACGGTGGAGGCTTTTGATCTAGCCGAACGCTTGCAGACGCCCATCATCATCATGAGTGACCTCGACCTCGGCATGAACGAGTGGATGTCACCACCGCTGGAATTCGACGACAGCTATCGCTATGACCGCGGCAAGGTTTTGAGCGGCGAAGACTTAGAGGCCATGACCGAACGCTTCGGACGCTATCTTGACGTCGATGGCGACGGCATCCCCTACCGGACCTATCCTGGCGCCCATCCAACAAAAGGCGCCTACTTCACGCGCGGTAGCTCGCGGGACGAATATGCCGCTTACACAGAGGATGGCGATGTCTATGTGCGCAACATGGACCGCTTGCTGAAAAAGTTTGAGACGGCAAAATCTCTAGTGCCTGAAGCCAAGATCAAACCCGCAGCTGAGCCCACCCAAGACGCACTGCTCTTTTTTGGCACGACCGCCTCGCCCGCCTATGAGGCACTTGAAACGCTGGAAAAAGAAGGTATCCACCTCGACACTTTGAGGCTACGCTCGTTTCCTTTCACTCAGGAAGTCGAAGACTTCATTGAAGAACATGATCGCATTTTTGTGATCGAGCAAAATCGTGACGGACAAATGCGCAGACTCCTGCTGAATGAAACCAACGTTGAGGCCAATGCCAAATTGATTTCCGTGGTGGAATACAACGGCTTACCCGTCACAGCGCGCAAAATTGCCAGCGTGATCCGTAGTCACATGGGCATCAATAATGTGACGCCGCTGGTGCCCAAGGAAAAGGAGCTCGTCTCATGACTTACGCAAAGCCCGCTTTTCGACACCCCGACGCCAAGACCAACGAAGTTGGATGCACGCGCCGCGATTACGAGGGCGGCCTGTCCACTCTGTGCGCAGGCTGCGGCCACGACTCCATCAGTGCCGCCATCATTGATGCCTGCTATGAGCTGTCCATCGAACCTCATCGCGTCGCCAAACTTTCAGGTATCGGTTGCTCCTCCAAAACCCCTGCCTACTTTCTTAGCGGCTCGCACAGCTTTAACAGTGTCCATGGGCGCATGCCATCGGTGGCCACCGGGGCGAATCTTGCCAATCGAGATCTTATCTACATCGGTGTATCCGGCGATGGCGACACTGCATCCATTGGCATGGGCCAGTTTGCACATGTCATGCGCCGAAACCTCAACATGACCTATATCGTTGAGAACAACGGATGTTATGGCCTGACCAAAGGGCAAGATTCGGCCACTATGGATACCGAATCGGTCAGCAAAAAAGGAGATATCAATCCATACATGCCCATCGACCTGGTCAGAGTGGGCATCGAGATTGGCGCCACCTTTGTTGGCAGAAGCTTTTCGGGTGACAAAGCGCAATTGGTACCGTTAATCAAAGCCGCTATTAGTCATCGTGGATTCGCCCTTCTCGACGTCATCTCCCCGTGTGTCACCTTTAACAACCATCAAGGTTCAACCAAAAGCTACGCCAGCTTCCGTGACCATAGAGATGCGATGCCCGTCGACTTTATTCCTCGCCGCGAAGCGATCACAACCAGCTACGATGCCGGAGTAGTTCACGAGGCGTGCATGCATGACGGCTCAGTGCTGCGCTTACAGAAGGTCAATGAGGAATACAACATCGAAGACCCTCAATCAGCACTGGAGGCCATCGCGCACCATGCCAAGGAAGATCGGATTCTTACCGGGCTGTTGTATATCAAACGCGATAGCGAAGAGCTGCATGATGTTCTTCAAACCGCCGCCAAACCGCTCAATACCATGACGCAAAGGGAGTTGTGCCCGGGCTCGCGCTTTCTCGATAGCATTAACGCCGGGTTAAGGTGACTGACCGAGGCAGTTTCTTACTAGGCCCGCGGCGCACCACCCACCGTTAAACCGCCTTAAGCGGTGCTCGCGGACAATGGTCTGTTAGCGGACTGCTGATAACCAAACCGTGCCTTACCGCGCTTTTGCCGCCACTGGCTCTCATCGCAGCGGTCAGCATGCTCAAGGCTGATCCATACGACATCGATTCCCGCCGCGACCGCCATCGGTAATTGATCTGGCAATAGATCGCCGATGACCTCTAGCCTACCCCGAAAACCGTTCAGCCTCAGTTGGCGGCCGATACTAAATACCCGCCCATCCGAAAAAGCATCTACCTTCAGTCGCACGACTGGCTGATCAAGTAACTCCACCCACTGTTCCTGAGGCGCCACTGCACTAACATGCAGGGTACCGGAGAGGCTATCGACTGCAGAACGTGTGGCGAACCGGCCATCCTGATCGACGCAGATCAAACGACTCATCAGCCCGTCGCCACGATCAAGTCCGCAGGCCTATGAAGGCCGCACTCGCGTTTTTCATGATGTCGCCACCTACCTGCACGGACATCCTCCCCATCCGTCACAGGCGTTGTGCAAGGCGAGCAACCCACCGAGAGGTAACCGGCAGCGGCCAAAGGATGTGGCGGCATTTGGTGTTGGGTCTGATATGTCATGAGATCCGATGTATTCCAGTCTGCCAGTGGGTTGAACTTCCATTTGCCTCGGGCGCTGTCCCACTCCAAGCGGTCAATTGTTGAGCGCTCGTGGCTCTGATAGCGCTTTTGCCCAGAAACCCAGCCATCCTGCCCCCTGAGCGCGTGATCGAGCACAGCCACCTTGCGCAGTTGACAGCAGCCATCGGGGTCAGTCAGGTGAAGCATACCGTTCGCATCGGAGCGCTTCTCTGATAATGGGTCGAGCCCGACTGTTTTAACGGACTGAAGGCCAAGGTGACTCACCAGTTCGTCCCGGTAGGCCAATGTCTCGTCAAAATGAAACCCCGTGTCGATAAAGATGATTGGTGCCGAAGGCGCGACATCTGCGATTAAACGCAGTAACACGGCGCTTTCCGCACCAAAACTCGTCACCGCCGCGACCTGCCCAAAAGGTCGATGAGTAGCAAAAATAAAAGACAAGAATTCGCGGGTGTCCAAACCAGCAAGCGCGTGGTGCTGTCTGGTGAAATCCGCGGGGAGATTGTGGTTTGCGTATCGATTAGGCTGCATCTGCTACCTCGTATAATGCTGATTTGAAAGTCGCGGTCCCCAACCGCCTCACGGTCTCGCTGAAAACTTCATTGCTGTCGCGTCGCAGCGCGAGGTAGGCGCTAAACAGTCGGTCTAGAGCTAGCAGTAGCTCTGACTCCGTAAATCCGGGACCCATTTTTTCACCCACGGCGGCGTCCATGCCCGTGCGGCCGCCAAGGGTGATCTGGTAGTTTTCTACGCCGGCTTTATCCAGCCCAAGGATGCCGATGTCGCCGACATGATGATGGCCACACGCATTGATACAGCCGGAAATCTTGATCCTCAGTGGCCCCAGCTCCTGCTCCAGACTCTCATATCGCAGTGCGATTTGTTGTCCGATGGGAATCGACCTTGCGGTGGCCAACGCACAGTAGTCCATACCCGGGCAGGCGATCAGATCAGATACCAAACCGATATTGGCAGTCGCGAGGCCCTCTCGCTGTAACCGATCAAAAACCGCCATCAGGTCAGACTGCGCAACATGGGGCAGTACGATGTTCTGCTCATGACTGACGCGCAGCTCGCCGAAGCCCACCTGCTCAGCCAAGTCTGCCAATGCGCGCATTTGTGAAGCACTCGCATCCCCGGGCGCATGTCCATGGGCCTTCAAACTAACCGTGACCGCGGCGTAGCCCTCTTTCAGATGCGGCGTAACGTTTTGCTTAACCCAACCTTTGAAATCTGCTCGGCTGTTCACAGCGTCCCAATATGGCCCTACATCACGCGAAGGTAACGTCGGAATGGCAAATGCGTTGAGCAGCGACTCTAACTGCGCTTCGGATGAATCCCCAAATGTGTCATTAATACGTGGCAATATGCGTTCTACTTCATATTTAAACGCCTCTAGACCCATAGACTGAAACAATATTTTGATCCGGGCTTTGTATTTGTTGTCCCGTCGGCCCGCGAGGTTGTAGACCGTTAAAATACCTTCAAGGTGAGGCAGCAACCTGTCGACGGGCACGCTTTTGAACACCAGCGAGCCCACCACCGGGGTTCTGCCGAGCCCGCCCCCAATATAGATGTCAAAAGCTGGTCCGCAAGCGCCTGCGACGAGCCGCAATCCAATATCATGCGCTTTGATCACGGCTCGGTCCTGTCGTCCTGCGCTGATGGCGATTTTGAATTTGCGTGGAAGAAATTGGAATTCCGGGTGATCTGTCGACCATTGTCGAATCCACTCCGCGTATGGCCTGGGGTCTGCAACTTCATCCAGCGCCGCGCCGGCGAAGTGATCGGTGGTCACATTTCGAATGGTATTGCCGCTGGTTTGAATCGCGTGCATATCCAGTTCAGCAAGCGCGTTGAGAATATCGGGTGTATCAACCAGTTTCGGCCAGTTGAACTGTATATTCTGGCGGGTAGTCAAGTGCCCATAGCCTTTGTCCCACCGCTCAGAGATATTCGCCAAACCCCTCATTTGATGAGCTGACAACGTGCCGTAAGGTATCGCCACACGTAGCATGTAAGCGTGCAACTGCAGATACACACCATTCATCAGCCTCAACGGCTTGAACTCATCCTCAGTCAACGCACCGGAGAGCCGTCGGGACACCTGGTCGCGATACTGGCACACCCGTTCCTTCACGAATGAGCGATCAATTTCACTGTACCGATACATCGCCCTCTCCTATTGGCGGCGCAAACACATAGGCGCCGGGGCCGTTTGCTCGGATTGCCTCGCGGTAATGACGAGCAACCGTCTCTCCCGGCGAGGTTGAAACCCCCACCAGCTCAACCCCAATCACCCGACTCGGGTCATTGACTTTTGCAGCCATAACTTTCGCTGCCTCAAGACAGTCAAACCGATGCGCGGCGGAAAGCTGTGTCACCCACTCCTGAGTTTCGCTGAGGTAGAGAACATGCCCCGCAAGTAGACAATTTGCGGTCACAACTGCGGGCGCATCAAGCCGTGCCAAGCGCCACCTCTCTAGATGCAATATCCTGTGCACCAATGCCAGTGGCCCGCGAGACGACTGAGTCGGCAATCCCTATTAGGATGATCAACGGACCATTGAAATTCTTTGCATCCAACTCTCGGGTAAAACCCATCAGGTCGCTCACAAAAGCACGCTGCGCGGGCAGAGAGATGTTCTCGATACAGGTCACAGGCAACCCTCGATCAGCCCCGTGCATCAATAACCGCCCCTGCAAAAAGGTCGCTGCCTTCCGCCCCATGTACACCGCGAGAGACTGCCCCGAGCGCACCAAGTGCTGCCACTCATGTTCGGCGAAACCCTTTGCATCATGCGCGGTCAGGAAGGTAATACTGGAATTCCTATTTCTGCGTGTTAGAGATACCTGCAGTGTGGCCGCAGCGGCTGACGCTGCGGTAATACCGGACACCACTTCAGAACCGATGCCAGCGGCCGCTGCCGCCTCCAACTCTTCATCCAGCCTCCCAAACATACAAGCATCGCCACCCTTAAGGCGCACCACCAGCGAACCTTGCAAAGCTTCTTTTACCAAGTGGGCATTGATGTCCTGTTGACTGACAGCCAGACCGAAACCTTTCTTGCCAACACTGATGAATTTGGCCTCTCTGCGTGCCAGCTCCAAAATATCATTGCTTACCAACCGGTCGTAAACGACCACGTCGGCCTCGTGGATCAGACGTCGAGCCTTCATCGTCAGTAATTCCGCATCACCGGGGCCGGCCCCTACAAATGCAATCCGCCCCTCTGGTGCCGACAGTTGCTCGTGCTCCAAAAGAAGCGACTCAAGATAATCCCCAAGATCGTTCTCCGACATCGCTGCATCTGGCAGTTCACCCCTGAAGAACGCCCTCCAGAACTGTCGGCGGGGCCGACCGCGCAAGAGTGCTTCCCCCACCCGCTTTCGGAAGCGCCCAGCTGCAAGCGCGAGGCCTCCCAAATTCTGAGGCAACATAGCCTCGACATCCGCCTTGATTTGCCGCGCCAATACGGGTGCTGCACCTTCGGTACCGATGGCAACAACAACCGGGTCGCGATCGACCACGGCGGGAGTGATGAAATCGCACTGATCGGGCTCGTCGAGCACATTGACCCAGGCGCCCGCCTGCCGAGCCCACTCTGCAACTCGTCTGTTAGTCACCTCGTCTTGGGAGGCCGCGTAAACCAGTCTCGCGCCCTCAAGGTCGCTCGCCCGACAAGATCGCGTGTGCAACGCAAGTTGCCCTTCAGCCGACCAAGCGCGCATCGCTAACGTCGGCGCCTCGCTAATGAGCGTCACTTGAGCGCTGGATTTGAGCACCGCGCGGCATTTGGCTTCAGCAAGCTGTCCTTCGCCCACCACCACAACACGGCGCCCTTGAGTGGCGACAAATACAGGTAAGTACTCCATAGGCTTAGTACTTTACAGCCACGGCGCTAAAAAAAACAATATTCTTAAATTATTGCTTTATAACCTATTATACAGAAATATATTCTGTATGTTCGAGTAAAATTGGGATATTGTCTCGATTAAGCGTGCAAATAGATGACAGCGATGGATTTCACAGACAAAACACTGATCACCCTCCTCCAACGAGATAACTCGTTATCGCTGGATGAACTGGCCAAACGCACCGGATCTACCAAAACCCCAATTTGGAATCGCATTAAAAAATTGAAGCAACGAGGTGTCATCCGAAGCGAGGTTGCACTGTGTGACCCCGAGGCACTGGGGTTGAGCGCGTGTTTTTTCATTCTGGTTCAAACCAGCGAACACGACGCCGCTTGGCAGCAGCGATTTTTAGACGTGGTACGCGCACGGCCCGAAGTAATGGAGGCGCATCGGTTGGCCGGCGAAGTCGACTACTTGTTGAAGGTGCGTGTCGCAGACGCCAAGGCCTACGACAGCTTCTATCAGAGCCTGATTGCAGAGGTGAAAATATTCAAAGTCACCGCGCTACTTTCCATGGAGGAAATCAAATACTCAACCGAGCTCGCTCTGCCCTGATCAGGCCGGGAAGCAGCAGCAAACTCGAAAAATTTAAATGGAGCGGGAAACGAGGTTCGAACTCGCGACCTCAACCTTGGCAAGGTTGCGCTCTACCAACTGAGCTATTCCCGCGACCCTCATCATTGTAGACCCGAGCGAGGCGGCGTCAACTGTCTGTGGAGGCCGGCGCGTCGTCTAGGCTGGCAAGGAAAGCGCGAAAATATAGCACCATCGACCACAAAGTCAGCACCACCGCGAGCGCCAGCAAAAATAGCCCGAGCAGGCGCAAGGTTTCCCCCGCAGGCTCCGATGGATACCACAGCAAGATGGGAATGGCTGTCATCTGGACGCCCGTCTTGACCTTGGCCATGCCGCTGACCGCAACCGATGCACGCTTGCCCAGTTGTGCCATCCACTCCCTCAGGGCACTGACCACAATTTCCCGCCCGATTACCACCATCGCGGCCAGGGTGATGAATACGTTATCCATGCGGTGCAGCAACAGAATCAGTGCAACCGATACCAGCAGCTTGTCAGCCACCGGATCAAGAAAGGCACCAAACTGCGAAGTCTGCCCCATCCGGCGGGCTACCCACCCGTCGAACCAGTCGGTTACCGCGGCAATGATAAACACCACAGCGGCGCCCACGGTGGAAATGGGCTGTGGTAAGTAATAGCAGACCACCATAAGCGGAATCGCCAGCACTCTCAGAGCAGTCAGCAGATTGGGCAGGTTTAAAGGCAAAACAAACTCCCTGTCTCGGCGCTTGATTCTGACACAAGCCACCTGTTCTGTGGGTTCAATCGTGAACGCAATGCAAGTGGTCGTAAATCGTGCGGGCTATCGCCGCACTGATGCCCTTTATTTTGGCCAACTCCTCAACACTGGCATTTCCCACGCCTTTGGCACTTCCAAAGTGGCGCAAAAGCTCGCGCCGACGCTTGGCGCCAACGCCTGGGATCGTCTCCAACAGTGATTGCTTGCGGGCTTTTGCGCGCTGTCCACGATGCCCACTAATAGCGAAGCGGTGCGCTTCGTCCCGAATTTGCTGTATCAGATGAAGACCGGGATGATCCCCACGCAGCCGCATCTCCGCTCCGGTGTCCGCGTCTATCAACGTCTCAAATCCGGCCTTACGAGTTGCCCCCTTTGCCACACCCACCACTTTGACGCTGGTAATGTCGTAGGTCGCCAGCACTTGTCGCGCTTGGGCCACCTGCCCCTTGCCCCCATCGATAAATAGAATATCCGGCAGCTGGCCCTCGCCATTGGCAAGGCGCCGGTACCGACGCTCCAGGGCCTGCTGCATGGCGGCGTAATCGTCGCCCGCCGAGATGTTCTTAATATTGAACTTTCGATAATCTGCTTTGCGCGCGCCGTTGCCATCAAACACAACGCAGGAGGCCATCGTCGCTTCGCCAGAGCTGTGGCTAATATCAAAGCATTCCATGCGGGCCGGAAGCTGCTCAAGATCCAGCGCACGGCGCAGAGATTCAAGACGGCCCGCCATCGTTTGCTTGCCCGCGAGAAATGAACGCAGATTATTCTGAGCATTCTGCGCAGCGATCTGGAGCCAGCGGGCCCGCGCGTCCCTCACCCGGTCCTTGATCAGCACCTTACGGCCCGACTCAGCACCCAAAGTCTCTTCCAGCAGCGCGGGATCATCCAGCGCGTGGCTGACGACAATCTCCTGCGGAATCTGCTGCTGCCCCGACAGATAAAACTGTGGAACAAACGCCTCTAAAATTGCCTCCGGTGGCTCATCGAGTCGGATGTGGGGGTAATAGCTTCGACTGCCGAGCATCCGTGCCTCACGCACGAACAGCACTTGAACGCAGGCATGTCCGTGCTCGGTAAATACCGCCATCAAATCGAGATCACCGCGAGCCCCCTCGATATGCTGCGTCGCCTGAATATCCTGCAACTGTGTGATCTGATTACGTATCTCTGCCGCTTTCTCGTAGGCCAGTTCAGCCGCAGCGCCTTCCATTTCATCCGCGAGTCGGTTGAGGAGGTCTTGTGACTGCCCGCTAAGAAACAGCACTGACTTCTCCACCTGAGTCTGATAATCCTCATCAGAGACCAACCCAACACAAGGCCCGGAGCAGCGGTCAATTTGATATTGCAGGCAGGGCCTGGAACGATTTCGAAAATAACTATCGCGACATTGCCTGACCTTGAAAATCTTTTGCATCAGGTGAAGGGTGGACCGGACGGCTCCAGAACTCGGGTAGGGGCCAAAATAAGTCCCTTTTTTGCGCTTGGTACCCCGATGAAAGCTCAGCCGCGGCCATCGGTCCTCAGCGGAAAGGTAGATATAGGGATACGACTTATCGTCCTTCAGCAAGATATTAAAAGCAGGGCGATACTGCTTAATGAGGTTATGCTCCAGCAGCAAAGCGTCTCTTTCGGTCGTAGTGACCGTTACTTCGATGTTGGCGATACGCCCTACCAGCGCCATCGTTTTGGCAGACAAACCCGATGCTCTAAAGTAGCTGGTCACGCGGTTTTTGAGGTTTTTGGCTTTACCCACATAGAGCAACCCCCCCGCCTCGTCGAACATTTGGTAAACGCCCGGCCTGGTCGTCAACTGGGCAAGAAAAGGCCCTGAATCAAAACCAGCCACGCTCAACCAACCTTCGCGGGTGCACCCAGCACCCGGGGCTCTAGTTGCAGATTCACACCGAACCGGTCCGCAACGCTTGCCGCAATCTCGCCGGCCAGCGCGAGCCAAGGCTCGGCCGTTAGCGCACCCGCCCCGACTAAGACCAGGGCGTGGTCTTCAGAAACTTTCACGCCCCGCCGCTCTACTCCACGCCACCCCAACTGATCAATCAGCCAGGCGGCCGGGATTTTGAACGCACCGCCCGGCATCGGAAATGCGGGCACCTCGGGTGCCTGTTGACGCAAAACGTCGCACTCGTGGCCGGAGACGATCGGATTCTTGAAAAAACTGCCCACATTGGGCGTGACGATGGGGTCGGGCAAGCGCTCTCGTCTTATCGATATGACCGCAGCCAGCACCGCGTCGTGGGTTAACTCAGCGTCGGCAAGTCGCTGGCTCAACAACGGGTAACTTGCCTCGACCGGTGCCTCCCGGTCCAGTTCGAGCTCAACCTGCGTGATGATCCACTTGGCGCCCTCCGGCCGTTTGAACAGACTGTCACGGTAGCCAAAATCACAGTCTCCGGATGACAGCACGGTGCGTTCCCCTGTCCACCGATCTACCACGTGCACTCGACGGATCCTATCCGCCACCTCGACACCATAAGCGCCGATATTCTGGATAGGCGCTGCACCCACCGATCCGGGGATCAAGGCTAAATTGGCCAGGCCATGCAAACCCTGGTGATGACACCACACAACTAAGTCATGCCAATTTTCTCCAGCACCTATCCGCAGAACGGCTCGACGGCCATCATCAGCACATAGCGTACGACCCTTGAGTGCGATGACCAACACCAGGCCCGGCACCGTACGCTCCAGAATGACGTTGCTGCCACCGCCAAGTATTTCGATCGGTCTCTGGCTCATCTCTGGCAAAAACTTCTCGAACTGATCCATAGCGGTGACATGAATAAGCTCTTCCGCTACGGCCTCAAGAGCCAGCGTATTCAGCGTCCTCATGCTCACATTTTTTGTCATCGCCTTAACTGCCTGCGGCGAGCAACCGCCTGATCGCCGCCAAATCTTCCTCGGTATCGACTCCCGCAGGCACCGGCTCGGGAGCAAGATCAATCTGTATGTGTGCGTCATAAGCCAGCGCCCTAAGTTGCTCCAGCGACTCACTGGCTTCTATCTGGCTAGGTTCCCACGACACAAACTGCGCTAGAAAGCCTGCGCGATATGCGTAAAGCCCAACGTGACGGCACATGGGTGCCGGAGGACTGTTGTCGCGTTGAGCTGGAATGGGTGATCGGGAAAAATACATCGCCCGACCACTGTTGCTGGCAACCACCTTCACTACCGAGGGCAGTTGAGCATGCGCATGATCCAGCGGCTCCATGAGTGTCGCCATATCCGCACCGGGTCGCTCAGAAAGCATTGCTGCCACGTGCTGAATATTCGCCACGGGCATTAACGGCTCGTCTCCCTGAAGGTTCACAACGATCTGATCCGCCCGAAGAGCCAGCTTGTCAGCCACCTCAGCCAGACGATCCGTGCCTGAGGCATGCTCGGGGTCAGTCATCACGACGTCCGCCCCTCGCGCTGTCATCTCGTCAGCGATTCGCTCATGGTCTGTAGCGATCAGTACCCTATCCGCACCCGCCTGCATCGCCCTCTCCCATACCCATGCCACCATCGGCTTATCACCAATAGGCCGGAGTGCTTTACCGGGCAGACGGGTCGAGGCGTAACGGGCGGGGATAACAATATGAAACATCTCTGACATCTACTCTACGCTCTCGATAAGAACACTGATTCCAACGTTGAAAGCAATGATGCAGGCAATACGGCCTCGATTTCCACTACCCACAGACGCCCCTCTATTGGCGAATGTGTGGTGCAGTCCAACTTGACCGCGTCTTTGCGCGTGACGACCACAATATCCGTCGGCACACGCTCCAGCCTCCTCACAGTGATCCGCTCGTGGTCTGGCAAGGCCACCTCCGCGACTGACAGCCCCTCCTTTGTCAACATATCGAAGAATTGCCGGGGTTGGCCGAGGCCGGTCATCGCAGTCACCGATTGCTGACGCCATTCATCGAGACAATCAGACCATGCGAGGTAACGCCCCGAAACCCACTCTCGGACACCGCTGATAGTGTAAGAAAATGCGCGGTCGGGATCGCCACTGTTGCGTATCAGAACCCAGTCCACCGATTCGAGACGAGAAGCAGGCTCGCGCAGGGGCCCTGCCGGGATCAACCTACCGTTCCCCAAGCCCCGATCGGCATCCAACACGATGATCTCCATGTCACGCGGTAAGGAATAGTGCTGAAGACCATCGTCAGACAAAACGACATCGATGGGTTCCTGCTCAATTAAAGCATCGAGCGCACGCCGTCGATCCCGACAGACCACCACGGGCGCGCCCAGAGACCGCCGGATCAATAGCGGCTCATCGCCCACTTGTCTCGCATCATGGGTCTCTAAAACCGTTGTCGGGATATCGCCCACGTCGCTGCGGTAACCTCGACTTAAAACGCCAACGCGCAGACCGCGACTCTGCAACCAAGACCCCAAGGCAATGAGAATCGGCGTTTTGCCTGTTCCACCAACCGTCAACCCGCCCACGATGATGACCTTGACTCCCTCCGGCGTGACGCCCTTGGGCAAGGCTTTACGCCGCCGTCGCTTGATGACCATGTGCACGATCAAAGACAGCGGCAGCAGCCCCAGGGACACGACACTGCGCTCGTACCAGATGTGGGTCAAAGCGCGCTCTAGCAACCCGCGCAATGTGGTCATGAGGGGCTGAATCCCTGCTGATAGAGGGTGGCATACAGGCCGGGTTCTCCAATCAGGGACTGATGAGTCCCTTGAGCCACTATGCGCCCCTTATCCATGACCACGATTAAATCAGCCCGCTCCACGGTTGACAGCCGATGCGCAATAACCAAAGTCGTGCGTCCTGCCGAGGCTGCCTCAAGCGATGCCTGAATAGCAGCCTCGGACTCGGTATCCAGTGCAGAAGTCGCCTCGTCCAGTATCAAAACGGGTGCATTTTTCAGCACCGCCCTGGCTATTGCGAGGCGCTGGCGCTGCCCCCCTGACAACCCCCCTCCACCATCACCCAGGCGCGTATCAATGCCCCGGGGTAACTCACTTACAAAGGACGCCGCCTGAGCCGCCTCAAGTGCCGCATAGACGGCCTCATCATCACGACTGTCGTGCTGTCCAAATATCACATTCGCCCTGACAGTATCGCTGAATAACACGACCTGCTGCGCCACTATGGCAAGCTGGTGGCGATATTCAGACAGACGGAAGTTTTCAATGGGCTGCTCATCCAAGCAAATCTGCCCATTATCGGGCGCGTAAAAGCGGCACAAAAGCTGCATCAAAGTCGTTTTACCTGCCCCTGATCGGCCCACAAATGCCACCATGCTACCGGCGGGGATCTCAAGACTCAGATCGCTGAGCACCCTGTGGTTGTCGCCGGGATAGGAAAAACTAACGTGCTGAAAAGAAATCGCGCCTTTCGCACGCTCTATCGAAACCCGTCCGTTATCAGTTTCAAGCGGGGTATCGATCTGCTGAAAAAGGTCTTCCGCCGCCGCCAATCCGCGCTGCACCACGCTCTGAACGTTCGTCAGTGTGCGAATAGGCTTCCCAAGCTGGGTAGCAGCAGCGATAAAAGCCACAAGCGACCCGGCCGTAAACCCAGCCAGAATGTCTGGATCAAGGGCGAACCAAAATAAAACCGCTAGGGCTACCGACAGCAGAACCTGTGCGACAGGTGTCGACACGGCCTGCACAAACGCAAGCTTCAGACTTTGCACTCGATTGAACTGACTCGCCGCATGGAACCGCTCGCTTTGCTGTGCTGCAGCGGCAAACATACGAATTTCGTCAAACGCTGCAACACTTTCGTTACTGAGTTGCGTTACCTCTCCCATCGATTCCTGAATGCGCTTTGAATAACGACGAAAGTGCCGCCCAACGACCAAAACAACCACCGCGATCGCCGGCGCAATCGCGAAGAACACCAGCGTCAATTTCCAATTGAGGTACAGCATGTAGCTGATCAATGCCAGTACTGTCAGCCCATCGCGCAAGATCGTTTTAAGGGCTTCGGAGGAGGCACCACTGACTTGTTCGACGTTAAAAGTGAGTTTGGACACCAGCTCACCATGCGTATAAGCGTCGATAGCGGGCTTGGGCACGCGTATCAACACATCAAACACCTGCGTGCGCAATCGATGAACAACGCCACGTGCAACAATATTCATAAAGTAGTTACCGAAAAAATAACCACTTGCGCGGATCAGTGCCAGTACGATCGCCGCCGCAGGCACCGCCATCCGCGCATAGTGCACAGGGTCCATATCGCCTGGCGGCCAAAACCAATGCGCAGTCCGCGCCACAAACCCGATACCGATCTGCGATGCCTCGCCAAGTGAATCGAGTAAAAACTGGGTGAGATCGGCGAGCAGGACATTGGAGATTGAATAGACAATGAAGCCGAAAAAGCTCAGCAGGAAGGCACCGGCGTAGACAGATACATATCCGAGCAGACGGGAATACAACACCCAGTCACTTTGTTTGCTCTGCTCTGCTTTCACTTTTACCCCTGTACTTGAGAATCAGCTCAGTGGCGACAATCTTCCCCAGGCTGAGATAGAAGTGCCGAAACGCGGCCGGCCGACTGTCAGCCTACCGAATGTTACTCGGGACGATAAAGTATACCGGCCTACCCCAGTGAGCCACAGAAAGCGTTTTGGCAGGTATTTACGGCAATTTCAGCCAATATGGGGACCACTCATCTCGCTGCGTCAAGACACCTGCCCTGTGTTCTGGCGACAATCTGATCGTTATAGCGCCGCGCTCTGCCGTGGTCAGCACCGAAGATCGCCACGCCGAGGACAGTCTGGATAACACCTCGGGATGGGGGTGCCCAAAGCGATTTGCCCGCCCCGCACTGATCACAGACCAGCCCGGTCTGACCCATTTCAATAGGGTGTGACTGCTTGATGAGCGACTGCCATGGTGTGCAACTACTAAAACCGTCGCCGAGAGCGTCTCACGCCAGTAACGAACCCAGTGGCGCTCCCTGCGACTGGAGATGTCACCCATTACCAAAATCCGATGGCTACCCGCCACAAGCAACAGACCGCAGGATTGATCGTTGGCATCTTCCTGCGCAGAGCCCGGACCATTGAGCACCAAAATCTCGAGCTCTCCCCATCTCCAGCGCTCGCCATTACGACATCCCTCTCCACCGAAGCCGATGTGCCGGTCCACCGGCAACCGCTCGCGGATCGCACGAGCACCCCCGCTGTGATCACGATCTGCATGGCTAATCACC
This sequence comes from Luminiphilus sp., assembly GCA_029242325.1. Taxonomy (GTDB): domain Bacteria; phylum Pseudomonadota; class Gammaproteobacteria; order Pseudomonadales; family Halieaceae; genus Luminiphilus. Next base: position 20,840 of record JAQWUD010000033.1, read on the forward strand.
AGCATATCCAGTTTTTTGATACCGCGACTAAGCAAATGTGGCAGCACCGTTTTTTCAGCCTGAGTAAATCTGCCGGGGACACCATCGCCCGTGTCATAGAGCAACACCCTACCCGCTGCTTCTGCGACAAGTGACAGGCCCTGTCCTACATCCAGCACCGTCATCGAAATAACGTGTGCTGGCGCGCGCGGCAGCATCTGTAAGACCACAATCAAGCAAAGCGAGGCGAGGGAATACATCCTGGCAACGTGCCAGCACATAATCGCCGCCAGCCCAAACATCAAGCCAATGCCATCTAATGGCACGACAACAATTGCGATCGGCTGGCAGCAATCCAGTAGCATCTGCAGTGGAACCATCAGCCGCTCCCAGGCTGCCGCACTGAGCATCAGCGTAAGCTCCGACATCGCGGGAGCAAGGTCTGCAGTAGCCACGCCCACAAGACCCATTGGCACCATGAAGAGGGTCACAACCGGCACCGCCAACAGGTTCACGGGAATGCCAAGCCAACTGGCCTCCCCAAACCAAAACAGCGACAGGGGCGCCATCAAGACAACCAACAAAAATTGTGTCCTGAGCAGCGAGAGCGGATCGCCGGACAAGTTTGAATGACTCACCAACAGCCAGGTCGCAGAGGCGCTGAGCCAGAAGCTACTGCCCAGAAGGACCATGGGGTCCCACATTGCAAGCACAAGCAATGCAAGTAGCAGAGATCGACGCGGCGATGCTGCCCATCCGCATAACGAGGGTATTTGAGTCGCCAGCAGCATCAGATAAGCGCGCTGCGTTGGCAGTGATGCTCCCGTCAGCAAAACGTAAAGGCCCGTCACACTGATGACGGTTAAAGCTGATATACGGCTGACGCCCCGGTCTCCGGAGACCCGAAAGAATCGACGCGGTAACTGTGTGATCAAGTGGATCAAGCTTCCCAGCAGGGCAATATGCAGGCCACTGATCACCAGCACGTGAACGATCCCCAGATACCGCAGATCTTGCCAGAGAGCTTGATCAATGCCTCGAGTATCACCGAACAGCAGTGCCCTCATCACCAACCACCCCTGACCAGCTTGAGTGGACCAGTCATTGAGAAACCGGGTCCGATATTTGCTGACGGGGCCTCGGTCGGCGATCATGACCAACGGTCCGACAACCGTGGCTACTGCGTCCAAACTCCGACTCACCGATCGAGCCTGGTCTGGCAACACACCGGGGTTTAACTGACTCGGCAAAGGCTTGAGACGAACAGCGCCGGAGATAACCCGGCCGTAAGCGAGGGCCTGCTCCAGCTCGTTAGTCTCCAGGTATTGCCTAATGACAAGACGGTCCGGGCCACGGCATTCTGGCGAATCAATTTGGTGCACCTTGAGTGAAGCACTGACCCGCCAATGCCCGCGGTCAGTCCATTCTCTCTTCGGCAGCGTTGTCACACGCCCGGTTACGTTAACCGTACGCCCGAAACACGCATCAGGCAGGCGCGAATCAAGCCAGAGCATGCCGCTGATACTCCCCCAGATACAGCCCCACACTATGGCGGCAAGAGGCACCCACCTTGACCTCAGTATCCTCGGCACGGCGGCCAGTAACAGCAAACCCCAGTGCGGAGCAGGCAACCATAGGCTAACAACCAAGCCCGCTATGAGGCTCATCAAATCCTGGTCTCTGATCTGCCTGACAGCAATGGCCCTGGGAAGAGGCTCGCTCTGGATGATCACTGCTCAACTGCGGGTAATAATGCACTGCAGTCAATCGGCCTACTTCCTTGACCTCCACTTCAGTGGTTAAATTTGGTCGACAAAGACTATGATGGTCTTCTCTAACAGGTCGCTTGCGGCCAGCGGCGCACATGTTAAAGAAACGACTCAGACAATGGATCCCAGCACCGAGCAGACTGCGGCAACACCGCTCTCTTCGGATTTTCGGTGCATGGGCGGAGGAGAGCAGACTGTGGCAGTTGAGCCGTCAGAGTACCGCCAAGGCCTTCGCTATCGGGCTCTATTGCGCAATGCTTCCCATACCGGGGCAAATGTTTATCTCTGTCGCGCTGGCCATTATTTTCACCGCCAACCTGCCCATCAGTTTCGCTTTGATTTTCATCACCAACCCCCTCACCATGCCCGCCATTTTTTACGGTGCCTACAAGCTAGGCGCGTGGTGTATGGGAAGACCACCCATGGAAGTGGAATTTGAGGCGTCGTGGACATGGTTTACCCAAAGTCTGGATGAGATCTGGGTCCCCTTAGTGGTTGGCTCACAGATCTTGGGAGTGTTGTCCGCCATTCTCGGCTACCTACTGGTGGACACCCTGTGGCGCAATGCAATCCGGCAACAGTGGCGGGCGCGAGAACGCCGACGCCTTCAATGAGACAGGGTTTCTGCAAGCGGAAGCGAAGACGCTCGCATAGCAGGCAGTGTTGCTGCCAACACAGATAACGCCATCGCGATGGCCCCAGTTGAGGCAAAATCCTGCCAACGAATATCCACCGGAACAAATGACAGCGGATACACATCTGTCTGCAGTAACGGATACTCCAACCACTGCTCCAGCAGCAACGCAGCCTCTGGCACCCAGCAGGCCATCACGTAGCCCAGTAACGTGCCGGCTGCCACACCGACCACACCAATCACCGCACCCTGGATGAAAAATATTGACATGACGTCTCTGGAGCGAGCACCCATGGCCACCAGCATTGCCACAACTTTTCGCCGATCGGTGACGACCAACATTAGGGAAGAGACGATATTGAAGGCCGCAACGAAAATAACCACAAGCAGTATGAGACTAATCAAGTCTCTCGAGAGCTGGATTGCCGAATACAGGTTGCCGTGAGTCGCGCGCCAGTCAGTAACCCGGAACGAAGCGGGTACCAGTTGCGTCAGATTCCACCGCCACTGCGCCGAGCTAAATACATCTTCTAGCTGAATCGATAAGCCCTCTGCCCTGCGTATCGCGTAGGCGCTCGCAACAAATACTTCTCGATGCACCAACGCCAAGCCCTCATCCAGCTCTGTTCCCGAGTCCAGCACCGCTTGCAGCGTCACGGAGACAGGCTGATACCGAAACCCACCCTCGGCAGTCAGAATAAACGTCACGCGATCACCCACTACCAGCCCAAGCCTCGATGCCAATGCGCGTCCCAATATCAGCCCGTCTGGCGTCAATGCCTCGAGGGAGGGGCTGAGTAAGGCGAGATAAGGCTGCAGCGCTGAACGATCGATGGCTGTCAGTCTCGTTGCAGCGACAGACTGCCCTCTCATCAATAACGCATCCGTGGTGGCAAAACGACTGACGCGCGCAACGTCTGGATCACTTCCCACGACCTCGGATAATTCCGCCCATGCTTCTGCAGTGCTCGAGCCAGACACCTGAACATGCGGAACCAGCGACAGAATGCGTTCCCGCATCTCCCTGTCGAAGCCATTCATCACCGATTGCACAGTCAGCAGCAGCGCTATGGCGAGCGCCATGCCTACTATCGAAACCCGCGACAGAAAAGTGGACAGCCCGGGGCCGGGGTCCAGCGTCTGTCTCAAGGCAATATTGAGGCAGAGCAGCCACGGCATCAGAGATCCTCCAACCGACCCGCTGATAGCGTGAGCCGTCTGTCCATGCGTGCAGCGATACTCGGGTCATGGGTTACCACCACGAACGCCGTATCGCGTGCACGTAGCGACTCCATCGTCGCAAGCACCTGATCTGCCGTCGCTGGGTCCAGGTTACCGGTTGGCTCATCCATCAAAACGCAGGCGGGTTCATTAACCAGCGCCCTGGCAATCGCCACGCGTTGCCGCTCACCACCTGAGAGTGCGGCTGGGCGATGATCCAGACGATTCGCCATTCCCAGCTCCCCTAACAACTCGCGAGCCTGCCGCTCGGCAACCCGTCGTGAAGCCCCCCCCATGCGCGCCGGCATGGCAACACTCTCCAACGCGGAAAACTCGGGCAACAGATGATGCATTTGAAATACAAACCCGAGTCGCTGGTTTCGCCACCGGCTCCGCTCAATATCGGACATATCAGAAATCAGCCGCCCCGATACCGATACCGCTCCCGATGTGGGGACGTCGAGTCCCCCCAATAGATTGAGCAACGTAGATTTGCCAGAGCCCGAGGCGCCAACAACAGCCACCCAGTCTGCTCGACTGACCAACATATCGAGATCTACCAGCACCTCGACAGAGTGACGCCCATCCATGTAGTGCTTACAGAGGGATTTTGCGGACAACACAGGTGGATCAGACATAATTCAACGCCTCCGCCGGCGGCACCTTCGCGGCCCTCCACGCTGGATACAAGCTTGCCATCATGCTCAATATCATTGCGCCGACAACGACCATGATCACGTCACGCAACATGAGTTGGCTAGGCAAGCCTGCTATGTAATACACGGCAGGATCGAACAATACCCAACCCAAAGCCCGCTCGAGCCACAGTGACAGCTCAGATATCCAAACAGCCAGCGCCACTCCCAGCAAGGTGCCCGCAGAAATACCCAATAACGCCAACAATACGCCGTGGCCCAGAAAAATAACCAATAACTTCATCGGTGAAAGGCCCAGCACCTGCAGAATGGCAATATCGCCTCGCTTCTCCGTGACCGACATCGTCAACATGGACACCAAATTGAAGGCAGCCACCAAAATCACTGATGCGAGCAGCATGGCGACAGTCAGTTTTTCCATTTTAATCGCGGCAAAGAGCGACCCCTGCGATTCACGCCAGTCAGTCAGCTTTACCGATGAGTCGTTCAGCGCAGTCAGTTTCTCTGTCAGATCATTTACGCGCGTTCTGTCAACAAGCCTCGCCTGCACGCCTCGTTTCGCCTTGGGGCCCATCAGGCGTACACTGCTGTCAGCCGCCACATAGGCAACGTTTGCGTCCGGTTGGGCGCCCACCTCAAATAAACCAACGACCCGCAGCGCTCTCGACTTGGGAAATACGCCAAGAGGCGTCGCTGTCAAACGGGGCAATACAACGGTGACCTCATCACCCACTCCAACACCTAAAAGTCTCGCGACGTCCACACCCAGTACCACCGTAAATGAATCGCGCGACAGCACACTGAGGTCCCCAGCAATCATGTGGCCGGGCAAATCGATCACCTCATTAAGCCCAGCCGCGTCCATCCCGACCATTTTCACGCCGCGGCTGCGCGAACCGAACTGCAGTAACACTGTGCTCTGCTGGAACACGGACGACGCCATGACATCTGGGTAGGATTGTAATCTCATGGACCATTCTTTCAGCGAAGCCTCGGTGCTCAGATCGGGCTCCAAAAGGAGGTCGGGCGTGACCGAGAACAGCCGCTGCTGCAGCTCAGCAGCAAATCCATTCATCACAGATAGCACCAGAATCAAGGCGGCGACGCCCAGCATCATGCCAAGCAAAGAGGCGAGCGCCACCACCCTGGTAAACCCTCGCTGGCCACCACCGAACGTGAAGCGAAGAATCAAATCCCAAGAAAGCGGCATAAACAAAACCTATCCTTGGCGAGTGGGACCCTGCCCGCTGTGATCGCCGACTGCCTGTCAGTGGCGGGGAACACCCGGATCGTACTCGCGTCCGGGCTCTAGCGTGACGTTGCTTTCGCAGCGCTGGGGATTGCCGCCGCAAATTTCACATTCTTGATCAATTCCTATGGCGCCCAGTCCACCGCATGAGCCCTTGATAGGTGGCCGCCCGAACATAACGCCCACCGCCATCACCGCCATGATAAGCATAAAAATAACCAGTGCGAGTACAAACGTCATCATCTATTCCCAGCGCCTCAGCCTAAGGTTCTGCGTTCTCTTCCAGCCACTGCTTCATCGCAGGGCTCCTCAAAACGGCCACATCTTCACCCGAACGTTTTAGCAGATAGACCGCCAGCCCACGCGATTCAGCAAGGGCCATAGCCTCCGACGAGCCGACAACTGTCAGCGCCGTCGCCCACGCGTCCGCCATCATCGCAGAGCCATGCACAACTGTCACGGACACCACATCGTGCTGTACTGGGTAGCCACTGCGGGGGTCGATAAGATGAGAGTAGCGCTGCCCATTATGCTCGAAAAAGTTACGGTAGTCGCCGGACGTTGCAATGGCGGCTTCCGACACTGTCAGCGCCGCCTGAATGCCACCACGCACCCCGTGCTCCGGTCGCTCGATAGCAATTCGCCACGCGTCTCCCCGGGGGCTGTTGCCTTGAACCCTTACCTCGCCCCCCACCTCAAGCATAAAATCGGCTACTCCGAGGTCATCAAGCGCATCGGCTGCCATGTCTACGGCATATCCTTTAGCGAGCGAGGAAAAATCGAGCGCAACATCGGGCACGCGCTTCTCCAAGCTGCGCGTGCTGGGCTGCCACTCCAGATGCCTCAGACCCACTTTGGCCATGGCCTGCTCGACTTCCTGTGACTCTGGAAATCGGCGAGGACCATCTGGTCCAAACCCCCACAGATCCGACAATGGGCTCACCGTCACATCGTATGCCCCCGCCGTGACACCGCTGAGAGTCAGCGCAGCCTTCAATACGTAGGTGAAATCCCAATCCACCTCAAACACAACGCCAGCGGGTGCCGCATTAAACGCGCTGATAAGACTCGTCTCGTCATAGTGATTCATGCTCTTGTTCACCCGCGCAAATGCCGCTTCGATATCCCCTCGCACTTGCTCAGGCCGAATGGTATCTGGCGCGCCAAGGTAGGTGAGCGACCAGCTGGTGCCAAAAACGCTGCCCCCCATCTGAACAGGCCGGCCCGGGTTGCCGCACGCGACCAGACAACAAAAGGCCAGCACAAAGGCTGGCCTCCATAACCTGAGCAGATCGCTAGGCATCAGCCACCAAAGTCATCCAGGAAGATATTTTCTCGCTCGACACCAAGATCAAGCAGCAAATTGATAACCGCTGCGTTCATCATGGGAGGACCGCACATGTAATATTCGCAGTCCTCAGGCGCCGGATGGTCTTTAAGATACTGTTCGTAGAGCACGTTGTGGATGAAGCCCGTCAGGCCATCCCAGTTATCTTCGGGCTGCGGATCCGATAGCGCCACATGCCACTCAAAATTTTCATTCTCTGCCTCTAGCCCATCGTAATCCTCTACATAGAACATTTCGCGCAGAGAGCGGGCTCCATACCAAAAACTGATCTTACGCTTTGAGTCCAAGCGCTTGAGCTGATCAAAAAGATGCGAACGCATGGGTGCCATGCCAGCCCCACCACCAATGAACACCATTTCGTTCTGGGTTTCCTTTGCGAAAAACTCACCAAAGGGTCCATACACATTTACTTTGTCACCTGGTTTCAGGTTAAAGGCCCAGCTCGACATGATGCCCGGCGGAATACCCTGATCACTCCCGGGGGGCGCCGTCGCGATTCGTATATTGAACTTCACGATTCCCTTTTCCTCGGGGTAGTTGGCCATGGAGTAGGCTCTTATCGTCGTGTCCGGACAAGAAGACTCCAAATTGAAAAAGCCGAACCGCTCCCAATCTCCCCGATACTCCTCCTCCACATCGAACTCACTGTACTTAACAGCGTGCGGAGGACACTCAAGCTGCACATAACCGCCGGCGCGAAAGTCAACGCTCTCGCCCGCCGGCAACTCCAGCACCAGCTCCTTGATAAAAGTGGCCACGTTTTCGTTCGATCGGACCGTGCATTCCCACTGTTTGACACCGAACACTTCCTCCGGAACCTGAATCTTGAGATCCTGCTTTACTGGCGTCTGACATGACAAGCGCCAGCCTTCTCCGGCCTCCCGTCGTGTGAAGTGGGCCTCTTCAGTAGGCAGTAGGGCGCCGCCGCCCTCTTGCACAACACACTTACACTGCGCGCAGGTACCCCCCCCGCCACAGGCGCTGGCCAGAAATAAATCGGCGTCAGCGAGGGTCTGCAGCAACTTACCCCCAGCCGGAACTTCGATGGTGCGCTCGCCGTTAATCTCTATGCTGATGTTGCCGCCAGCAACCAGCCGGCTGCGGGCTGCCAGAATAACCAACACCAGAGCGAGAATAATCGCGGTAAACATGCCGGTGCCATATACGATCGTTGTATCCATTTCGGCCGCTATCCCCTTCCGTCCTGACTACTTTAGATATCAATTCCGCCAAAAGACATAAAGCCCAAAGACATTAAACCCACTGTGATAAACGTGATGCCCAGACCCTGCAGGCCATCGGGAACGTCGCTGTACTTCAGCTTCTCTCTGATTCCCGCCAGCGCCACTATAGCCAAAGCCCAGCCTACTCCGGCACCCACACCGTACACCGCGCTTTCAGCAAAATTGAGGCTTCTCTCCACCATAAGGAGCGACGCTCCGAGAATGGCACAATTCACAGTAATCAACGGTAGAAACACACCGAGCGTCGCATAAAGAGCAGGGACATACTTATCCAGAAACATCTCGAGGATCTGAACCAGAGCAGCGATCACCGCGATGTAACTTAAAAGCCCGAGAAAGCTGAGGTCCACATCCGGCAGGCCCATCCAGGCCAATGCACCATCGGCAAGCAAGTTTTGATAGATCAGGTTATTGACGGGAACTGTGATCGATAGCACGACAATGACCGCCACTCCCAGCCCAGCGGCGGTTTGTATCTTTTTGGATACTGCAAGAAACGTGCACATGCCCAGGAAAAAGGACAACGCCATGTTCTCGATAAAAATCGCCCTGATAAAAAGGCTTAAATAGTGTTCCATCAGACGCGCTCCTCAGCCGGATCATGGTGGGCAATCTTGAATTCCGGTTCCTCCACCTGCTCCGTGTTGATTGAACGAATCGCCCATATCAACAAGCCGATCAGGAAGAAAGCGCTCGGTGGCAGTAACAGCAGGCCATTGGCTTGATACCAACCACCCTCTGTCACCAGCGGCAAAATTTCCAACCCGAACAGCTTCCCTGTGCCAAACAATTCCCGGACCGTTGCAACAACCAGCAATACAAATGAGTAGCCCAATCCGTTACCGATTCCATCGATAAAACTGGGGATGGGCGGATTCTTCATGGCGTACGCCTCTGCCCTACCCATGACGATGCAATTGGTGATGATGAGTCCTACAAATACAGACAGCTGTTTTGAGATGTCGTAGGCAACGGCCTTTAGCACCTGGTCCACCACAATCACCAGCGAGGCAATAATCGTCATTTGCACGATGATACGGATGCTGGAGGGGATGAACTGTCGAATACTCGAAATAAACAAGCTCGAAAAGGCCGTCACTAACGTGAGCGCAATACACATCACCACGGTGACTCTCAGTGAGGTCGTCACAGCGAGCGCTGAGCAGATGCCCAAAATCTGCAATGCGATGGGGTTATTTTTGAAAAGCGGGTCAGTCAGCGTTTCTTGCATACTCATGACACTTCCCCCCGCCTCAGATTATCCAGCAAAGGCTTGAACCCCTCATCTCCCAACCAGTAACGCACCAGATTATCGACGCCTTTGGTCGTCAAGGTGGCGCCTGACAGACCATCTACCTGCCACTTTGCGTTGTCCGAAGCGGCAGGCACGGACCCTTTCAAGACCTGAATGGACAGCTGATCATCCCGATAGACCTGCTTTCCGGGCCACAGAGACTTCCATCTTGGATTATCAACCTCTCCACCCAGACCGGGCGTTTCACCATGCTCGTAGAACCCCAGCCCAGCGACGGTATTGCCGTCCGATTCGAGTGCCATGAAGCCATAAAGCGTCGACCACAAACCATAGCCGCGAATGGGAAGGATGATCTTGTCGAGGACACCGGCTTGCGTTCGCACCAGATATACCAGAGCTTGGTCCTCACGCCGCACCAACTTAGCCACATCCTTGTCAGTCGGAATCGCGCGCGACTGGTTCGGATCTTTTGCCGCCTCTCTCTGGTCAAATGCAGCAGGGTCTATTCCGTCAACAAACCGTCCCTGATCCAGATCGACAATGCGTGTTTCCACCTGCTCGAACTGCTCCTCAACCGACTTGCTGGTATCAAGCAGGCCCGCTGCCATCAGAATATTGCGCTTGAGGTCCAGCGTCTTGTTTGCCTGCTGCGCGGGCTTCAGTAGCACTGCTGCGGTTGAGACCACAACAGAACACACCAGGCATAGTCCGAGCGCAACAGTGACGACCCGGCCCAGTCCCTCTCCATTAGCTGACACGAGCCACCCTCCTCTTGATGTTCGCACTCACGGCAAAGTGATCAAATAGCGGCGCAAACAGGTTCGCAAACAATATGGCGAGCATCATGCCCTCGGGGAAGGCAGGATTGAGGACGCGAATCATCACGCACATCACTCCGATCAGGATCCCGTATGCCCATCGCCCACTGTTGGTCATGGCAGCGGACACTGGATCTGTCGCCATGAAAAACGCACCGAACGCAAAACCACCCACCACCATATGCCACTGCCAAGGCATAGCGAAAGCAGAATTAGAATCCGAACCCACCGCATTAAGAAACAGGCTAAACGCGATCATGCCGGCAAAACAGCCGGCCACTACTCGCCATGATGCGATGCCTTGGACCAGCAGAAAAACACCACCAATCATAATCATCAGGGTGGAGGTTTCACCGATTGAACCTGGAATGGCACCCACAAACGCATCCCACCATGTGTACGCGTCAGTTAGCCCAGCCATGCCCTCCGCGGCTACCAACCCCAGCGGCGTGGCGCCTGAATAACCATCCACTGCGGTCCATACAGCATCGCCTGAGATCTGCGCGGGATAGGCAAAATAAAGGAAGGCCCGACCTGTCAGCGCGGGGTTGAGAAAATTCTTTCCGGTGCCGCCAAATACTTCCTTGCCGATGACCACGCCGAAGCTGATCCCCATTGCGGCCTGCCACAATGGCAGGTCGGGAGGTAGCGTCAAGGTAAACAGAATCGAGGTGACAAAAAAGCCTTCATTGACCTCGTGCCCGCGACGCATCGCAAAGAGCACCTCCCAAAAACCCCCGACCACAAAGGTCACCAGGTACAGCGGCAGGAAATGCACCATGCCATAGAGCATGTTGTGCCAGCCATTTGCGGGGTCATGGCCACCCAGGGCAGCCACGAGACCACCCCGCCACCCATCCAGCACTCCACCCGAGGCCGCTAATACTTCGTTGGCCTGCAGCCCGAGGTTATGCATGCCGTAGCATATTGCCGGGAAAGTCGCCAGCCACACCGTGATCATAATGCGCTTCAGATCAATGCCATCACGCACATGCGCATTGGCTCGCGTCACACTGCCGGGGGAGTATAAGATCGTGTCCACGGCCTCATACAGCGCATACCAACTTTCAAAGCGGCCACCCGGTTTGAAATGAGGCTCTATTGCATCCAATTGTTGTCGCAATCCCATAGCTCAGCCTTCCTTCTCAATGCGGGTCAGGTTATCCCTGAGAATGCCGCCGTATTCGTATTTGCCAGGACACACGTAGGTGCACAGAGCGATGTCCTCCTCGTCCAGTTCGAGGCAACCCAACGCCTGCGCGGTTTCGGTGTCCCCTACCAATAGCGCACGGAGCAACTGCGTCGGCAAAATGTCCAGGGGCATTACTCTCTCATAGGCGCCCACGGGCACCATTGCGCGTTCAGACCCGTTTGTGTTGGTGGTCATTCTCAAGGGCTTAGTAGCAAAAAGGCTTGATAGATAAACCCCCAGCACGGAATGCTTTTTCAAACCTAGTGACAACCATCCCATAAAGGCACGCTCTCGCCCCTCAGGTAACAGCGACACCTGCTGGTGGTAACGTCCAAGGTAAGCGGTGTCGCTGTGCACGCCTCGACCGCCCAACACCGAGCCTGAGATCAGACGCGCGTCATCACCCTCCTGCTCTCCCGCTACCAGTGCCTGCAAATCGGCACCCACTCGACTGCGAACTAATCGAGGGCGCGTGACCGAGGGACCCGCAAGGGAGATGACCCTTTCAGTGCACAGTGCACCGTCGAGAAACAACCGGCCCACGGCGATGACCTCCTGATAGCCGATAGTCCAAGCGATACAGCTGAGGGAGGCACCCATCAAAAAATGGATATGGGTACCAGCGAGGCCCGCGGGGTGCGGACCGGAAAAATCGTGTCGACTTACCCGCTGATGATCGCATTGCGGGATATCCGCCCTGGGAGCAGCGCACAGGTATACCGGGCACGACACCATCGACGCGAGCAGTTTCTGCCCCAACACAAACGCCTCGGCCTCGCGTGCAATCACCTGTGCGGGGTCGGGAGCGTGAGGGTGTGTATCAATTGCAGTAATGAAGAGTCCGGCGGGGGCGGTTGACGGGTCAGCAACCCGACCAAATGGTCTCGCACGCAAAGCAGTCCACTGCCCCGACTCGAGCAGCTGGGATTTAATGGCGTCGCCGGACAGCGCATCGGCCTGCTCAGGGGTGTACTGCTGAAACGTCGCCGACTGATCACCGTCGATTTCGATAACAATTGACTGGAATGCCCGCCTCGCACCGCGATTGATCGCCGCTACCCGGCCGCCCGCGGGGGCGGTGTAACGAACGCCCTCACATTTCTTGTCGGTAAACAGAACGTCTCCGCGCTTGACGTCATCGCCTACTTGCACAGCCATCGTGGGTTTCATGCCGTGATAGTCAGGCCCGATCAGCGCCACCGCCCTGACGGGAACGGATGTGTCGATCTCACCAACCGGCGCGCCCGCCAGAGGAATATCCAAGCCACGTTTGATTTTTATCATGTCGATGCTCATTAGCATTACCACCACGTTGGTCATGCACAAACCAACCCCGGCAGCGCCTCAGGTGCCTCAAAGACACGACGCTGAACACTCAGGTATTCGGGGAATTTCCCCCAGACTGTAGTGCATGTGCTGATGACCTGGGCACTTTTCGGGCCGGCCCAGTGGGCTCATTTCGGTCGCGCGTATTCTATTCGACTTGATCGATCAAGGCCAACCCAACCGCGAGTGCTACTTACTATAGCGGATAGGGGCCTTTTGCCGGGTAGGTCTGGTAGCGAATACCGGCCATTCGCTCCAAAACCCTGTACACCTGACAGCTGTAACCGTACTCGTTGTCATACCAGAGATACAGCACCGCCTGGTTGCCGTTGACTATCGTGGCCTTCGCATCGAAGACACACGCGGATCGAGAGCCAACGAAGTCGCTGGACACCACCTCGGACGAATTGGAGTAGTCAATCTGCTTCTTCATGCTCGAATGCAGTGCCGTCTCACGCATGAATTCGTTGAGCGCATCGCGCGTGGTGGCCCCCTCCAGCGTGAGATAGAGTATGGCCATGGAGACATTGGGTATGGGCACTCTGATTGCGTTTCCGGTCAGCTTTCCGCCGAGTTGCGGCAATACTTTAGAGACTGCTTTGGCGGCGCCGGTCTCAGTGATGACCATATTCAGCGCCGCGCTGCGACCCCGCCGCTCTGCTTTGTGGTAATTGTCGGTGAGATTTTGGTCGTTGGTATAGGCATGAACGGTCTCGACGTGCCCAGCCGCGATCCCGAACTCATCATCGACGGCCTTGAGCGCCGGCACGATCGCATTGGTCGTGCATGACGCCGCCGAGAGTATTCTGTCATCGGCATCGATATGGGCATCGTTTATACCCGCCACAATATTCTTGATGTCGCCCTTCCCGGGCGCGGTGAGAATAACCTTGGCTACCCCCTTTGCTTTCAGATGTCGCGAGAGGCCTGCCTCATCGCGCCAGACGCCTGTATTGTCTACGATGATGCAGTCGGCGATACCATGTTGCGTGTAGTCAATCTCCTCGGGGGAATCAGCGTAGATGACCTTTACCTCATTACCATTGGCAACAAAGGAATGCCGCTCCTCATCTACCCTGATGGTGCCCTGAAACACGCCGTGGACCGAATCCCGACGCAACAGACTCGCGCGCTTCACCAGATCGTCCTCCGCCTGCCCACGCCGCACCACCACAGCGCGCAGACGCAGGCTGTCGCCACCGTCGGTCTTGGCAATCAGAATTCGCGCCATCAAGCGGCCGATGCGACCGAATCCATAGAGCACCACATCAACCGGTTTGTCGACAGGTCGATGGGTCGATCCCACGAGAAAGGCGAGCTCCTGAGCCACATATTCATCTACTGACAGACCTTCCCCAGCACCCTTGTCGTAATAGGCGACTGCAAGCCTACCGATGTCTAGGTGGCAAGGCCCCAAATCCAGTTGGCTCACCGCGCTGAGTACCGGAGATGTTTCAAACTCAGACAGTTCATTGCCTTCCACCTGCCTGACCCACCGATGATTTTTCATGATTTCCAGGACAGATTGATTTACCAGCGAACGCCCATAAATGTAGCTTTTGACATTGCGCTCTCTGGACAGCGTTCCCACGACGGGAATCATCGCCTCGGCCAGCGCCTCGCGCTCTTTCCAATCGGAAAAATAATCATCGGGGCGGGGCCGTTTGCGTTGTTCAGTCACTGAAATTCCTCGAATAGCTCAATCGTATGGCGTGAAATTGCGCCCCGCACCATCAGTCAATCGCGGTAGCAGGACGCGATACTCGTTATCGGGCGCTATTATCGTTTCGGCAGGTGTAAGTAGGCAACCTTAAACGCACTATTTTCATGGCTACATGTTGTTCTGAACCCTACAATGGGCATACGTTGTTTACGCGCTTATCATGTTCAAAGAACTTCTCTCCAACGCACCCTGGCCACAAAAGATCGGCTCCCGTACAGCACTGGGCCCCATGCCGGGTGCGGCCAGTGCCGCTGCGATCGCGGAGCTTGCCAGCGCTGGCGGGCCCCTGATTGTAATGGTGGCGAGCTCCACCGAGGCGCTGATGCTCGAGCGGGAACTGCCTTTGTTTCTGGAGGGCGCACTGCCTGTGCTCACCCTGCCCGATTGGGAGACGTTGCCCTACGATCATTTCTCCCCGCACCAGGACATCATTTCGCAGCGGCTGAGAACTTTTTTCGAGCTACCGCACCTTAAAGCGGGGATTGTGATAGTGCCCGTCACAACCGCCATGCTTCGGACTCCACCCCAGCACTTCGTCGAAGTGAACACCCTTGACTTGAGTGTGGACGAGCAATTCGATACGGAACGCTTCACGCATGGTCTTGCTCTCAATGGCTATCGTTCTGTTGAGACAGTGATGGAACACGGCGAATTTGCCGTGAGGGGGTCTCTCCTAGACGTCTTCCCGATGGGAAGCAACGCGCCCTACCGCATTGACCTGCTGGATGATGAGGTCGAAACGCTTCGTACCTTTGATCCTGAAACCCAGCGCACGGTAAGTCAGGTCGACCGCATCAAGCTAATGCCTGCCAGGGAGTTTCCGGTGAGCAAGAAGGCGATTGAGCGCTTTCAAATGGCGTGGTATCAAACCTTCGAGGGCGACGCCGAGGGATGCCCCACCTTTACCGAAATCAGCGCCGGCAGGATTCCGGGCGGGGCTGAGTACTACTTGCCGCTGTTCTTTGACGACTGCGGCACTGTTTTCGATTACCTGCCCGCCAGTGCCTCGCTGGTTTTATTGGGCGAGCATCACAGTGCGGCACAGCGCTACTGGTCAGAAATCACTGGTCGCTTCGAGGAGTACGGGATCGATCCGCGACGACCCTTGCTCCCGCCTCATCGCGGATTTCTGCCAGTGGAAGAGCTTTATGCTGCTCTGGGACGCTACGCTGTTCTCGAATTCAAGACCGACGCGCAGTCACCTACTCATATTGGTACACCGTGTGGCGTCCCGCCCTTACTCAACGAGGGAGCCGCCGCCGTAACCTACCAAGAGCAACTGAAACGCTTTGTCGTTGACCACAATGGTCCGGTTCTCATTTGCGCAGAGACCGCTGGGCGGCGAGAGATTTTGCTGGAGAATCTCGCGAAAAGCGGACTACACCCCCACCCCGTTGCGGACTGGTCAGAGTTCGTTACCAGCAAAACCGAGTTCGCGATCACGGTCGCCCCCATCGATCGCGGCCTCTACTCAGGGCCCGGCAATCCGACATTGGTGTGCGAAGCCCAACTATTCGGGCAGCGAGTGGCGCAGCGGCGACGCAGAAAAGTACGTGCTGAAACGGACACTGACGCGATCATCCGCGACCTCACGGAATTACGGGTCGGATTACCGGTCGTTCACATTGAGCATGGGGTCGGTCGCTATTTGGGTTTGCAGGTTCTGACAATCGATGGGGATGATGCAGAATTCCTACTTCTGGAGTACGCAGAGGGCAACAAGCTCTATGTGCCGGTAGGTTCGCTACATTTGATTAGCCGGTATACCGCGGGCGATCCAGATACCGCCCCCATGCATCGACTCGGCACGGAGCAATGGGACAAGGCACGTAAGAGAGCACAGCAACGTGCCGCGGACGTGGCGGCCCAACTCCTTGAAGTCTATGCCAGACGGGAGGCCCGGGCGGGGCATGCACATACGCTTGATGAGGAAAAATGGCAACGTTTCTGTCAGGCATTTCCCTTTGAGGAGACCCCAGACCAGAGCGCCGCGATTGATGCCGTACGGCACGACATGTGCGCCCCACGGGTAATGGACCGCTTGGTCTGCGGCGACGTGGGATTCGGCAAAACAGAAGTTGCCATGAGGGCAGCCTTTATTGCCGCTCAGAACGGGCGCCAGACTGCGATATTGGTGCCGACAACACTGTTGGCCAACCAGCATCATGCCAATTTTCGTGATCGTTTCTCAGACTGGCCGTACAAGGTGGAGGTCGTGTCCCGATTTCAATCTGCGAAAGACCTTGAGGACATTACCGACCGCGTTCAGAGCGGCAAGATCGACATTCTGGTGGGCACGCATAAATTACTGCAGGGAAAATTTGGATTCCGCGATTTGGGATTGCTTGTCATCGACGAAGAGCATCGCTTTGGCGTGAAGCAGAAGGAGGTCATCAAGGCGCTCCGCGCGGAGGTCGATATCCTCACTATGACTGCCACACCTATTCCCAGAACGCTGAATATGGCCTTGGGTGGACTGCGCGATCTCTCCATCATAGCCACACCGCCCGCGCGCCGGCTCTCGATTAAGACATTTGTTCGAGAGCACAGTATTGGGCTCGTGAAGGAAGCAGCCTTGAGGGAGACCTTGAGGGGCGGTCAGGTTTTCTACTTGCATAATGAAGTGCGAACGATCGAGGAAACTGCGCGAAAGCTGAGCGAGCTTTTGCCCGATCTATCCATCGGTATCGCACACGGCCAGCTGCGTGAACAAGCCTTGGAAAGCGTGATGTCTGACTTTTATCATCAGCATCACCACATTCTCGTCTGCTCCACCATCATCGAGACGGGTATCGATATACCCAACGCCAACACCATTATTATTGAGCGGGCAGATAAATTTGGACTCGCGCAATTGCATCAGCTGCGCGGCCGCGTGGGGCGATCACATCATCAAGCTTACGCCTACCTGCTCTGCCCACCCAGAAACCTGATCACGTCGGACGCCCAGAAACGCCTGGAAGCCATCGAAGCCGCCGGCGATCTGGGCGCGGGTTATCAGTTGGCGTCACACGATATGGAAATTCGCGGTGCCGGCGAGCTGCTGGGCGCAGAACAATCGGGCCAAATCAATCAGGTCGGATTTTCTTTGTACCTCGACATGCTGGAGAGCGCTGTAGCCGCACTGCGCAGAGGTGAAATTCCGAACACTGATCAACCGCTGGACAGCGGCACAGAGGTAAAGCTCCACGTACCGGCACTGATTCCCGAGAGCTATTTACCCGATATCACCACGCGCCTCGTGCTATACAAGCGCATCGCAAAAGCCCACAGTGAGAGCGAATTGCGCGACATTCAGGTCGAGATGATTGATCGCTTCGGACTGCTGTCGGACCCCATCAAAAACCTGTTCACCTGCGCAAGACTCAAGGTTGCAGCGAAGCAGCTGGGAATCAGTGAAATCGATATGACTGATGAGGGTGGTAGTATCGAGTTCAAGTCGTCTACGGTTGTCGAGCCTGCCGCCATTGTGAGCCTGATCCAATCCGACCCAATGAGCTTCAGTATGAGCGGCAGCGGTAAGCTGAGGGTGAAAAAGTCCCTTCCCACCCTCGACTCACGCACTGAATTTGTGGAGCAGCTCATGAGCCCCTGGCTGGCGGCCGCGTAATGAAGCACTTACTCCTGTGGCTGTGCGCGATGCTTGCAGCAGGGCCACTCCATGCTGTCCCGCTGCCGGGGGGCTTTGATCATTCGGGCTGGTTCAAATTCGAACTGGTCGTCATGGTCGATACGCGCTCGGAAGTACTCGAGGGCGAGACCTGGCCGCTGGTACCAAGAGTCAACTATCCATCGCGATGGCGATGGTTGCGCGAGCCAAATCAGCTCACTGCGCTCAGCGCGACCCACCCGCTCGCGCACATAGTAGATAGCCCCTCCGGCCACATCTTGATCCATGAGAAGTCCTCTACGCCACCACGGTGGGTGCCACCTCCAGCAACCCTGACCGAGGGCGATCTGGCATTGATCGACGAGTTACTCGAGCTAGGGAAAGGCACTGACTCAGGGGCTTTTAAACAGGCACGCGAAAAACAGGCGCGCGAGGATTCACCAGCGTTACCTTTGCACTCAGAAGCGTCAAACGCTCCGCTACTGCCATTCGAAGCCATTACGCCGACCCCCGAATCCCCTTCCCTCAGCGTGCTGGATCCTCTTCAACTGGATCCTCTTGATTTGGATAAGTCAGACAGCCAGCCCATCAACCCCGTCAGCATCCCCTTCGCCCATGTCGCCGCGAGTGTCGATCTTGCTCCAATAACGGTGAGCGCAAGCCCTATTCCCACACCAGATGTGTTTGTGCGGCTAGCGCTTGATCAACTCGCGCCTGGGCTCGCACGATACACCCGGAACAGCGAAGACGACATCATTGCCTCGATGTCCTGGCTGCAGGGCCCTGACAGCCACAACCTGCCCATCTTGATAGCGCCCGCGCAAAGCGAGGGTTATCCCCTAGCACAGGGATTTATTCAGCTTTTGCCCAATGGGAACCAATGGCGCCTAGGCCTGAATTTCTGGGTGAATACCTCGGGGCACTATCTGCCGGAGATATTTGAAATGGCACCCCCGCCACCATCACCGAGTCGCATATCGATCGCTGCGCCCAGAGTTACCTCGGCCGCATTCTTGTCATCGCCCGAGGATTCGCTCGCACCCGCTGAGGGATCTAACGCAGACTCATCGCCCTCGAGCGACTTTAAGCAGAGCGAGCCTACTGCCCACACAGCGGGACACACTCGCGCCTTGATAACCGATGCCTCTGCTGCACTACCTGCCATACCCCATCCACCTCAGTGGCCCTGGCGGCATGTGATTCACGTAGCGGATACCGTGCCACTATCCGCCAATCGGTTGCGATACTACGACCACCCTGTCATCAAGGTGCTCGCCATTTCGCGAGAGCTAAGTTGGTTCGAGCTCTTCAGCGAGGGGGCAGCGCTTCGCGCAGCGGCGAGCGCAAACGAGACTGCGCGCCCCGTCGCTGAGGCCGAATGGGAGTAACATGGACCGCTCTGGCTACGCGGAGGCCGGCTCAGGTTCCTCAGGCCTCATTACCAGCGTGCGGGTAGGAAATGCCACCTCCGCACCGTGTCGCTCGATAATGGACAGCATTTGCAGCAACACGTCCTGCTTCACACCGTGATAGGTGACCCAATCCGTAGTGCGGGTGAATGTGTAGATAAAAAAATCAAGCGAGGACGGACCGAAGCTCACAAAATTCACCATCAGCGTTCGCGTCTGATCGATACCCTCATGCCCGCGCAGCATCGATTCGACGTCGGACACGATGTCAGACATGCAGGCGACATCGTCGTAGCGAATGCCCACGGTCTCGTAGATCCTTCTGTTTAACATGCGAGAGGGGTTTTCGATGGCGACGGTAGAGAAGACCGAATTAGGGACGTAAAGCGGGCGCTGATCGAAAGTCCGAATACGGGTCACTCGCCAACCAATATCCTCAACGGTCCCTTCAACCTCACGATCGGGTGATCGTATCCAGTCCCCCACTGCAAAAGGGCGATCAAGAAAAATACTGAGTCCCCCGAGAAAGTTTGCCAGCAGGTCCCGGGCTGCGAAGCCCACCGCTATACCGCCCACCCCGCCAAAGGCAAGCAGTCCGGAGACGGACACACCCAATGACTGAAGCAGCATGATGCCTGCTACAACCCACACTACGATGCGGCTCAGCCTGGCCACCGCACTGATGGTCGCACGGTCGTCGGACGCCAATGCGCCTCTGTGCTCCCCGAGAAGCTCCTCCTCGATACCCCTGCTTAGACGGTGTGCCAACCAGCCGAACAACACCAGCAATGCGGTATCGGAGCCACGCATCAAAACCTCTCTAATGCCATCGAGCACGCTAAACAAAGACAGAGACAGCAGACCGATGACCGCCCACATCACCCACTGGATGGGAGGGAATATTGCGTACAGAAACACGTCATCCCACCGAGTTTGTGTGCGATCGGCCGCGGAGGTAAGGCTTTTCACCACTCTGTAAATGGCGTAGTGAGCGATCGCGCCACCCAGCAGCAATACCATGAAGACAACAATGTCGACGGACATTCCCATGGACGCGGCCCATGGCGTTAACACGGCTTCGAGACTTTTCATCAATCACTATCCATTAGGCGCAATGTTTATCCTAACCCAGCTTGCTACCTGGCCACACTACAGCACTGTACAAAAAAACAGACTGTATATATCATCATAAGCTCGACAAGGGAGGCCACGCCATGAAACTGACCGCCAGACAAGAGCAGGTCCTGGATGTCATCCGCCAGCATGTGTCGGATACCGGTTATCCACCTACTCGCGCTGACATCGCCCGAAAACTGGGATTCAAGTCAGCCAATGCGGCTGAGGAACACCTTCGCGCCCTGGCGCGCAAGGGCGCGATCGAGATGATTGCGGGCGCCTCTCGCGGTATTCGGCTCACCGAGACCGCGGGCCTACCGATTATTGGGCGGGTGGCAGCGGGATCTCCGGTATTGGCCACGGAGCATATTGAAGACTATTGCGAGCTACCCCCCACCTTTTTCTCTCCGGCCGCCGACTATCTCTTGCGAGTCACCGGCGACAGCATGAGAGACATCGGGATTCTCGATGGTGACCTGCTCGCTGTCCACCACACCGAAACAGCGCGAGACGGCCAGATTGTCGTAGCCCGCATCGAGGATGAAGTGACCGTGAAACGACTGAAACGTGTGGGCCAACATACATTGCAGCTGCTGCCAGAGAACCCTGCCTATGAAGCCATCATCGTGGATTTACGTCGAACAGAGTGCGTCATTGAAGGCGTGAGCGTTGGTGTGATCCGTCAACAGCAATAAAAATTTACGCACATTCGCAATAGCCACTGCGATCGATGCATGCAGCCGCTTTCGATTCCGAGCGGGGAAGGAGAACTTGAGGCGTTTCATTTCAGCCTCTGCAGACGAGTCACAGGGCTTATTGCCCCGCTGTAGCGACGCGCTGCAACAGTCTAGTGCAGCGTGCGGCTCTCAGCCATATCAGCGGTATCGACCTCAAGGCTATTTACTTCAGCCAACTGAGCCGCCGCCTCTATACCAGCCTGAATCATAACCTTGGCGACTTCCAAATTGTTTCCCACAAGGTAAGCGTTCGCCTCATCGGAAAACTGGATACTGACCAGCGGCTCAGAATCACCTTCGACGCGCTGCAGCACCACTTCACCATCGCCCAGATCTACGATTTCAAGTACGGATGTAGACACTCAATAACCTCTCTTATTGCAAGAGTCATTGCACTCACCAGCGCAACACTCACACGGTAACACTCTCGCAGACCATCTGCCACTCAAGGCACTTCTCTGCATCGCCACTCTGTACCGCCACTAAGACTCGTCAATGGCGTCGGAGATGTAGCCGGCGAGTTCCACCAACTCAGCTAACCATACCTCAAACTGGCTGAGTGTCAGCGCAACCCCGTCTGAAGCCAGTTGATCCGGTTGCGAAGGTGGTTTTTTTACGACGGGTGCCTGTAGTGCACCAATCCAACCGCCCTGCTCCAATGCCTCGCACGTGTCTATTTCTGCAGGCCTCACCAGCCCGTCGGGAAAGGCCGGCAGATCTGCAACCGCATGTGGTGGACGATCAGGTATTAGGCGAACCCGGCATGCGGCGAGCAAAAGCCAGCCGTAGGCGTTCAGGAGATGCTCTCGTGCGGCTGGCGCGAAGGCCTGCGCCACCTGATGACCGGGCTCGCGCCGCGCATCCAGCACCTCGCGCCATCCCTCCATCAGGATTCTGCAGTGATAAAGACTCTCATTGGCATAAGCCAGCGGGTGGCTCAACCGGAGGCTTCTTCAGTGCTGGCGACAGCTTTTGCTTTTGCTTTTGCTTTTGCTTTTGCTTTTGCCTTGGCTTTCGTCTTTGGCTTGGCCTTTTTCTTCGCCTTTGGCTTTTTGGCAGTACCCTCCTCTACCCAGCCACCATCGACGAACATGGCTCTCCATCCGCTCGGCTTACCGTCTCGGTCTGACATCACATACTGCTCTTTCGTCTTGCGGCTGTAGCGGATTTGCGAGCGATTACCCTGGTCATCCACGCGCGGCGCGTCGAACAAGTAATGATGTTTGGGATCAATTTCTGCCTCATGGGGCAGCAGCTCGTCGACGTAAGGAGGACGAGTCTCTCGATGCTTGGGAAACTGGCTCGCGGCCAGAAAGATCCCCGAAGCGCCATCTCGCAGAACATAATGATCTTCGACCTTCAGACAAAGCAGTTCAGGCATGGGCACCGGGTCCATTTTGGGAGGAGCGACCTCACCATTGCGGAGAAGCTTGCGCGTGTTGGTGCAAACAGATTCGCTGCAGCCAAAGTATTTTCCGAAGCGGCCTGTTTTCAGCTGCATATCGGCACCGCACTTGTCGCACTCAATCACGGGACCGTCATAACCCTTGATTCTGAACTGCCCCTGCTCCACCTCATAGCCAGAGCAATCAG
Organism: Luminiphilus sp.; assembly: GCA_029242325.1. GTDB lineage: Bacteria > Pseudomonadota > Gammaproteobacteria > Pseudomonadales > Halieaceae > Luminiphilus. The sequence goes on from JAQWUD010000033.1 coordinate 43,719, forward strand.
GGTTGTTTCCACAAACGTGAAGCTTGCGGCTCTCGTCGATCAGATAGCTGTCCATCGCGGTGTGACACTCTCCACACCGCCGCTTGGTAAGAAGAAGTCGAGACTCTGCCTCATCATCTGCGTCAACGCTGATAGCCTCGTCGCCCGAAATCAGATTGACCGTCTCTTTGCACCGCTCCTTTGGCGGCAGGTTATAGCCTGAACATCCCAAAAATACGCCCGTACTAGCGGTACGAATTTGCATTGGTCGTCCACAAGCGTCACAGGGAATGCCTGTTGGCGTAGGGTCATTAGGCTGCATCCCGCCAGCCCCGTCTTGCGTTGCCTGCAATAATTTACCGCTGAAATCAGCGTAAAACTCGTTTAACAACTCCGTCCAGGAGAGCGCTCCCTGAGCCACTTCGTCAAGACGCTCTTCCATCAACGCTGTGAAGCCATAATCCAACAAATCGCTGAAGCTCCCCTGCAGACGCTCGGTCACAATATCACCCATCTTTTCGGCATAGAATCGCCGATTCTCAAGCCTCACGTACCCACGGTCCTGAATCGTCGAAATAATGGCGGCATAGGTCGATGGTCGACCAATTCCTCGCTTTTCCAATTCCCGCACCAGACTGGCTTCGCCGTAGCGCGCGGGCGGCTTGGTAAAATGTTGTTTAGGATCAAAATTCGTGGCAACGAGCGCATCACCCACCGCCAAGGACGGTAAGACAGCGTCGTCCCCCTTGCGCGGGGCGGGCGGGTGAACAGCGGTAAAGCCGTCAAACTCTACGACCCGCCCCTTCGCTGTCAGCCTGCAATCTGCGGCTGATACCACCAACGTTGTCGACAGGTAGCGGGCCGGTGTCATCTGGCAGGCCACGAACTGCCGCCAGATCAAGTCGTACAATCGCTCCGCGTCTGGCTCCATCGCAGTGAGCTGATGACTACGCAGCCTGACATCTGATGGTCGAATGGCCTCGTGAGCTTCCTGAGCCCCCTCGCGAGAGCCATATCGATTTGCTTCAGCAGGGAGATACTCCGCCGAGAAATCCTTCTTGATTAACGCTCGACAAAGAGACACCGCTTCATCACTGAGGTTGGTTGAGTCGGTTCGCATGTACGTGATGAATCCTGCCTCGTAGAGCCGCTGGGCAAGCGTCATGGTCTTTTTGACACTGAACCCCATACGGGTGCTGGCCGCTTGCTGCAGGGTCGACGTAATAAAAGGCGCAGAAGGCTTGGAGCTGGTTTTTCGCGACTCCAGATCAGACACTGAGAAGGAAGCCGCACGCATTGCCTCAACTGCGGATTCAGCCTCCTCCTGCGTCTTAGGGTCAAACTTCTTCCCGCCGCGGTGTGTCACCATGAAGCGAACGGGCTCTATATCCCCCGCCTTCAAAAGCGCGTGGACTTCCCAATACTCCTCGGGCACAAAGGCACGAATCTCTCGCTCCCGCTCCACAATCACGCGCACCGCAACCGACTGCACCCGCCCCGCAGAGAGGCCCCGCGCCACCTTTGACCACAATAGAGGACTGACCTCAAAACCCACCACCCGATCGAGGAAGCGCCGTGCCTGTTGGGCGTGGACCCGCGCATTGTCCAGCTGACCTGGCGCTTTGAACGCTTCCTGAATCGCTTTCTGGGTGATTTCGTTGAAAACGACCCGATGGTACCGACTGATATCACCGCCAATGGCTTGCTGCAGATGCCAGGCAATCGCCTCACCCTCGCGATCGAGGTCGGTCGCAAGGTAGATTGCATCACTATCCTTTGCGAGGCGCTGTAACTCACTAACCACTTTCTCTTTACCTGGCAGAATTTCGTATCGCGCTTCCCACCCATTATCGGGGTCGATGCCCATTCGGCGCACCAACTGCTCTCGTTTTTTGCGCTTTTGGTAGCGGGCTTTTTCGTCGGGAGCCATTTTGCGCGTAATGGCTGCCTGCGCAGCGCGCTCTTTGGCATCCGTCGCAGTGGCGCTGCCAGAGGTCGGCAGATCGCGAATGTGCCCCACGCTGGACTTCACGACGAAGTCCTTGCCAAGATATTTGTTGATGGTTTTGGCCTTGGCGGGCGACTCTACAATGACTAGTGCTTTTCCCATAAGTGACGCTTGCCTGCTTCAGATAATGCAACCAGAGGATCACCGATCCCCGAAAGGTGGGCATCTATAAGGGTGATTGCGTTCGGGGTCAAGGGCTTGATATCACACAGCACCCCCAGGGTTACTGGTTCGGCAACACACTTTCACCCTATATTATCAATGGCTTGCCTCATGCACTCAAGGTCCTCAACAGCGCCTCTTTCGTTCCAGAAAATACTGACCGCTCGCTCTGACAACTCAACCAATTGCGCGCCTACGGGCAGCAAGGCCAACCATTGGGGTGGCTCAGATTCACCCCGCGTCGGCTGCCAACCCCCGTCGCACCACAGATACCTCAAGCTTCTCTCGGGTTGATGCAAGGCCTTTTCGAGGAGGCGCTCATAACTGACCAATTCTCCGTCAGGAACAAATCGAAAACGTGCCGGCACCTCCGGCGCTGGCCGCACAGAAACGCGCAACCCGAGTTCGCGCGCGCGATCACGAAGCGCAGCCTTCTGGCGCTGGGCTTTGCTCGGCATGACAGATACCAAAGGCGCAACAACCACGGCAAGACCCAAAAAAATTAACGCATATACCAAGGCACTCCCCCTGCGAGACATCGTGCTATTTTTGGACTACATTTACCCGAAACGAATCCGAGTAGCGAGCAGAGTATGCCTTACCAGAATATTTTGGTGGCCGTAGATTTGGGTGTAACCACCGACACCGTCGCAGACCGTGCAGCACAATTGGCGCAACAAAATCGGGCGCAGCTCCATGTGCTACATGTCATCGAGCCATTGGCTATCACTTATGGTGGAGATATCCCTATGGATTTCTCTGCAATTCAAGACGAGATTCATAGTCAGGCAAAAGAGCAGTTGAACAAGCTCTGCGATGCCCTGTCAGTTCCCTCGGCAAACCGGCATCTCGCGACGGGCCGCCCCGAAACAGAGATCCCCACTCAGGCCAGATCCGGTAACTGCGATCTGATCATCGTGGGTAGCCACGCGCGGTGGGGGCTGGCGCTGCTTCTGGGCTCTACAACCGACGGCGTGATGCACAGCGCCGATTGCGATGTACTCGCGGTCAAGGTCGATACCGACGGCTGACAACATCGATCACCGCCCTATTGGGCCATAAATGCTGCTAGCTGAGTGCCATCAAAGGGCCATCCCAGCTCACGTCCAACGGCGTCGCGCACCACTGGTATGCGGACACCGTAGCGTTCCATCAACCCTAGATCATCCGCTATGTCGATGGCGACGAATTCATACCGGGCCGCATCCAAAATATCCTCAGCGTGCTGGCAAAGGTGGCATCCCGCAGTGGTGTACAGTGTCAGTTGACCCATTGTGCGCTCCCGAAGATCATTGGCATGGCTGACTCAACCCCCTCCCCATGGCAACCTCATCTCGGCCTGACCCTGTTTGGGCGCAAGCCGGCCCTCGAGGCGCTTGCGGACAGCACACTGCCGATCCACTGTGTGCATCTGGCAAAAAGCAACCGTGCCGGGGGCATTATCGCCGAAATCGCCCGCTTGGCCGAGCAACGCGGTATCACCATCCGCTACCACGATAAGCAAGCACTCTCGAGAATTTCAAAAAATGGCCGGCAAGATCAAGGCGTCGCACTGGACGTGGTTTGCCCGCAATTCAGGCGCGCGGAAGATGTGGCATCAGACAACTCAACCTCCGCAATGTTGCTCGCACTCGATGGTGTGACCAATCCACAAAATGTAGGCATGATCTTGCGCTCGGCGGTCGCGGCAGGGATCGATGGTGTGTTGTATCCCAAGCGGGGGGTCGCGGCGTTGGGACCACTCGTCATCAAGGCTTCAGCCGGCACGGTCTTTCGAGCACCCATTTTGCACTGCAACAGCCTTACCGAGGGATTGGCCGTGCTTGCGAGTGCGGGGTACCAGATCCTCACCCTCGACGCAGCAGCGCCTCTTTCGCTGTATGACTTCACCCCCGCTCCGCGAACAGTGTTTGTGCTGGGGGGCGAGAGCGAAGGCATCAGTCATGCGGTGCAGACCATAGCCAACGAGAGTGTGAGCATCCCCATGTTCAATGGCGTCGAGTCGCTCAACGTTGCAATCACTGCCGCTCTGGTAGCATTTCACCTCACAGCAGTGACGGGTCCAACGCGTTCAGTTTTCACCCGGCGCTGAGGCGTTACCGTTGGCGACCGCTAACCACGCCTGCTGAATCACGTAAGCACGGATCGCGTCGGTGTCCTCTTTAGTCAAATGCCCGGCGAACGACACCATACCCTGCTTTTCAAGCACGCCTTCACGAACCACTTGATCCCAGGCCTCATCGTTTGCCGAGATGGCTGACCAGCGGAGGTCTGGAATCACGCCGCCACTTACCGCGAATGCCCCGTGACAAAAATGACAATTCTCGGCAAAGCGCTGCATACCAAGCTGATGCTGCTCCGGCTCGCCAAAAATGGGCGATTTAGGCGTCGCGCTGACTACCTTAGCCAGAGGCGCAGGCATCGTCTCGTTGCCACCCACCTTGAAGGTGATCACTCTGGCTGGCTCCTTACCCTTCGCCTCGCCATAGGTGAACCCAGCAATGAGGCTCGAGACGCTGCCCCAGCCTGACAGCACGCTCAAATACTGCTCGCCATCAATTTCATATGTCATCGGAGCCGCCGCTGCGTTACCCACCAAAGAATGAGACCATAAGCGTTCCCCTGTTTCCGCATCGTAAGCAACAAAATCACCAAATTTATTGCCCTGAAAAACCAGTCCGGCAGTGGTGCTCAATACGCCACCATTGAGCGGCAGTGGGAAGGGTACAGCCCAGCGCGGCTCCGCTTTGACCGGATCCCAGGCAAGCAATGTGCCGCCATCCAAGCCCGACACCGCGGCCAGCGTTCCGGCTGGATACTCGACTGGCCAACCAGCCGCCGCATCGTAACCAATGTTCCAGATGGACTTACTGTCCGCAACATTGCGGGTTTTATCGTAGAAAAAAGGAATCTCATTGACCGGGATGTAGACCAACCCTGTGTCGGGGTTAAAGGCCATTGGGTGCCAGTTATGTGCGCCCGTGGGCCCTGGCACCACTGCGTACAGCGCGAGGTCTACCGCCTCCTCCATCAGGACGGGCCGGCCGGACTCATCAAATTCACCGGTGGTCCAGTTCTGGTTAGTGAAGGGCGTTGCAGAAACGAGCTCTCCACTGGCCGCGTCCAGCACGTAGAAAAACCCGTTCTTGGGTGCCTGCATCACGACGCGACGACTGCCACCTCCGTCACCCAGGGGCAAGTCAGCCAGCATGATTTGCTGCGTCGCGGTGTAGTCCCAGCGATCGCGCGGCGTCGTCTGGTAGTGCCAGCGATACCTTCCGGTATCCGCGTCCACTGCAAGAATTGAGGACAGGAATAAATTATCACCGTCACTGTCGGGGTCGCGAATATCGGGGTTCCAAGGGGATCCATTACCCACTCCGATCAGGATCTGGTCATTCACCGTGTCATAAACAATGGAATCCCAAGCAGTACCTCCACCACCATCGGTGACCCACGCGCCAGCATCACCCCATGTGTCATTTGCCAGCGCTGCGAGGATGTCGTCAGAAGCCGCGCCATCGGGTTTTTTCTCTGGGTTCGGTACGGTATAGAAGCGCCATGCCAGCGCGCCGCTATTGACGTTGTAGGCGCTCACATATCCACGGACCCCGAGCTCGGCTCCCGCATTCCCAATAATGACCTTGTCTTTAAAAACCCGCGGCGCACCTGTGATCGTATAGGGCTTACTCTGATCTACAGTGACGACACTCCAGACTACCTCACCCGAGGCGGCGTCCAGCGCCTCAAGGCGACCGTCGAATACCCCCACGAATACCCTGCCGTTATGGACCGCAACACCGCGGTTGACCACATCGCAGCATCCCTTGGCGGCGTCCTTACCAGACACCTCCGGATCGTAAACCCACTTCTCCTCTCCGGTTTTTGCGTCGAGTGCGTAAACAACTGACCACGCGCTAGACACGTACATCACGCCATCTACCACGATGGGCGTCGCCTCTGCCCCCCGGGGTTTGGCCATCTCGTAAACCCACCCCACCCCCAACTCAGGTAGCGTATCCCGGTTTATCTGGCCGAGAGTTGAGTGACGCTGCTCGTCGTAGCCTCCGCCATAGGTCATCCACATCTCTGGCTCTGCTGCGGCATTTTTGATGCGATCAGTGTCAACTTGCGCGACCACCGCAGGGGTTTGCAACGTCACCTCACTGCTCGCAGCTCTATCAGCTTCCTGCCCACAGGCCACTAGAGCGAGCATAAAAGATAAAATAGTGATGATCCGGAACAGATGTACCATGGCAGCCCCCTGATAGTTGTTGTTGGTTGTTGCTTCCTGATGCCGAAAGTGTAGCCAAATCACACAGCCAAGGCTCTTTTTATTGGCATGCACAGAGATGAGGCTATCGGCGCCTGATAAACGCTACTTGGAGAGAAACGACATTCCCTCCTCAAGCCCGCGCAGTGTCAGGGGATACATCTTCCCCTCCATCAATTGACGGGTAATGGCGATTGACTGGGTGTACTCCCATTCGTCTTCTGGGACGGGATTAATCCAGATGCACCTCTCATAGGTCTCCCGCAACCGACGCACCCACAACTCGCCAGATTCCTCATTCCAGTGCTCGACGGATCCTCCCGGCTGCATGATTTCGTAGGGAGACATTGACGCGTCGCCTACAAACACGACTTTATAGTCATGGGCATATTTGTGCATCAGGTCGAGCGTGGAAGTACGCTCATTGAAACGCCTGATGTTGTTCTTCCAGACACTTTCATAAACGAAGTTATGGAAATAAAAGTACTCGAGGTGCTTGAACTCAGTTCGCGCTGCCGAGAACAACTCCTCACAGATCTTGACGTGCGGATCCATGGAGCCACCAACGTCAAGGAATAAGAGCACCTTTACCGCATTGTGACGCTCGGGGACCATCTTGATGTCGAGCAGCCCGGCGTTGCGCGCGGTGGACTTTATGGTGTCATCAAGATCAAGCTCCTCGGTCGCGCCGGTTCGCGCAAATTTGCGTAATCTGCGCATGGCAATCTTGATATTGCGCGTACCCAGCTCCACGCTGTCATCCAGGTTTTTGAAATCGCGCCGATCCCATACCTTCGCCGCTCTCTTGTTCTTACTCTCACCACCCACACGAATCCCTTCAGGGTGGTAACCATCATTACCGAATGGCGAAGTTCCCTCGGTGCCAATCCATTTATTGCCCCCTGAGTGCCGCTTTTTCTGCTCTTCGAGGCGCTGCTTGAACTGCTCAATCAGCTCATCTAGGCCGCCAAGGCTCTCGATTTTGGCCTTGTCCTCCTCAGACAGCTGCTTCATAAACTCAGAACGCAACCAATCGTCGGGAATCATCGCCTCTATTACATCATCGAGCGCCTCAAGGTCCTGAAAGTGCAGACCAAACGCGCGATCAAACCGATCGTAGTACTTTTCATCCTTCACTAGGATTGCGCGCGACAGCGAGTAGAAATCGTCCATATCTCCAAAAGCCAGGCGCTGCTCCATTGCTTCCAGCAAGTCCAACAACTCTCTGGGTGTTACAGGCACCCCAGTGTCTTTCAGGACGTGAAAGAAGTTCACCAACATGGATTTAGCGCGCCTCGCGACGATGCATGAATGCCAAGCGCTCCAGCAACTGAACATCTTGCTCGTTCTTCAATAAGGCGCCATACAAGGGAGGAATCGCCTTGGTCGGATCGCGATTTTTTAGTATCTCGTCGGGAATATCATCCGCCATGAGCAGCTTAAGCCAATCAATGAGCTCAGAGGTAGACGGCTTTTTCTTAAGACCGGGGATCTCCCTCAATTCGAAGAACACCTCAAGCGCTTCTTGCACCAGACTCTTTTCGATCTTCGGATAGTGCACCGCGATGATCTCTTTCATCGTCTCCTTGCTGGGGAAATTAATGAAGTGAAAAAAGCAGCGGCGCAGAAAAGCATCGGGCAGTTCTTTTTCATTATTTGAAGTAATGATGATGATCGGCCGGTGTTTTGCCTTGACGGTCTCGCCCGTCTCATAAACGAAGAACTCCATGCGATCGAGCTCGACCAACAGGTCGTTCGGGAATTCAATGTCAGCCTTGTCGACCTCATCGATCAACAGCACGACCTGCTCGTCACCGGTGAATGCATCCCATAATTTTCCGCGCTTGATATATTGGCTAACGTCCTCGACCTTACCGTCGCCCAGCTGAGAGTCTCGCAAGCGAGACACTGCGTCGTATTCATAAAGCCCCTGCTGGGCTTTAGTCGTCGATTTGATATGCCACTGGATCAGGGTTTTACCCAACCCCGCCGCGACCTCCTCAGCAAGCATCGTCTTGCCAGTTCCGGGCTCTCCCTTAATCAGCAAGGGGCGCTGCAGGGCCACCGAGGCGTTGACCGCCATACGCAAATCATCTGTGGCAACGTAGCGTTCTGTTCCTTCAAACTTCATACCAAGCGTCTCTCGTTTAGGCATTGATTGGGCCGCGCAGACTAACCCATGTTAGATGCGCAAACCACAGCTTAACGGTCGGCACGCAAGCGCCAGCGGCGCCAGTACAGCCCAGCGAGCGCGCCACAAACCGCACCCCCCAGCAGCCACAGCGCCGGCACGGTGGCTGATCCAATGCCATCTCCAAACAAAGCATTGAAAATGACGACAATGAGCGCGGGCGCCACCGTGGTGACCTCGGCGCTGGGAAACGCGGGGACCAACAGCAATCCCGCGACCAGCCCGAGCAGCGCCGCACTTCCACGAGACAGAGGCGATACAAACCACAATGCGCGCAGCATAGCCACACCTGCCACTGCCGCGGCGCAATAAATCACGATGGCAAAATAATACGACTCGGTGGTTAGCATGAACCGTCCTCCTCGATCAGACGCTCGGACACCCCGCTTGGCGGCAATTGAAGGAAATAGCCGCTGGTTGCGATCGCCTCCATCACCACTGTCGCGGGCTGTGCTGCAAGCGGTCGCTTGGCTGTCAGGGTTAAAGACATTACTTTCTCGGGACGATCAAACACTTCAGACAGGCCATCGGGCCACTGTGCGGGCAACAGGTCCTTCGGTACGTAGACGAAGGTATTGGGTTTGCGAGGCGTTTTATATACATCGACCTCGATACTGGTTGCGCCTGTCATTGCCGGTAAAGCTCCACTAGCGAGGCCTGCAGTACTGCCACCACCGTCTCCTGACGCCAGCCAGACCAAGCAGGCAACGGTGGGAGCGATGGATTGGCCAGCTGACGAATCATGTGCTCGAGATCCGCTTTCGGCATGAGCACTTCGGGTGCAATGTTCAAATCCTTCGCTATCGCCCCAAGCTGCTCTGAGAGCAGCGGCAACCATTTTCGCTCGGCAGCAGCCAATGGCGGCGGTGCGACTTGTGACAAATCCGCACCCAAGTCCTTGATGGTTCGCTGGATTTCCGCCACCAGCGCTTCACCCGCTCGGCGCACCAGCCCGTTGGGCATATCGGGGATAGCCGCAAGCGATTGGGTCGACTCCGGAACGGTACGTGCCGCCGCTGAAACCAACTTGTCAGACAAGATCCAGCTGCGCGGCCGATCAAGTCTTCGCGCTTCACGTTCACGCCAGCCCACGATCGCAGTCAGCGCGCATTGCTGCTTGCCCGATAACTTGTACGCCGATTTGAACTTACTGATCGGCGCTTTACCACCGGGCTGCATACGAGCACCCTCCTCAAGCGCCCACTCATATCGCCCCATCTCCTGCGTCTTCTCGAGCAACTTCACTCCAATGGGTAAGAGGTAACTCACATCCTGAGCCGCATAAGTCATCTGTTTTGAGGAAAGGGGTCGCTGCAGCCAGTCCGACTGCGTCTCGTCCTTTGGCAAGTTAATGTCAAAAAATGCGGCCACCAGCGCACGATAGCTGAGGCCTGCACCCAGTCCGACCAATGCGGCAGCACGCTGTGTGTCGAACAGGGGCATCGGGAGCACTCCCAACCAGTGAGAGAATACCTCGAGATCCTCACTGGCACTGTGGACGAACTTGACCTGTGTCGGGTTACCTAAAAGGTGTTTGAGAGAGGCTGTGCTCGTCAGATTGAGCGGATCAACGAGATAAGCGTGCTCGCCCCAACAGAGCTGCACCAGGGCAACCTGCGGATAGAACGTGTCCCTCCGCCGAAACTCGGTATCCACCGCCACCCAGGCTGCTCCCTGATGCTCAAGCAGCAGCGCATCTAGCGCCGCGCTGCTGTCGATCCAGCTATGAGTCATTCACCCACTACCGTGCGACCACTGAGTGCGTGTGCCAGGGTGCTGGAGTCCGTATATTCGAGCTCTCCACCCAAGGGGACTCCGTGGGCAATCCGTGTCACGGTCACCGCTGCGGCCTTCGCACGCTGACTGATAAAATACGCGGTTGCTTCGCCTTCAACTGTGGGGTTGGTGGCCAAAATGATTTCCGTGATGTCGCCTGTTTCGAAACGCGCACACAGCGCGTCCAGACCCAGCTGCTCTGGCCCAATACCGTCGATGGGAGATAGGTGCCCCATTAGCACGTAGTAATGACCGCGAAACCCGCCGCTATGCTCTATCGCCATGACATCCGCCGGCGCCTCAACCACACACAGCGTGCCCGCGTCGCGTTTAGGGTCGGCACAGATCTCACAAATTGGCAGCTCAGTAAAATTGCGACATCGACCGCAGTTTCTCACTTTGGCCAAGGCGCTGTTGATCGCCTCAGAAATCTGTTGCGCACCGTCCCGGTCCCGCTCTAATAAATGCAGTGTCATCCGCTGAGCCGATTTAGGCCCCACCCCGGGCAGGTGCCTGAGGCTATCAATCAACCCCTCAATAGATGGACTTAACTTCATTTAAATCATACCTTTATGATTCTTATGTCATACTTTAATAGAGCGCCGGGAACCTTACCCCAGCCGTTCTGATTCAGGCCCTTCATGCGCAACATCTGAGATGCTGGGCCGAAGGCTGCCCGGGATAATCTCGCCATCAAAAGCACGCAATAAGCCATGCAGCGCGTCGTCATCTAACATCGCAGACTCGGCGGCCGCAAGCTGAGTGGCGGCCAGAGCCGCTCGATAGCTGGCAGGCGTGCGCCCGCTATGGGCGCCTACCGCGATTTCCGCCTCAATGTTGTCCCCCAGTTGCTGATTCAGGGCTTGAGTCAGCTGCCCGGGGTGCCGGTCGTTGAGCAGCGCGGCCTCCGACTCAGCAATCGTAAACCGCAGCGTCGAATCCGAGCGACCAGAGAATTCGAGGTGCAACGCAATGTTATGCAAGATCCCATTAAAGCGAAATCGCTCAAACAGTTCAGGCCAGCTTTCAGTGTTAAGCGAATCGCGCGTTTGCCACGGTGGATCGTACTCGCTCCCAGTATCTGGCTCACTGTCCCCGCGGGCCATGCCATTGGGCTTCGGCACATCAATGGCCGCTAACACCCCGCCTTTTTTATTTTCGGATAGCCCCGCACTTTGCGCGTGATCATTGGATTCACTCAAATCGCCATCACCCAACTGTGATAAATCCGAGCCCGGGGGCCGCACACTGCGCTCCGCTGGGGAGGCCTCAGCAACCTCTTCTGCGCCCGCAGATATCCCATCGGTTGAACTGGTGAGTACGGATGCTGAATGGGCAGACAAGCTCGGCGCGCCAGAGCTTTCATGTGAGGAAGCTGCGAGCGGCGAAGCGGTATGTGCGGCCTGACCGGCTACCGACCCCACCGGCGTCGCCGGCGGTTCAGGCTTTTTTGCCGGGGTTGCTCCCACCATCGAAGGTGGCTGAATAACAGCAGTTGGCCTGAAGGCGATCATCCGTAATAGCACCATCTCAAGACCAGCTCTGGCGGAGCTCGCAAGATGAACATCTCTCCGTCCCGACACTGCCATCTGCCAAAACAACTGCGTATCGTCCACAGTAGCGCGAGAAGCCAATTCCACAATTTTTGCCTGATCAGGCCAACTGGTATCCAACGCATCGGGCACCACTTGGGCGATGGTCATTTGGTGAAGCACATTGCTAAGCTCATCCAATGTCGAGATAAAATCGGCCGCGTGTTCCGCAATATTCGCCACCAGTGCCAACGTGGCCCGAGGGTCGTCTTCAAGAATCGCGGCAACCAGGTCCAGCACCTGCCCTCGGTCAACAGAACCCAGCATCTCCCGGACTTCGGGGCCCTTCAAGTGCCCCTCCCCGAATGCGATAGCCTGATCAGTGAGGCTGAGCGCATCTCGCATGGAACCCTCGGCAGCACGCGCAATGAGCGACAGAGCTTGCGGCTCGGCCGGAACGGACTCCGCTGCCAAAATCGTTTCCAGATGAGCCACTATCTGTTCGGGCTGCATGTTTTTGAGGTTGAACTGCAAACACCGCGACAAAACAGTCGCCGGTAACTTCTGGGGATCTGTCGTGGCAAGCAGGAAGATGGCGTGCGGGGGCGGCTCTTCCAGTGTTTTAAGCAAAGCATTGAAACTGTGGTTTGACAGCATGTGCACTTCATCTATCAAGTAGATTTTGTAGCGTGCACGCGTTGGCGTGTATTGCACGTTCTCCAGCAGTTCGCGCGTATCTTCCACCTTGGTTTTCGAAGCCGCGTCTACCTCAATCAGATCTATCGACCGCCCCTCTGCAATTTCCGCACATGCACCGCACTCTCCGCAGGGCGCCGGAGAAACCCCTTGGTCACAGTTAAGGCATTTGGCGAGGATTCTGGCGACAGTCGTTTTGCCCACGCCACGGGTTCCTGTGAACAAGTAGGCATGATGCAAGCGGCCCGACTCCAGGGCGTTGACCAGCGCCTGCAGAACATGCTGCTGGCCAACCATCTCGGCAAACGTGCCGGGGCGCCATTTACGCGCCAGAACCTGATAGGACATGCTTGACCATCCGTGAGTAGGGAGGCGACTCGGACAGCCACACCCCGGCACCCGAATCAGTAACTACCGTTGCTCCCTTCCGGGCCTGGCGGAGTTCATCACCTATCGCTGCGAGGGGACCATCCGAGTCACCACAGAGCCCACCTCTCGGCGGGGGGCGTTAGTGTCGCGAAATCACGACGGGCACGCAAGTTGAGGACAGGATAAAACCGCTGTACAACCCATGTTAGTCGCATTTACATTTGATGTGAATACCATTAACATTGCCGCTTCTAAAACTTCTGTCTTCAGAAAAGCGGGGGCTTTCTTGTGAATCCGAATCTAGTGAAATCGCTGTGGGCGGTGGCTTTGGCCGTGCTGCTCACGCTGGGCGGCACTGCGCTGATCAAAGCCAACAAGGTCACCACCACCTCTGCCGAGCGAACACCCATGCCGGTGGCTGCCACGACGTATCGGGAGCAAGCATCCTATGTCCGTAAGGCAACCTACCTTGGCATCGTGCGCGCAGGCTCCGATAGTGTGTTGGGCTTTGAGGTGGCCGGAGTACTCACCTCGCTCACCGCGACAGAGGGAATGCGCGTTTCAGCGGGAGATGTGCTCGCACAATTAGGGATTGATCGCCGGCAAACGCGTCTGGATGCGGCCGCCGCTGCCTACGATCGGGTCGTCGCGGAACGCGCGCAGGCGGAGGCGCGAGCAAACCGCATCGCGAGCCTGGTCGAAGATGGATCAGCCTCTCAGCAAGACTATGACGACGCGCGATTCGCCGTGCAGGCGCTGACCGCTGCTGAAAATACTGCTGCGGCGCAGCGTCAGTCTGCGCAGCTTGAACTCGAAAAAAGCACCCTGCTAGCCCCCTATGAAGCCGTCGTCGCAGAACGCTTGGTACAAACCGGTGCAGTCGTGGCGCCCGGCACGCCCGTTATGAGACTGGTCACCGCGACGGGTCGCGAAGCGCATGTCGGGGTCCCGCCGCATGTCGCTCGAAAATTGATTACGGGTAACCCTTACACGCTCTCCCTACAGAGCGAGCAGGTCACCGCCGTACTGCGCTCGATCAGGGATGACATCGACTCCGCCACG
>JAQWUD010000041.1 GCA_029242325.1 Luminiphilus sp.
CTCGTATAGTTGTTGGCGAAATTACGGGTTTCTTCTTTAGTCATCTGCGCTGCAGCGATGCTTTCCTCGAGGCTATAAATAACGTCTAGTGCTCGGGGGTCAATTGTCAGCCCAGCGAGAGCGTGAACATCAGTGATGAGCGCCTTGTACTGTTGCCGGAGTGCCTCACTTTTCTCATCGTCCTTAAAGTAATACTCACGCTCTGGTAATCCAATACCACCCTGACTTAGATACATGGCGTTAATACCGGGATTCTTAGCATCAGCGTAGGGAAAAATGCCAACAGGTCCATTGAAGCCCAGTCGCGCAGCAACACCGAAAAACGCAAAGACATCGTCTTTAGAAGCGATCGCATCTATTTGCGCTAGGTAAGGCTGAAGTGGCGCAACACCACTCTCATCGCGGGTCGCAAAGTCCTGAAAAGACAAATACAGGTCTCCCACTCGCTGCTGGTCGCTCCCCTCTTCGTTTTCTGTTGCGGACGCGGCCTCAATGATCGCCTTCACATCCTCGTCACTTTTGTCTCTGAGGATATCGAAGGCGCCATAGCGGCTTCTATCCGAGGGAATTTCGTTTTCCGCGATCCACTTGCCGTTAACATAAGCAAAGAAGTCATCGCCGGGATGGGTAGCATCATCGAGTTCGGCAGGGTCAAAACCCAGTGATTGAGTTACATCCGACACGGTTGCCACTTCATTAGATTGATCCTGAGTGCAACTGACGAGCAGTAACGTGAAGGTCGCAAAAACAATAGTAGGCAAAGTACGCGCTTGCATCGAGGTGATCTCCCTATTTTTGGCCTCGCTATACTACGTCTCCAGCAGCCTCGCGCAAAGCGCCGAGTCGCCGGGTTCAACGCAGATAAAATATTCCAGAACTTGGCATCGGGCTGATGCCTGCGCCGCGGCGCAAAAGCATCATTCCATAAATTCGCGAGCAAGCTGTGCGAGTGCGTCGGCACCTAGCTCGAAGGCAGGCATGGTGATATCCGCTCGCTCGACTAAGGTTGCAGTTGGGATCCAACTCGCCGCTTGAAGCGTGCCATCCCGAAGGCTCGAGTTGGTTGCGATGACTAGGGTGGGCTGTGATACGCGTTCAGCGGGACCCTGAGCATCATAGCTTGTTGCCGCATGAAACCCTGCATTGCGCTTCTCTCCTGATCCCACGAAATCAAAAAACAGGTTTAGCGCCCGCTCGTAGGGCACTGTGTCCAAACGACTCATCACCATAGACTGAAACAGGCTGTTCATGGGGTCTTCCTGCTGACGGTAGTCAGGTGGCTCCGTGAGCGAGGCTCTGATGTCTTTCATTTCGGGGCCAGAGAAGACCGGAACGTCTACTAATACCAGACCACTGACCTGCTTTGGATATCGGTTTGCCATTTCGATGGCCACCAGCGCACCAGAATGGAACCCCAGTAAATAGGCGGGCTGCGTCATGAGCTCCAACAGGGGTGCTATCGCTTCGGTATACCCCGCCACGGTGGGCAGATCCGCCAAAGCATCTGAACATCCATACCCGGGTAAATCCGCACTCCATACTCGCCCCCCCAACACGCTGGCAAAGGTACGGAAAAAACATCCTCCGTAAGGCACTGGAGGCAGGCAGATAAGCGGTGGCGACGCACGCTCTGTACTGTGCCAATGCCAAACGTGGAGCTGCCCGGCAACATTATTCAAATAACTGCGCTGCGAGCCGATCATTCAGGTGAGTCCCTCGTGCTCGGTAATGCCCTGATCATAGGAGCCCAGAATACCTCGTAAGCCGAGCAGCACCGGGAAGCCGAAGATGATGGGAATCACCGCCATCGAGTAGCGGATCCCCTCCACGCCAAACACGTAGTCGTTGAGCAATGCGACCGCAGTTGGGCCCAGAAAGAGACCGGCCATGCTGATGAACATGTAGTAGAGCGCGACGGTCTGAGCCTTGATAGGGCCTGGCGCGATTCTGAGGAGCGCGGTCACGCCCATCGCCGAGGTCATACCGATACCCATATTGTTGAGCACGAAAACGCCCATGGCGAGGGGCGCGGTAGGCATCAAAGGAAATAGCGCGCCCGTCAGCACTGTTGCAAATACACCAAACAACGCAATCTTCATCGCTGCATCGCGCTTACCCTGAGCAATCCAGTGATCGCATAGCCAACCTGCAGACAAGACCGCCGCGGGGCCGCAAATGATCAACAGCACACCATTGATGGAGGCGTAGTAGCTGGCCTCCCAGCCCCAGGTGCGCTCAAAAAGCGCTGCGCCCCAACTTTGACTGTAGGCGACGATCGTCATGAAACAGAAAACGCTGACAAAGCCGCCATACATTCGCCAGCGTGCCGCTACATGTTTGAGCATGTCGGGCAGGCTGCCACCGGTAGCAGAGGGCCCACCCAAACGCAGCGGTTCGCGCAACAGAAAGAACAACACAGAGAGAATCAACCCGGGAAGACCCACAATAAAGAAGGTCGCTTGCCATGGCGCCAGCTCGCCGACGCCGGGGAGCGTGATGGAGCCTCCCGATTTGGCCCAGGTCAGTACCCCGGCCCCCAAAAGGGAGGCGAAGCCCGCCCCCACTGACAGCGCCATCGTGTAAACCGCGATAGGTCGAGAGCGTCTCTCGGGGGGAAAGCTATCAGAGATGATCGACATGGCGCAGGGACTCAGGGTAGCTTCTCCTACACCAATACTCATGCGCGCAATAAACAGGTGCGTGAAATTGCGTGCCAGTCCCGACGCCGCGGTGGCGATAGACCAGACCGCTATCCCGACAGCCACAATCTTCACCCGATTTTTACGATCAGCGAGCCACCCAAGAGGCAAACCCATTGTGGCGTAAAAGATCGCAAAAGCGGGCCCGAGTAGCAGACCGATCTGGGTGTCCGTCAGGCCGAGATCGGCCTTGATTGGCTCGATCAACAACCCCAGCACGTAGCGATCGATAAACGAGAAGATGTAAGCGATGGTGAGCAGGCCCACCGTCAGCCAGCCATAGGCCAGACTGCTCTGCTGCTCTGGTTGCGCGCCCGATGCCGCGTCGCTCATACGAACTGATTCACTTCAACAAAGTAACCGCTGGGGTCAAAGAAACTGATGCCCAACACACGAAATACCCCGCCATCAGGCTTGGGATACTCGCTGACCACCGGCTCACACACCATCTCGATACCGGGGACAGTTTGCAGCTTCTCGTAAACACCCTTCACATCTTCGTGGTGTAGCACGTACACGGACTCACCGATACGCACCCGATTAGGATTCGACCGCGGTGGCGGTTCAGGCAGTGGCGGGTCGATGTACTGGAGAATACCCAGCATGCCGATGAAGTCATCCTTGCACTTGAGCATAACGAGGCGGGTCTGGGAATTGGGCTCACCGGCAGGCAAACCGTCCCCTGAGACCAGAATTTCCTCGTCGTAGTGCACCGACATGCCCAGAATATCGCGGTAAATCTGCAGTGATGGTTCGATGTCGTTTACCAGCATCGTCGTGCGTCGAATCAGAACCGGGACATCGCTCATAGTGCTCTCTTTGTTTTATAGATATAACTTTAGTACTTTACGGCTGTCACTGACGCGGAGGCAAGCACTATGACCGACACTTTCATTTCCCGAGTCCTGGGCAAGGCCTCAACTGCCTTTGTCTGCGTCGTTTCGATCAGCTTAACGGTGGAAAGCCTGGCTCAGGGTCAGGACACCACCCCTTGGCGCCGCGATCTGCAAGTCATTGAGGTCATGCTGCCCGGTCTCTACAGCAATGCCAACCAGGCCTATTTCGATGGACGCCGCCAAGTCTCTAGTCCTCAGCCACGTCATGATCTGCTCATCGAAACCGCAGATGACGGCTTTATAGCGACCCTCAGCGCACCCGGGGGCGCGGTGGTGGCGGTGCAACGCTGGTCCCTGGTAGAGGACGATGAGCAACAGGCCGTGCGCATGAATATCTCCAGCAGTGATGGGGACACCCGCTGCCCCGTCTGGTGGAAGCGGGATGCCGCACAATTCAGCGCCCTGAGCGACCCAGACTGTGTTAATCAGGCAAAGAGTCCTGCAGCACTCTTACTTGCTCAGCAACAATTTTGGTGGACACCGCAAGGGGACGGCGGCGTTGTAAAGCTCCATCGGGCTCGGCAGTTCAGTTGTTTCGCTGATATCCCGGGCGTAGGGGGTGGGCGCGATGAACCCTATGTAAGATATGACAATCTCGATCTACACGATCAAGGGGCCGAGACCTGGTTTACGACCAACGACGGCCGCAATCTAGGACTCAGGCTCTTTAACGTGGACTGGCCGATCAATAACTACGATGGCTATTTCACACGAGACTCTCTGGTCATCTATGTCGTAGAGAAGCTCGATGACGGAAGTACCAAAGAGCATGGCTACGCTTTCACTCTACCTGAGGCGAACCGCATCGGCATTAACCTTAAGTGGCTGCTCGCCAGCTGCTTCATGATCTCGGGTAAGGTCGACACTCCGACAATGTGAGCAGGACATCCATGACGATTCGTCGAAGAGACATTCTGCTAGGCACCGGCGCCGGGCTGACGGCACTGGGAGTTACCGAGACAGGCACAGCGGAGAGTGACTGCGGCTCCTTCTCAACTCACCGCTCCACCTACGTATTGGTGCACGGCACCTGGCACGGCGGCTGGGTATGGCAGGAGGTCGCCGACAGGCTTCGAGCGGCGGGCCATCGTGTGTATACCCCCACCTGCACCGGCTGTGGTGAGCGCTTCCATCTCGCTGGCCCCGAGGTCGGTCTCGAGACCCACATCACCGACATTGTTCAGGTATTGGATTTTGAAGACCTTGACAATGTCATTCTCGTGGGGCATTCGTTTTCCGGTATCACGATCACCGGCGTGGCAGATCGCCTGCGAGAGCGCATTGAACGGATTGTATTTTTCGATGCACTGGTGCCCCGTGAAGGGCGGATGAGTTGCGTACCCAGACATCCAGAGACCGGCGACTTCCCCAAGTGGTGGAAAGAAAGGGAAAAGCAGTTTATCAGTGGCTACCAAATGGATCTCTGGCAGGACTACCCTATGGAGATGCTGGTGCCTGACACCTTCCCCGAAGTCGCTGCCAAACTCAGGCGCTTGATCACTCCGCACCCGGCAAAACAATGGACCGATGAGTTGGTATTGGCTGACGGCGGTTGGCAGGGGTTGCACCCGACCTACATTCATTGCGTGGGCCAGGCATACCGAAAAAGCTCTGATCTCATGGTAGGGCCAGCACGAGGACCAGATTGGAAATTTATAGAGCTGGATATTCCACGCGACGGGATGCTGACCCATCCAGCTCTTGTGGCCACCACTTTGAATTCCCTATCCAATGTTCGTTAACACAATTCCATCCATGCCTGTGTCTTGCGCCCTTTCCCAGCTCCAGAGCTAGAACAGAAAACGGGTGTCATGGGGTGATGGTGTAACCAAGACACCGCTCTAACGTTCGTACGCTGCAGAGAAAGCAGCGCGCCTGGCGTCTGAGCGGTGATATCGATTGCTTGTCGATGTTGATCGCCTCACTATGTCGAGGGTATCGAAGTTGCAGAGAAGTCCGATGAAACATTATCTGTGGATGCTAATGGGAGTCACGATGATATCCGTAGCCCAGCCACCTATTGCCATTGGCTTGCATGGAGGCGCTGGTACTATCGAGCGAGGCGCGATGAGTGCCGAGTTAGAGGAAACTTATCGCGCGGCCCTCGACAAGGCGATTACAACGGGCCACGAGCGGCTACTAGAAGGCCAATCCGGGCTCGACGTCGTCGTCAGCGTTATTCAAATGATGGAAGACTCACCGCTGTTCAATGCTGGACGCGGCGCGGTATATACGTGGGACGGCGCTCATGAGCTCGACGCCTCTATCATGCACGGCAAGCATCTTGACGCAGGTGCCATTGCCGGCGTACGCACTGTGAAATCTCCCATTGCGTTGGCTCGTGCTGTCATGGAGCACTCCCCCCATGTGATGCTCGCTGGATCAGGGGCCGAAGACTTTGCAATTGATCAGGGGTTCGAACCGGTATCCAGTGACTACTTTGCGACCGAGCGAAGACGCGAGGCGCTAAAGGCCCATAAGGCCAACGAACAGGCTGGACTGCGACCGGAGGCAGATCACAAGTTCGGCACGGTTGGGGTAGTGGTTTTGGATCAGGCCGGCAATCTGGTGGCAGGCACTTCTACCGGCGGCATGACAGGTAAACGCTGGGGGCGTATCGGGGACTCGCCCATAATTGGCGCAGGGACCTATGCCGATAATCGTAGCTGCGCTGTCTCGGCAACTGGCCATGGCGAATTCTTTATTCGACATACGGTTGCGAGAGATATTTGCGCCCGCATGCAATTCGCTGGCGTAACCCTGCAAGAGGCCGCAAGTGCCACAGTGATGGAAGCGCTGGTGGAGGCTGGAGGGGAGGGCGGCGTTATCGCCGTCGATCGAACCGGATCGGTGGTACTCGTCTTCAATACGCCAGGTATGTATCGCGCCTCGATTGACGCGAAGGGTCACAAACTTTTGGGAATCTATGGTGAAAACGACTCCCAGTAACCTACCCACAGGTCATCGCTGCCCTATTTCCCCGTGCTTCGCGCTGGAGCGCGAGAACGAGACAGAGACATGAGCACGCAGATTCAGCATCTTGCCGCGAATACTCCGCAAGAAGAGTTGCTCCAACACATGGCTGCAGATGGCGCCGTCATCATCGACAACGTACTGGACAGCCAACGGCTCTGCGCACTGGCTCAGGAGCTCGACCCCTTTCTGGAGAACGAGGTCTACGGTCGAGATGCGTTTACCGGTTTTCACACGCAACGCATCGGCGCGCTAATCGCTCGCTCACGGGCTTGTGGTGAACTGGCGCTGGAGCCCCAACTGCTCGATGCGGCACGAGCCTATCTGGCAGAGCATTGCGACGACGTGCAATTACACTTTACGTCTGCGGTGGCTATCGCTCCAGGCGAGTCTGCACAAATCTTGCACCGTGATCGTGGCATTTGGGGTGGCTATGTGCCGCGACAAATTGAACCACTGTTCAGCACGATCTGGGCGCTCACACCGTTCACAAAAGAGAACGGCGCGACGCAGGTTGCAGTTGGCTCACACCGCTGGGAGAAGCAGCGTCAGCCGCAGCCGCATGAAATTGCCTACGCCGAGATGTCACCCGGCTCCGTGCTGTGCTACAACGGCACGGTACTTCATGGCGGTGGCGCCAACACCACTGACAACGACACGCGCGTCGGAGTCTTTTTACACTACACCCTGAATTGGCTGCGCCAGGAAGAGAACCAATACCTTTCCTGTCCTCCCGAACATGCGCAATACCTTCCGCAGGAGCTTCGCGCACTCATTGGCTATGCCAAAGGGGGATATGTACTGGGTTTCTATTCAGATCCTGATGACAATAGTGCCGAACATGAGTCGGTCAGTCCTGAGAATCTGTTCAGTCGGCACCGCGACGAGTTCGACACATTGCCGAGTGAGGAGCAACTGGTGTCGCGATCGACACCTGAGGCCTAGTGCTACCAAGCCACTACCGTGCCGTCTTTGCGCATCTCGGTGGCGCCCACGTAGACCCCGTCGGGCAGCCGCATAATGGCCTGATATCCGCCGAATGGCGCACCGGTGTTATCCACCTCCACGCGGTGTCCCATCGCACGAAGCTGCTCTACTGTTTCAGCCGGCACTCCCGGTTCGACCAAGAGTGTTCCTAATAGGTCTTGATGAACCCCGGTGGGTTGGCGTCCGCCATCGTGATTGAACCGCGCTGCATCGCCCGCTGTCTGCACGTCCATCCCAAAGTCTATGATATTCACAAGGACCTGTACGTGACCCTGGGGCTGCATCGCGCCGCCCATCAGGCCGAAGCTCATGAATGGCTCGCCGTCCTTCATGACAAACGCCGGGATGATGGTATGAAACGGTCGCTTGCCGGGCGCATAGACATTCGGATGATCCTCTTCCAGCGAGAAGAGCTCTCCCCGATTCTGAAGCATGAACCCAAGGCCATCGGGCACCAGCCCAGTCCCCATGCCGCGGTAGTTCGACTGAATCAGCGACACCATCATGCCGTTGGCATCGGCAACTGTGAGATAAGTGGTATCGCCCTCCCCCTCCAATTTGGGCTCACCGGGACCAAACTCAGGAGTAGCCCGCGTGGGGTCGATCAGCGCCAATCGCTCTTCGCCGTAGGCCTCTGACAACAATGACTCAAGCGGAACTTTCGCGAAGGCGGGGTCGGCGTAATAGCGCGCGACATCCTCAAAGGCCAAACGCTTGGCCTCAACCATGTAATGAAAGGCTTTTGCCGAGCCACGCGGAAAATCACGCAAGTCAATCTGCTTCAATATGTTGAGCATTTGTAATGCAGCGTAGCCCTGGCCATTGGGCGGGAGTTCATAAACATCATAGCCATGGTAGTGAACACTCCCGGGCGTAACCCATTCACCCTGATGAGCAGACAAATCCTCGAGTCGCAGGTCAGCGCCAATGCGCCGGAAATAGGCGTCCATCACCGCCGCCAGACGGCCCTCGTAAAAAGCAGCACGCCCCTCAGTACCCAGTAACTCAAGCGTATTGGCGAGGTCAGGATTACGTAAGACTTCACCTGCCTGAGGTGTTTTTCCCTCGGGAAACCAGAGCGCCGCCGCGTTGTCGAGCTCTTCGATCAGTGCCTGCTGCTCTCTGAAGGCAGTCAGGTTGCGGGCGAAGTAATACGCAATCACGGGCGAGACAGGAAACCCTTCGCGGGCATAACGAATGGTCGGCGCGAGCACATCAGACATGGGCAAGTTACCAAAACGCGCATGCGCGGCGAACCAACCGTCCACAGTCCCTGGCACCGTGACAGGCAGCGAACCGCGATGCGGCATACCGAGCATGTCATCGGGCATCGCGCCGCTGCCTCGTAGCGACCTGATCTGAGATTTCAAGTCATCCAGAGAGCGCCCCAGTGGCGCTCGTCCCGAACCGTTGTAGCCATAGAGCTGCTCGGTTTTGGGATCCCAAATGATGAGAAAAATATCACCGCCAATGCCGTTCCCCGTGGGCTCCATCAACCCCAAAGCCGCATTGGCTGCAATCGCGCCATCGAGGGCTGACCCCCCCTGCTTGAGGATGTCGATCGCGACCTGGGAAGCCAGCGGATGCGCGGTAGCCGCCATGCCGTTGCGACCATAAACCGCACTGCGGCTCCATGGTACGGCGGCAGGTCTGCCACCAGCACCCAGCGTCACGGTTTTTGCGCTAACGGAAGCAGATTGATCCACGTTAGAAACGGCGCATCCTGTAATGATGAGGCTCATACCGGCCATCACCAATAATCTGTGGAAGGTCATTCAATTGATTGCTCATCACATTGCCATGCGATGCATGATAGGGGATGTCACACTATAGATCTCTATCGCGATCTGGCCCCTTTCAGTGGCGCACCCGTTCCGGAAGGCTAAGAAGAGGACTGTTTTGCGAACAGTGACTTCAGGCGACCATAAAGCGGGTGATAGGTCGTCTGATAGAGGCTGTCGTAACAGGCAACTGCTCGAGCGTTGGGAGCGGTGAGTCGCGTCTTGCCCACCATTGCCGCCCCAGCCGCTACCATCGACGGATACCACCCCAGTGCCGCCGCCGCCATTATGGCGGCTCCGCGCCCACTGGCTTCACAATCCTCGAAGCGCTCAACGGGCAGATTGAGCACATCCGCCATGATCTGCGCAACTTGGTCACTCTGAGCACCTCCCCCCGACAATCGAATCCGGGAGATAGGAGTTTTGGTACGGTGCTCAATCCGCTCTTTCCCCGAGCGTAAGGCGAACGCCAGCCCTTCGATAAGCGCGCGGTAAAGATGAGCGCGTGTGTGAAAATCCTTGAAGCCTACAATGCTGCCGCGGCCCTCCGGACCCGTTTCTCCCAGCACCGGGTTCCAGAACGGTTGTAATACAAGACCACCGGCCCCCGGCTCAGTCTCGTTCAACAATGCCTCAAGCAACACCTCGGGCGCCACCTGCCGGGCCACCGACTCCTGACGCTCCAGCGCGCCAAACTGCTCCAGAAACCAACTAACCATCCAGAACCCACGGAAAATCTGAATTTCCGTATTGAAGTGCGCGGGAATCGCCGCGGGGTAAGCGGGCATAAAAGGCACAACCTCGGCGTAGCGAGCACGTGTGGTATTGATAGTCGCCGTCGTCCCACAAGAGACACTGGCAATATCGGGAGAGAGGGCCCCAACACCCAGCACTTCGCAGGCTTTGTCTGCGGCTCCTGCGATAACGGGCACACCCGCTGGCAAACCGGTGTCTTCAGCGGCGTCTGCTGTGACTTCTCCAAGCGTCTCTCCAACGGCTACAAGATGGGGCAGCATG
This sequence comes from Luminiphilus sp., assembly GCA_029242325.1. Taxonomy (GTDB): domain Bacteria; phylum Pseudomonadota; class Gammaproteobacteria; order Pseudomonadales; family Halieaceae; genus Luminiphilus. The sequence continues at coordinate 10,354 of JAQWUD010000041.1, forward strand.
TAGCGCTTAACGGCAACACTGTGCCATTTCCAATCTGAAGGAGCGCACCAGTCGTGCTTTTTGAAATCAAAAGGTAAATAGCCCACCTGGCTGCCGACAGCGTCTCGGAATTCACCCGTCAATCGGTAATTTAAATATCCCGAAAGGAGCAGATAATGCGCAGTCCGCGCCAAAATATCCGGCTGGTGTCGCTCCAGCCAGTTTGCTTCGGCCTCGGCTTCGAAATTATCGACAACGGGGCGAATCTTCAGGAGCGTAAATAGCACTCGCCAGTACCACGGCAAGCGATTGCGCAGCGGCGCCCGTCGCTGGTCAGTCCAGACGATAGCGGGACGCAATGGCCGTCCAGCCTCATCGAGATTGATCACCGTCGCGCGCTGCGTGGTCACGACCACGGCAGCGATCTCGGTAGGCGAGATGCCCTGCCGCCACAGCCCCTGGCAACTTTCCTTGAGAAGCGTCCAGAATCCCTCAACTTCGTGCTCAGACCACCCGGGTTCAGGATGTCGGTAATCACTGATAGCGATCTGACACTTTGCCCGGCATTCGCCCGACCGCGTGTACGCAAGTGCCCGCACGCTCTGAGTCCCGAAATCGATCGCCAGGATCATCGGGCCTGCGCCACTGGCCGACGTGCTCACAGCGGGGGCCTCATTTCAAATGATCTGGAGGCAAGAGGTTGCCTGGGTTGAGAATACCTTTTGGGTCGATGGCGCTCTTGAGAGTCCGCAGCAAATCGAGCCCAACCTCACCCAGATCATGGTGGAGATAATCCTGCCTGAGCCGTCCTGAACCGTGGTGGTGAGCAATGCCGCCACCCGCCCTTGCAGTGGCAGTCAGAGCGCGATCCCAACTCTCAAGATAGCGATCACCCATCACCGCCGCCGCCTCGGGCATTGCGGCAAAGGTGAAGTAAAGGTTGATGCCTGAGCGATAAACATGAGAGCTGTGGGCTGAGGCATTGACACAGTCTGGCACCGACTTCAAAGCCGCGACAACGTTCTGGTAAATGGCATCAATCTGGCTCCAGGTACCAGAAACTTCGATCGTATCGGCGATCAACCCCTGCTCTAACAAATCGCGCCATTCAGGCACGTTATTGCGATGACTCATCCAGTCCTCGGCTACCGCGGGATCAGCCTCCTTTAAGCCCATGGAAGACATGAGCGATTCAATCGCGGCGACCTCGGCATCTACTCTCGAAGAGGGCCCCTCATGAACCAGAAGGATCAGGCACATCTCATCCCGCACGTACTCAGGAAACAAGCGCGAGACTTCCGAGGCGTCGTACTGTCGCATCACCGGAGGCCGCCAATCCTGATGAATAACTTCCCGCTGGGCGCGAAAGCCCGATGCCATATCCAAGCAGTACCATGCGCCGAACCGGCGGGCCTCTGGCTGCCTGCGCAGTGATAGCGTCACTGAGGTGACAATACCGTGAGTGCCCTCAGCCCCCAATGCCAAATGGCGGAGGTCAGGGCCTGCCGCTGCACGGGGTGCTTTCCCGAGCGTCACCAACTCACCAGTGGGGAGCACCAACTCGAGCGCATAAACAATGTTCTCGATATTGCCATAAGCCGTTGAGAACTGGCCCGATGCACGGGTTGAAATCCAGCCTCCTACCGAGCTGATGGCAATCGATTGTGGCCAGTGACCAATGGTCAGGCCGCGCTCGGCTACTGCTTCCTCGGCGACCAATCCATTAACGCCCGCCTCCACGGTGAGAAGCAAGTTCTCCTCATCAATCGACAGCACACGATTCATGGCACTCATATCCAGCAGAATCTGGTCTCCACGGGGTTCTATGCCACCACAAACCCCGCTGCCCAAGCCCCAAGGTACGATGGCAATGCCATGCACATTGGCATAACCGACCACCGCCCGAACATCATCCACGCTGCGGGGTTTCACTACACACCCCGGCGTTTCCAATGTCTCACCCTGCCAATCCTGCCAATGCTTCAGGCACCAGCGATCAAAGCGATAAGCCGACAAAGCCTCTGGATCGCTTGCGACCTGCTCTGCCCCGATTAAATCAGCCAGTTGCTCGACAAACATCCGTCTCTCCTTGCCACCCGGTGACCTCCAGAAACCCCGCACGGCTCTCCCGATCGATATGATGGCAATTATCGATCTCAAGCGTTATGCGCGCTTGATCCCAACTCAGCCACTCTGCCATGGCATGGGCCGCCTGCGAAAGAATCGGCAGGCCCGCGCCCTGATCAAACCAGGCGCGGCTACTGCGGCGCGCCCAGTAATCCTCCAGGCGCAGTGCACCTTCGTTCAGAACCGCGTGCTGCACTTCGGCCATCACCAAACCCTTATCGGCCGCAACGCTCGCCACACCGGGAGCCTCAGCCCCATAAAGCCGCGCCAACCGCTCTGCCTGAGCGCCCTCAACAGGTGTTAGAAAGTGGGCAGAGACTGCCGCTTCCCCGCCGGGCAGGGGTATTTCGGCGGTAGCACAGGGCTTCGCCGTGAACGCATTGTTCGCCGCCACAGTATCTACAATTCGCTCGGCCATAGCGCGGTACGCAGATAGTTTGCCGCCGCCTACCGAGAGCAGCCCGCTCGCAGATGTCCATACCTCATCCTTACGCGATAACTCTTTCGAAGCGCGACCCGAACCATCTCCCACAAGCGGACGGATACCGGACCACACTGACACAATATTGTTAGCCGAAGCATTTGTTTCAGGCATGACCCTCTGAGTTTCCGAAAGGAGATAGCGTACGTCTTGCTCGGTCACCGGAGGCCAATATTCGCAATCTGGGTGGTAATCGTCGGTGGTGCCGATGTAGGTGTACAGCCCTAATGGCACGGCGAAAATGCGCCGCCCATCGTGGGTCCGCATCACCACTGTGCTGCGCACCGGGAGATCGGCGTGGTTGAACACGAGATGTACGCCGCGACTCAGCGCCAATCTGGGCTCGTGATCTCGCTCCAACCCACATACCTCGTCGACCCATGGACCCGCGGCATTGACCACAGCTCTGGCACGCAAGGTAACCTCACTGGTATCTCCCGGCAAAGTAGAGGCGGCGTTCACAACGAAATCACCCTCGCGCCGAATACTGGTAGCCTTGAGATACGTCGACACTGTGGCACCGTATTCGATCGCCGAGCGCACAGTCGCTAACGTTAATCGCGAGTCATCGGTCAGGAATTCCGGATACACCACGGCGCCATTTAGACGTGAGCGCTCCACCAATGGCTCCTGCTCGGCTAACTGATCCACAGACCATGACTCATGATAGTCCTGAGGCTCGACACCCCCGAGGCGCTCATAGGCCCAGAGTGCACCGCGCAATAACAGTTTGCTGCGCATACTCCCGGTAGGAATCACATATGGCGTTTTCTGCGCTAAATGGGGCGCAATGCGATGCAAAGTACTGCGCTCTGAAGCGGACTCCTTCACTACCGCGACATCACCTGCCACCAGATATCGCAGACCTCCATGGATCATCTTGGAGCTACGGCTCGAAGTACCACTAGCAAGGTCCTGTGCCTCAATGAGAGCGACCGACAGGCCGCGCATGGCAGCATCTCGTGCCACACCCGCCCCAGTAATGCCGCCACCAATCACCAGCAAATCGAATACCTGATCGGACAACGCACTGACCGTAGCCCGTCGATTGCTCTGATTAAACGGTGGTTTCGTCATATTACCCCCTGTTACGAACCTCTAATTTAACAGTGCGGCTCTTTCCCAATTGTCTAAAATACGACATTCTTTTAATTTGGCCGGGCTTCGCATGGCGCAAGATCTTCCCACCACCGAGCTCATACGCTTCCTGGCAAAGCTCGCCGTATTTGAGCACCTGAAAAGAGAAGAACTCAGCGGCCTGTTAAGCCAATGTCGCCTGCATGCGCTGGAGCAGCGGCAGGTCATGCAGGCCGCAGGTGATCTGCATCATCACCTGTGGGTAATCGTCACCGGAGAAATTGCGATGGTCGCACGCTCCGAAGATGGCGAGGAACTGACACTCGCCATCTTCGGCCCGGGGAGCACTTCGAGCTGGATTGCGCTGTTTCACGATACGCCCGCTGAACGGAGTCTAATCGGCAGCGCGAAGAGCCACATCCTGGGCATCCCACGCAAGGTCGCCCTTAAGCTGCTCGAACAGCATCCGCGGCTCTATCCCATTGTCCTCAAGATAGAGGCCAACCGGTTTCGGGCTGCACTTAACCTGCAGCAACACAATCTGGTACGAGAGCGACCGCGTCGCGTTGCGGGCCTTCTCCTGATGCTGATGGAGATGAGTGGCGGGGGACATCATTCGCAGACCATCCGACTGACATCGCAACAACTAGCGAAAATGGCACACTGCTCCCGGCAATCAATCCACGAAGCCATCAAAAACCTCGCGGCCCATGGTGCCGTCGTGCAGCGCTACGGTCGGATTGATGTGATCGATATTGAATTGCTCCGCGCGCTATACATAAAAGGTACCGCGGGCAAGGCTCATTGACTGGTACTCAGTATCAGATCTCCAATACCGCGCCGCGTGATCACGCGGCCCTGCTCCACCGACAGGCGTCCCCCGAGCCACACGCTGTGGATACCGTCCGGCGCAACAAATGGCTCCCGATAGGTAGCCTTGGCAGCCACCGACTCAGGATCAAAGATCACAAGATCCGCATCAGCGCCCACGCTGATACGACCTTTGAGTGCAAAAGCGGGTGCAAAGCGTTCCAACCGACGAGCGGGATATAAGCTGAGGCGTGCAATGGCATCGCTGAGATCCAATAATCGCTCATCGCGCACATACTGGCCCAGCACCCTCGCAGATGTTCCCGCCCCGTTGGGAACCGTTTTTTGACCGTAGTTCATCAGTGGCATCGCATCGCTGGCGACCATCACATGGGGGCGCTGAATGACGCTACGATTCCAATCCTCGCGAATGTAGTGGTGCATGGTCTGACCATCCGGCCTCGACTGTCTGTAGGCGTTAAAAGAAGCCTCAGTGAGCCATTCACCCGTCTCCGCCCACTGCACATCCGTATAGCCGATAGCAAATATTTTGCGCCAATCTCGCGAAAAGACATCCGAAGAAATAGCAGCGGAACCCGATGTCCAGGGGAACATCTCAGTCGTGACATCCACTCCTCTGGCGCGCGCTGCATCGATCTTATCCAGCCAGACATCTACTCCGCTCATCGCACTGGCATTCAGATGGCAAACATGTAGTGCTGCCCCACGCCGCTCGGCGGCTTCAATCACCTCGTCTAGCCCCGCAGGGTCGCCATCGATACCCCGGCGAACATGTACGAAAACGGGCACACCATGACGCGCGGCGACGTCGAAAACCATATCGCGCTCTGCGTCGTCCACAGCTTCTGTCATGTAATCGAGCAAGAAGCCGATGCCGAGCCCACCTGCTTCAAGCTCTGCTTCCATGATCGCCCGAATCTGCTGACGTTGATTCTGGTTGGCGCGCTGAGTAAAGGTCACCCCCGACATATCCAGCTTGCCGGTCCTGGCTAGCGTTTCCAGTCCTTCGGGATCGATGACCCGCATTCTTATCCACGCATGTCCTACTGAAGCCCCAAAATGAGTAAGCGGCCGCTCACCCAAGCGCGCGCCAAACTGTTTGATAGGAAAACTCCCTGCCTCGAGCTCCAATACAGTGGTGATCCCATCCAGAAGCTCAAGCTGATAACCTGCCTCTGCCACACTGTGCGAATGCAGATTGATGAAACCCGGGCTCACTACCAAACCACTCGCATCGACTACCTGCTCAGCGGCTAATGGCTGCTCGCTAATGGCGACAATTTTCCCGTCGCGAATACCCAACGACCGCACCGCATCAAGTTGGCTTTCGGGGTCAATGACTCTGCCGTGATTAATCGCAACATCGAGCGGCACGGCCTGCCACTCGCAGGCCACTAGAAATAAAAACAGAAGACAAAGGGGCGCGACTCTCGCGGCGTTCAGTACTCCTGCCGCAACCCATTGCGTCAGCAACACGCAGTCCACAGGCGCAAAGAGGTTAGGCCTGGCCGAGAGAATATTAATCAGACGAAAAGCGGCTTGGGGAGCAGGTAATGATCAAGCAGCATAATAGGAAAAATCGCCATCAGGTAAATGATGGAAAAGCGGAACATTTTCATCGCGTCGCTATTTTTCATGGTGCGCAGAAGGGTTACCGACTGATAAATGAAAACACCGCCCAGCGCCGAAGCGCCGATAAGGTAAAGCCAACTGCTCAAACCCGTAGCTACTGGCAACAGTGATGCGACGAAAAGCATCAAGGTATAGAGCAGGCTGTGCACAGCGGCATAGCGGCTACCGTGCGTCACTGGCAGCATCGGAATTTCTACCTTGGCATACTCTTCCTTGCGCGCAATAGCGAGCGCCCAGAAATGAGGCGGCGTCCAGGCGAAGATAATCAACACCAGCAGTAAAGCGTGGCCGTCGATCTGATTGGTCACTGCGGTCCATCCCAAAAGTGGTGGCATGGCTCCCGCCAGACCACCAATAACAATGTTCTGAGGGGTCGCCCGCTTGAGATAGAGCGTGTAGACAAAGGCATAACCCACAAGTGATGCCAGCGTGAGCCAGGCGGTCAATGCATTAACCCAAGTCAGTAGGATTATCATCCCCAGAGAACCGAGAACAAAAGCAAATATCGCCGCGCCCTGTGAATCAATTTTCCCCTTCACAAGGGGCCGACCTGATGTGCGCGCCATGATGGCATCCACATGCTGATCGGCGAGGTGATTTATTGCCGCGGCTGAGCCAGCACAGAGGGCTATCCCCGTACTCGCAAATATCACCGCATCAACTGGAACCGCACCCTGAGTCGCCATACACATTCCCACAATGGCGGTCAGTATCATGAGCCAAACGACGTTCGGCTTGCATAGCTCATAGTAATCTCGCCAAGTGGCACGCTCTGTCAGACTGGATTCGGTCACGGAGTAGGGCTCGCTGGTTGGTGGCAAAAACGCGGTGACGCCGCTATGGTAATGCATGACAAGGTAGATCGGGCCCTGCTGGCTAACATTTGCGGCGGCAATATTGACGAGGTTAGGATGCGTTTGTCAGATTCCTCGTCTAGATAACAGGGGGCAAGTTTCGGAGTGAGCAGATTCCAGCGAGAAAAATTAGTTGCGGTGGCGCTCACTTTAGCTGGGATGGTTGGACTGTCGCTCGCCGGATCCGGGTATTGGACGCTCTGGCAAGCCAGGGACGTCGACCCGGACAGCTTAATGCCGCCTCCTCTGACTGCCTTCTCTGAACCCAGACCATTAGCTGAATTCATTCTGGTTGATGATGAGAAAGGTGTTTTCGACCACAAATCACTCGAATCGCACTGGTCTTTTATTTTCTTCGGCTTCATGTACTGCCCCGACATTTGCCCGACCACGCTCTACGACTTGTCTCAGGTAAAACGCGACATTCTCGCCCTAGGCATCGCCGAGGATGACATTCAGTTTGTTTTCATCTCGGTCGATCCGAAGCGCGATAAGGCAGCCCAAATCAAACGCTATGTTCAATATTTCGACCCCAGTTTTCTTGGCGCTACCGGGTCAATCGGTCAACTGACTAATTTGACACGCCAATTGGGCGCGCCCTTTAGGGCAGAGGCTGAAACAGCGCAAGATGTTTACGAGGTTACGCACTCCAGCGCTGTCTATCTGGTCGATCCGTTGGGCCGATACAGCGGCATTATCAGCCCGCCCTTTTTAGCAACAGAGGTGGCAGCCCAATTTCAAACCCTTTATCTCAAGGATGCCGAACCTTCCGTTGCCCAGCGTCTCTGAGTCACGAGCAGTTCTTGGCTACTCTTGCTTTCCAGCATGCACTGTATCCACTCTTGCGGGGACATTCTTACTATGGCCCACCAGTAGAAAGGCAAAGGCATACATAAATATTGTCAGCAACAAAAAAACAATCACGTTCGTGGTGTAATTGTTGCTTCCGGTGTTCTGACCGCCCATTTTTATACCCCTCGTTAAATTACTGAATCGGTCAACGTTAATGATGTACCGGCGCGGGCGCTGAGATGATCAATTCCTTTAGGAAATAAACGCCTCTTTGAAAGAAAGTCCAGTCAGCCTCTAATGACCCGATGGCAACCAACGTCAGAAGCAGAGCCGGCGGCACCAATATGAAGTACACCATGGCCAACCGCTCCCAAACCATGTGCATAAAGACAGCAATGATCAGCCCCGCTTTTAAAACCATAAAGAACAGGATGAGAAACCATCGCATGTAACCCTGAACTTGAAAGTAGTCTACGGCGTAAGACATCGCACTCAGCACAAAAAGTAGAATCCAGATCTTAAAATAGATCCCCAACGGATGCTGGATCGCTTCCTCTTCTCGAACAACGCCCCCGTGCCCATCAACTGCCTGATCCATGATTTACTCCCTACCAGAGATAGAAAAATGCAAAAATAAATACCCAGACTAGGTCGACGAAGTGCCAATACAAGCCCAGAATCTCGATCTCCTCATAGTTGCCGCCGCGCTTCGTAAACCAGCCCGCCTGCTGCGTTTCTAGGTGCCCCCTGGCAACTTTATAAGAAAAAATAAACAGAAAGATCACGCCAATTGAAACGTGAAATCCATGAAAACCCGTGACCATGAAAAAGACGGAGCCAAACTGAGCCGCGCCCATGGGATTACCCCAAGGTCTCACCCCTTCTTCAAATATTAATTTGCTCCATTCGAATACCTGCATGCCCACGAATGTGGCTCCGAGTAAAGCGGTAGCCAACAGCAACCAAAACGTCACCCACTTGTTTTTGCGGTACCCGTAATTCACGGCAAGTGCCATAGTTCCGCTAGAAGTAATCAACACAAACGTCATAATCGCAATCAGAATGAGCGGAATCGGATCTCCCCCGAAGCTGAGAGCAAACACTTCACTAGCACTCGGCCACGGATCCAATGTGGACATCCGTACCGTCATGTAGGAAGCCAAGAAACATCCGAAAATAAACGTATCGCTGACGAGGAAGATCCACATCATCGCTTTGCCCCAGGGCACACCCTTGAACGCACGCTGATCCGAACTCCAGTCATCAAAGAACCCGGCTAAACCGGACTTCAACTCTAACGAATCTGATCCCATGGTCTCCGTCGACATGGTCGTGTCCCCCTAGTCTAAATAAAGCCGCAGATCCGCAAGAGGATCTCGAAATTGTTACCCGTGAATAGCAATCCAAACACCACCAGCCACACGCCCAGTAAATAGTGCCAGTAAAGCGCACAGTTAGAGACATTATGTTCCATGCTACGCACATCTGACCGGCCAAAAGCGCGTGTCATCGCGCGTGTCAGAGCCACCATGCCGCCCGCCATATGAAGCCCGTGGATACCTGTAATCATCAGGAAAAACCCGACGGATGGGTTGCTGAAGTCTCCTAAAACCATGGTCGTCAACTGCTGCCATGCGGCGAGTTGCCCGACGAGGAACAACAGCGTTAAAACGGCGGCAGCGACCAGCCCGCCCCTCACCCAAGCCGTCTTGCCAGTGCGGGCCCACATAAGGGACGCCTGTAAACAGAGGCTGCTTAAGAGGAGTACGCCCGTGTTCGCCCATAACAGGTTGATTTGAGGCGTGGGCCTCCAGTCTTGGTATAGCATCCGACCGCCATATGCAACGATCATCAACAAGAAGAAAACACTCACGACACTGAGTAGCATCTTGAGGGCTGAGCGCCGAGAGTTCACCGCAATCTGCGCTCCCGATAAAGCTGGCGCAATCGGACCCGTATCGGCAATCCAGGGCTGTTCTGTGAAAATATTAGTCATCACCTTTCCTCAGGCTTGCGCGTTACCAGGCGGCACGTTTTGAGGAATAAAATCCTCCTCAACGCCCGGCACACTGTAGTCATAGGCCCAACGGTATACGCACGGCAATTCCTTACCGAAATTGCCGTGCTCGGGTGGCGTGTGTTCGGTTTGCCACTCGAGTGTGGTGGCGTTCCAGGGATTCCCCGAAGCCTGCCTACCATTAAACGCGCTGACGATCAGGTTGTAGAGGAAAACCAACTGCGCGAAACCCACAACCAGCGCGGCAATAGTGATACTCGCGTTCACACTTTGCGCCGAATCTGGCAAGAATGTTGTTCCGGAAATTTCAAAGTAGCGCCGGGGCACGCCCATGATGCCCAGATAGTGCATGGGTAAAAACACCAAGTAGGAGCCAACAAAAGTCACCCAGAAATGAAATCGTGCCATGCCCTCGTGATACCAACGTCCGGTAATTTTGGGATACCAATGATAGATCGCGCCGCACACCACCATCACCGGCGCTACCGCCATCACCATATGAAAGTGCGCGACCACAAAGAGCGTGTCCGAGAGAGGCATACTCACCGTCGCGTTCCCCAGAAACAGACCTGTCATACCGCCGTTAATGAAGAACAACAAAAAGGCAATAGAAAAGAGCATCGGCACCGTAAAATGAATATTCCCCTGCCACAGCGTCAGCACCCAGTTATAAACCTTCAGTGCTGTCGGCACGGCAATAATCAAAGTCGTCGTCGCAAAGAAGAAGCCAAAATAAGGGTTCATTCCACTGACATACATGTGGTGTGCCCACACCACAAAACTCAGCGCACCAATAACAACTATTGCCCACACCATCATGCGATAACCGAAGATATTTTTGCGGGCATGCACACTGATCAGGTCAGAGACTATGCCGAAAGCAGGCAACGCTACAATGTAAACTTCGGGATGACCGAAGAACCAAAATAAATGTTGGAACAATAGTGGGTTGCCGCCCACGTGATCGGCCTCATTGCCCATGGTCATGATGGCAGGCATGAAAAAGCTGGTACCGAGCAGTACGTCTAAGCTCATCATTATCGCGCTAACAAACAGTGCCGGAAAGGCAAATAGCGCCAGAACCGTAGCAACAAAAATACCCCAAACCGTCAACGGCATGCGCATCAATGTCATGCCCCGCGTTCTGGCTTGGAGGATCGTCACAACGTAATTTAGTCCACCCATGGTGAAACCGATAATGAAGACTGCCAGCGAGGCCAGCATCAGCAAGATGCCTGCCTCGGAACCCGGCGTCCCGGGCAAAATCGCCTGTGGCGGATAGAGTGTCCACCCGGCACCGGTTGAACCGCCGCCAACAAAGAAACTGGCTGCCAGCAGCACTACCGCTGTGAAATATACCCAAAAACTGATCATATTGAGCCACGGAAACACCATGTCTCTCGCACCTACCATCAAAGGAATCAGGTAATTACCGAACCCCCCCAAGAACAGCGCGGTCAGCAGGTATACCACCATGATCATGCCGTGCATGGTCACCGCCTGGAGGTAGTAGGCAGGGTCAATAAAGTTGAAGATGTTTGGCCAGGCCAGTTGCAGGCGCATGAGCCAGGACAAAACCAAAGCCACCATGCCAATCGCAATCGCCGTAGCGGCATATTGTATGGCGATAGTCTTAGCATCCTGTGAAAAAACATATTTCCCCAGCCAGGTCTTGGGATGGTACAGCTCCATCTCACCGATTTCGGCGGGCCTAACAAAACTAGTCTCGTCGTGTGCTATGTGTTCCATCATCTTCTCTCGACTATCGCTGTTGTGCCAGCTTGACCGGCTGATTTGGATTTTCTAGGCCACTGATATAGGCCACCATGTCCTCAATGGCTTGATCAGTAGTCATCGTGTTCGAAACGAGGCCCATCTGCAGGCCGTAAAGGTCATCTGCATGGCGCCCACGAATGCCGTCGCGGAAATTCTTAATTTGAGTCGCAAGATACCAATCGTCCAGACCTGTCAGCGCAGGCGCATTAACTGTCCAAACGCCCTCTCCGTCATCTCCGTGACACTGTGCGCAGGTGGACTGATAGAGGGCGGCAGATTTACTGGGATCGCCGGAAGAAGCGGGCTCATATCGCTCAACCGCCGCGCTCAAATTGTAATGGGCCTCGTCATCAAATTCAGACTGCCCGGACAATGTACCGATGTAACTGACCACGTTGTTAATAGCTGCGGCATCGGCAAGCATCATGGCCATTGGGGCCATAGTCTGACCCCAAGTATCGTCTTCATGGGTGCCACGCACTCCTTGCTTAAAGTGTCGCAATTGGCGCCTCATATATTCGCCATCCATGCCAGCTAAACGGGGTGAATGCATGGCTTGATTACCCTCACCGTTGGCCCCATGGCAAGAACTGCAGACCGCATAAGAGCCCTGCCCAGCCACCAGATCGGTGGCCAATTCGGCCTGTGTTTCCGCAAAAGTAGGCTGGTCTAGCAACCAGTCCGCGTAACTCTCTTCGCTGTCTACGATTATCCGACCACGCATTGCGTAGTGGCCTACACCACACAACTCCTCGCACAAGAGATCGTAGCTCCCCTCTGCGGTAGGCTCGGCCCAAATATACGAGACCTGCCCGGGCACAAAGTCCATTTTCACGCGGAATTGAGGAACCGTGAAATTATGCAAAACATCATTAGATCGCAGCAAAAATGTGACTGGCTGATCCACCTTCAAGTGCATCACCGGATCGTAAACGATAACGTCGTCCTGCCCAAAGGGATCGGAAGGGTCGATCCCTAGCGGATTGTCTTCACTGGTATGGCTAACCGCAACGGCCCCGAGCCTACCGTCCGCTCCGGGCAATCGATAAGACCAGTTCCATTGGCGTGCCAGCACTTCTAGCTCCATGGCCTCATCAGGAGGCGTGACGACGTCCTTCCAGATCAGGAGGCCCGGCGCCAGCATCGCAGCAATCGCCACCGTTGTTAGACCAGTGAGCCACGTCTCCAGCTTGATACTTTCGGGCTCATATTCCGCTCGCCTACCTTCCTTAGTCCTGAACTTTATAAGGCAGTAGGCAATGAAAAGGTTAACCAGAACGAACCCCAGCCCCGTCACGACAAAAGTCAGAGTGACCGTATCGTCCATTGAGGACCAGTTAGATGCTATCGGTGTGAAATACCAAGGACTGAGAACATGAAACACCACCGTTCCCAGCACCAAGACCAGTAAGATTATTGCAACAACCATAGTTTAACTCTCGCACCCAGTGCAAAATTTGGGCACCAACGCCCCCCTAGTAACCAAACATCAAAAGAAAAAAGTTACCGCTCTTCTTCTCCTGACGCCTGGTACTCCCTTATTGGTGGCTGTGCTTTGCAGCCGCGTTATTGTTGTTGTCTGTTCGGACGGCCCTGAAAAATCAGCGCCCAGTTCCTGAACTTCTCCCAATTACGGAGCAACAGCATTAGCACTCGAGTGTGCGTAACCTCAGTGCCCGCTCGCTCCAGCTTGGGATGTTGTTTTAACACGTTTTTTAACTTTTTCTGGTCTACCCGATCCGTCTCTACAAAGAGCACGTGTCGCCCCTGTTCCAGCGCTTTTTCGAAGCGAGCGAAGTGAACATTCGGCGCCTGCATGCCAATGAACCCCGCTTCCCACGTAGCAAACCCGAAGCCAATAATCGCGAGGAAAATAAAGGGCGTCCATCCGACCTGGGCCGCGATACCGGAAAAATGAGAGACCAGCAATATCAAGCCAGCAACTGCCAGCCCCAGCAAGGCACCGATTTCACCTGAGTGAATCACATCAGTTTTCAGAAAGCTGGCGACACGGTTTACGTCGTGGCTGTCCAGCCCAACGTCATCGTTGCTGAGTAAATAGATTTGCGGGCGGGCTATACCACCTGCTTCGAGGTCGTGCTCGATCCGCTCTAAATCGTCCAGATCATCACTAATATAGTAGAAGCGCTTCATCGGCGTTTCCTTTTATTGGTTGTTGGTTGTTTATTATTTTCTATTTTGTTCCCCAACGCAGCCCAGCTGGGTCATCCGTTGAAGCAGTTTCTTCGGGCCGGCTTGTTCTCGCCGCTCTATGGACTGGACTCGATAACGCACCAGTGGTGCTACTTCTTATCGCGGTCTAAGACACTCCCACTTGGCCGAGTATAGACTCCACTCCCAGAGAATGAAAGTCGAAAAGAAACGGCCAGCATTGCGTCCGCATCTTGCTAAAAATCGCGTCCCCGCACAGTACTTGAGGCCCACCTAAAGCCGGTTAGAAAGGCACTTTCGAGAAAAGCCATCACTCCTTCAATGGCCGCTTCTCGAGAAACTGACTGAGCGGATCGATGCGGTAATCACCGAATGGCGGTATATCGTAGTAGCCAGTAGCGCGGTAAAACGCATCCGCCTCGGGTTGCGACACACCCATTTCAAGCCGCGCACAACCAATGTCCTCAGACCTAATTCCTGCCTCAATCGCCGACATCAAGGCCTTTGCCACTCCACCGCCGCGATAATCGCTGTCCACAAATAACCTTTTTATTTCCGCGTAACCAGACTGCCGCTCAAATCGTGCGGCAACGCAACCAATGCAATGACCTCTGGCTTCGGTATCTAAACCCTCGCTCGCGAAGTGCTCGCTCAACAGAGGAGCGCCATCACGATCCAGCTCGTGCGTCCCTGTGTTTTGCAGGATGAATGCGCCCAAAAACAAGGCGTCTCCGCTGCGAAGGCTCTCGCTGCTTACAAGATGATTACTCTCTGGGGGATATAGCGAGGCCATATATTCATCTGACTCGGACAGTAGATGATCTGCCTCTTCACCCCGAATGGGTGCAATGAAAAACATAAATGTCATTTATCACCCGTCTCAATTGCACAGTGAGGGCGGGGCGCTGTATTTATGAGCGACGTAGAACTCCGGCATCAAGACCACCTCGTAATAACTGTCAGCATCTTCCAATCCACTTCCGTTGGGATGTTTCCTCGTAAGTGAACGGGTCTCCTTATCTGTATCGCGCATTATTCTCTCCCAATACCTATTTCCACTAGAGGAAAATGTCTGATTGCGCTCCAGATACAGAACATCTGAATGTGCCTGAATGCTCAGCGACAGACAGTGCACACCCCGCTTTATCTGTATTTCCCTCATTTCCCCCGTTTTAGTTCGCCCTGCCTCGATTAAACCAAACAAACCCCTTTCTTCACCATTTCATCATTTGTGGCGACATAGACGAACAAAAGAGACAAAGTATAAGCCAGAGCGTCTAGCGCTGATCGGTCGCTTCGATCAATTCGGCCAGCACCCTCATCGAAGCTTCAGTAGTATTTTTCAGGGTATTGCTGGCCGCCTGATGGATGATAGAGGAAGCCGCAAGACGGGCTGTCTCAGCCGCATAATCAGCATCCTCAATGACACTCTTGCTTGCTTCAAGATTCACAGACGTCATTGTCAGGGAATCGACGGCGTGGAAGATTCGGTTGATCGTCGCTCCAAACCCGGCCCTGTGGCTCAATAATGTATCGATCGCTTGGTCAACTGAAGCCAGGCTGTCAGTTGCCAACGCAAAGTCGAAAGTGGTCTCTGTCGACGTTGCAACAATATTATCGACAAACAATTGCGCGCCAGCCGCCTTGCCGCCCGAAGCATCAAAAGTGCCACCCACAAAAACGAATCGATAGGTTCCAGGCTTTGATACTGTGAGCGTCTCCGATTGCCAATTGGTTGTGGCTCCGGCTGCCGCTCCGGTGTCATTGAGCATTTCAACTGTCTCGCCGGTCGAAACATTTAGCAGGTAAGCGTAGACGTCATAGGCATCTCCGCCACCCTGAGCTCTCCAGTCAAACGAGAGGGAATCTCCAACCTTAAATGTCACTTGATCTTGGCTAATTAACGCTGGCCCCCGCACCGTGTCAAAACCCCCGCTCGTAGTAATTCCAGAACTGGTTAATCTCACGGATTGCGACCCTACACTCGCTTGCGCACTTGATGTCGTGACCACCATATTCCCCGCGTTACTGGGGGTATTTTGATCGGTGCCCTTTGCTACCGGGTCAGAGGGGGTGACATGCCCTGCAATGGAATCGGTACCAAAAATAATCACCCTCTCAACAATGTCCCAACCGGTGATGGAGTTTGAATCAGGCACGTCAACTTCGAAGTCGCCGTTTTTGAAGGAAACCGGCGTTTCAATTGTATCTACCAATCTCGGCAAGGATACCGAGATCAGATCAGTGGTATCTGCACCCACAATGAACGGCGCTTCTCGATCCGTCATGAATAGAGGCTGTGCATTAAATTCAGATTGCCTGGCCAAATCAGTCAAAGTAACTCGCAGCTGATCTATCTCACTTTGCAGAATCGCTTGCTCTGCGACGCCCTGAGTGCCGTTCATCTGTTGCACGTAAAGTTCTCGGATCCGTTGGTTTAATTTAACTAGCGAGTCCAGCGCGGCGTCGGCAGTCTGAATCAGGTTAATGCCGTCTAGCCCGTTTTCAATACCCTGCTGGATACCCATGATGTGGGCTTGCATGCGAGACGCGATGGCCATTCCCGCAGCATCATCGGCAGCGCTATTGACACGTGCCCCAGACGACAATCGCTCCATCGATTGATCAATTCCCCGTTGAGTTTTCACAAGTGCGCTCAGTGCCCTGCTAGCGCCCTCCGTTAGGTTACCCAAAGAGATCATGTTTGTTTCACCCGCCGCATGGCGGGTGAAATGCAAAAATCGAGCCAAATAAGGGTTACCTACCAGAAATCAATATCCATCTGGCAACGCGTCAGTCCCGAAACCACAAAGACGCAGTGGATCGGCTACATTTTGCCGCCCATCGGGACATCCCACTGAGGCCAGCTGCGGAATAAAAGAACTCCTGCAGCAGAATCCCCTGATGACCACCGGCATAGCCCATCATCCGATTGATACAGCTGATGCCAACCCAAGCGAAAAGCCGAAAAACTCAAGTCCTACTTTGGCGGCCACCAATAAAGAGTAAGCGATTGCTGTGATCACTATTCCTGCGGCTCTGAGCCTAGCTGGCTGGCTTGCCTGTCAACCCTTTATATCGCCTGATGAAAATGCCGCGCACCCAACCATGGGAGGACTAGTTAACAACAACAATCAACAACGTCATCATGGAAACCACGGCTACCATTACTGACGCCGCAAAGAGCGGACCGAGGGGCAGCGATCCGTCGGCATCTGCCATACGATCGGGCACCCAAACCAGCCCCAGAACAGTCCCTAAAATGCCATATAATAGGCTGAGAAGAGCGAACGCCAAGGACGGCCCGAGCAGCTGCGGTGCATCCAATTGAGGTAAGGCACTAATCAGCCCTGCCAGATACCCAAGCCAAGCCAGCCCTAAAATCTTTCTCGCCCAACCATTCGACGGGATACTTGAGAAGTATCGGCCTGCTAGAAGCAATAGGATACACCCCGCGATCATGAGCATAAGTGCCTGTGGGAACCAAAACACGTCAGGGCTGCCAGGAACAAGAGACACCATCACCCAACCCAACATCGCTGCAACCCCCGCAGTACTCGCGAGTTTGATGCCCGGTGAAGAATCGACTGACAGGGGTTGATCGTGCGCATCGGACAGCAGGAGTCGCACTGTGCCGACGTACAACAATGCCATCAGGGCAACGGCTGCCGCAGGCGCAATACCCGAAGGGTCTGCCAACGCCGCCAGCATACTGATTACCCCAATCAGCAGACCCAACAGTCCAACAGGCAGCGAAGTTTCCCAGACAAGTCTCAAGCAAGATTTATTGAACCGACCGGCCAGCGCGATCGACATCAGCATGCCCAGAATAAACAGCAGCGTTTTTGCATCCAGTATTGAATCTAAGGACATGACGACCCCCTCATTAGCACTCGCACCGGCGCTCTGTGAAATTTCCTCACCTCCGTCTCGGCAGGCTGTGCGTAAGCTCGCTTTATCTACTTATCGACCGCCCCCGGCACCGCTGCACTAGCTGCACTAGCTGCACTAGCTGCAAAAAGCAGATGGTCAAACCGCTACGTATCGATCAAGCCCGGCATCGTATTGCCAGTCAGACTTATCCCCTTCTTCGGGAGGGCTTTTGGGCCTGGCCTGATCAACGGCTATTTCATGGAACTGGGTTGCCAACTCCGAGCCTCGATCGCCCGAAAAACTTTCCACCATGGCTTTCATTTCCTGCAGGGCGCCGACTAGCGCTGAAGCGGGGATCACGGCATGGTCACTGCCCGGTACGATTTCCAACTTCTCCTTACCCACGCTTAACCACAAAATGACCTCCTCCTGAAGAAGGTTGTCCATACTCGGCGTCGTTTCGCCTCCCTCCGCAACTGCCTGATTGGTTACTGCCCAATTCATACTCGGCGAAGGATCGGCTGCGGCCTCGCCACGAACATAGCGCGCCTCTGCGTCGAGCAAGGATTGCTCTAAGCCTTTGAGTGTTAACTCGTGCATAGCCGCGAAAATGCCATCACCCAGATTGGTGGAGCCCTCAGTGCCATCTGACATGCCCAATTCCTCTCTTTCTGTTGCAAGCGCCATGGCTCCTATGCGACTTAGTGCCGCCAGCCATTTGCTCTTGAGCTTACCCTGACACGGACAGAAAATCGCGTTAAAAATTTGCCCTTCCCACCACCTACAATCACCCCTTCACATAATGGGCTGGGTGTTGTGATTCCGCATCAGATCACGGCAATGCCTCGATATACGTTCCGTTATTTCTTAGCTCGGGCTACACTCAGCCGGACAGTGAGTCGCTGGTATCACCCTCATCTCAACCTGCGGGTATCGTAAGCATGACGGCATTTGGGATAGTGATGGAAGCCAGTCCGGGCAATACGGCAGGGCTGGCAAAGGAAATTGAGCGGCTGGGATTCGACGCCCTACTCTGCCCCGATACGCAAAATCTCTCCCCGGACCCCATTGGGCAGCTGTGTTTGGCTGGTGCAGCCACGCAATCTCTTTTGGTCGGCACGGGTGTCACCAACCCCATCACCCGCGATCCCGCGGTGCTGGCGTGTTCTCTCGCCTCGCTGGCTGCGGAAACAGATGGGCGCGCAATCTGCGGCATTGGCCGCGGCGATTCCAGTCTGGCGCATATTGGAAAAGGCAACGGGTCTACTGCACAACTCAGAACCTTTATTCAGAGGCTACGCGCGTATCTGAATGGCGAGCCCGTTGATCGGGACGGCCACTCGTCACAACTGCGCTGGCTCGATTCCTACGACTGTCATCCTGTGCCGATCGATATTGCCTGCACGGGTCCAAAAACAATTCAAATGGCGGTCGAAGTCGGTGACCGCATCTCCTTTGCAGTGGGCAGCGCACCGGAGCGGCTCCAGTGGGCAATCGATACGGCGGAAGCGCATCTGAAAAAGATCAATCGCCCCCGCAACTCCATCCAACTGGGTGCCTACATCAACTTGGTGTGTGATAAAGACGAGAAAACCGCCCTGTCTTTGGGCACACTGATCGCGGGGATGGTGGCGCACTTCGCCGGACTCAAACACGCGCCCACCGAACACCTACCCCATCAGCTCCGGACCGTCGCTGAGCACATGCAGTCGCAGTACGATATGGAGCGCCATGCTCAGGACGAGGGCGCTCATCTCGCGTTAATCGATGAAGCTTTCGTCGACTGGTTTTCCATCTGTGGACCACCGGAGAAGTGCATTGAACGATTACAGCCACTTCTGGACATGGGGCTGGAGCACATTTACCAACTCGGTGGCACCCCGGTCGCGCATCCACACGCCGCTCGGCAGATCGCGATGGTGGAACAGGCGCAATTGTTTGCAACCGATGTGATTCCGCACTGCCGCTGATGACCTGTCATTTTGAGGCGCGCAGCGCCATTTCGCGATGCGGGTTCTCGCCGTGACTGATCAGTCTCAAAAGCAAAAAGGTGACCTCTACCGCTGGTACGTGGTCGGCGTATTGACCTTCGCTTACCTCGTTTCATTTCTGGACCGTCAGATCCTCGCGCTGATGGTCGGGCCCATCCAAGAGGATCTGATGCTGTCCGACACGCAGATGAGCTTGCTAATGGGCCTCGCGTTCTCGATTTTTTACATATTCATGGCCGTACCGCTCGGGCGACTCGCCGACAACAGCGTGCGGCGCAACATTATCGTCGGGGGTGTCACCCTTTGGAGCCTGATGACGGCGGCTTGCGGACTCGCTGGGAGCTATTGGCACTTGTTCCTCGCCAGAATGGGTGTGGGCGTGGGTGAAGCGAGCCTGACACCCAGCGCCACCTCGATGATTGCCGACTATTTCCCTTCAGGTGCCCGCGGCAAGGCGTTGGCCACCTATAACGCTGGCGTGTCACTAGGCACAGGTTTCGCCATGGTCTTCGGCGGGATGGTGATCACCTACGTGAGCACCAGCGAACGGCATGTGCTGCCGGTGGTGGGTGGCGTCGCGGCCTGGCAGTACGTCTTTTTTCTGGTCGCCCTGCCGGGTCTGTTGGTGGTGTTACTGATGCTGACTGTGCGCGAACCGGCGCGGCAAGAAACCAGTTTGGCAGCTCAGAATCTGACTTTCCGGGACGTGCTGACCTACCTGTATGGCAGAAGGAGGATGTACGTGCCGCTATTTCTCGGCATGTCGGTAAATACCATCGTGGGCTATGCGCTGTTCTCCTGGATACCCACCAGTTTCGCGCGCGTTCACGGCTGGACCATGGGTGATATTGGCCTCGGATACGGCCTCATCATTTTGGCGACCGGGCCGCTGGGAGTCTTCATTGCGGGGAGTCTGATCGACAAGCTACACCGCGCGGGGCAACAAAACGCTGAACTCAAAGTGGCACTGCTGAGCATCGCGATCTGCCTTCCAGGCGTCGTATATCTCCCGCTCGCAGCCACTGGCCAAGCGGCGTTAATGGCCATGATCCCGGCCAGTATCGGCCCAGCCATGACCACCGCCTCGGGTTCCATCGCGGTCATTAATGTGACCCCCAACCAGATCCGGGGGCAGACCATGGCACTGTATCTACTGACGATCTCATTGCTTGGCCTGTCACTGGGCCCTACCGCCGTCGCGCTGTTGACTGACTTTGTGTTCAGAGACCCAGCGATGATTGACTGGTCCATCAGCTGCGTGGTGATCGCTTCATCGCTGTTTTCCGCCATTATGCTCTGGCAGTGTCTCGATCCGTTCGCAGAGGGTGTTCGGAACGCGGTAGACTAAGGGAAGCCTCATTGATGATCACCGTAACGGCATTGCTGACGACGTGAGCACACTTTCGCAACTACTACAGTCTCGTTGGTATTGGCTGACTATTGCCCTGTTTGGTATCGCACTGCTCAGTGTGGCACTTTACTATCAGTACGCGTTGGGCGATGAGCCCTGTCAGGTCTGTATTCACGCGCGACTCTGGGTAGTCGCCTTCTCTTTAATTGCTCTCATCATGCTGATCGCACCGCAGATCAAGATGCTGCGCGTTCTCGGAAACGGTGGTGTTTTGATCGCTGGTATAGGCCTCACCGAGCGCGCCCGATACCTGTATCGGCTCGAGAATGGCATTGGGGATGGCAGCTGCCAGTTTCAACTCGGTATGCCGGACTGGTTTGCCGTTGATCGTTGGATGCCCTGGCTCTTTGAGGTACGCAATCTCTGCTCTTTCACCCCAGAGATGCTGTTCGGCGTCAGCATGGCGGAAAGCCTGATGGCATCGGCCATTGGCATCTCGTTCTTGGCGATCCTCGCGCTCACTGGAGACCTGAGAAAGTGAGTTTCAACAGCTACAGACAGAAAATTGCCGACTTCGAGGAAGTGTCTATGGCCAAGGCCTTCCTGATGTGCTCGAAAAAAAAGCAGCTCACTTGAAGCAACAGTCGGCTGATGCGCAACGCCCCCTTTTCGTTGATTGTGGTGTCAACGAAGGCTCCGTGATGAATCGTTATACCAAAGCACTACCTCGATTTTCTTTTATTGGCTTCGAGATTCAGGAAGAGCTGATCGAGAGAGCTACGACCGCGAATCCGGATGCCGAAATCCGACATCAAGCTGTGGCGACTGCCGATGGACCCATCGATATTTATTTGCCCCGCGCTATGGGGACTAATTTCATTGGCGGCTCAACGACTGAAAAGGGAAAGGTGACGGGAAAGAATTTTCTAGAGCAGCGCTCCGTTGATGGCATAGATCTCTGGCGTTTTCTTTCTGACAAGCGTCACAGTGGCTACGACTTCGTCGCGGTAAAGCTCAATGTCGAAGGCACAGAATACAGACTGATTGACGCTCTTTACGCGCGATGGAGAGAATCTGGGGAGGCGCTAGTCGACTACCTGTTAATCGAGTTCCATGAAGACCTGCTGCCCGAGGGGTGAGACGCCCATCATTACGACAGTATGCTTTCGGAGATGAAGGTTCACGTCAGCCGCTGGCTGTAAGGCACCGGTATCAAATAGCTGCATCGACATCACAGCGGCGCTGCCCTTAGCACTCGATCAAACTGACCGGCACCTCGAGTACGTTGATTGCCAGCCCACCCCGTGCTGTTTCTTTATATTTGTCCTGCATGTCGCGCCCAGTGTCGCGCATAGTCTTGATCACCTGATCAAG
>JAQWUD010000039.1 GCA_029242325.1 Luminiphilus sp.
GAGAGCACTGGTGTACGTCGCGGTGCTATTTGTTTGCAGCGCTCTGGCCGTTTTTGCTGGGCCGGCGCGGGCAGCAGCGACCTTTGGCATTGTCACCGCTTCAATCGAAGGTGCCTATTGGCTGGGCAGCGCGATTGCCAACCGCGACATTCGGGTTGAGCAGACAGCATGTGGAGTCAAGCGGGAGAGTGGTTATGCCCATTGACTCTTTTTGGGGGGAGAACTGAGCGACGGGTTTTGTCGGCTAACCCGTATTACTAGAATGACAAAGACCTTAACAACCACTTCAGTCGTCTTTGCCCTGAAGGCGACGAGGTTTTGGCAAAAGGGCTGCGCGGTGGAGGGCTCAGAAGTTAACATTGCGTGGAGATCGGGCCAGTCATGGAAAGTTGCACCGTGATACATCAAATGCGACTTATCCCTATGGAGCCCGCTGGGTTGGCGCGATATGATTTGGGCTCTCAAAATTTGCCCTGCCAAGCCATTGGCACGGTGGCCTTCGAGTGGTGATCATCGGGGGCGGAGCCGAGGGGCAGGATTGCGACCCATGCCCCGATATGGTACTTTGTTTTATAAAGTACTTTTCAAAAATGATGAATGTGAAGTTAGCATTAGAAACAGATAGTTCTTACTTGAAAGAGGTCACATCAGGGAGATGAACATGATCGCTACACTACGGCGAGCGGCTTGGCCCGTCGGTATCGGTTTAGCCGGAATTGCGATCTTTGCGCTTTTGCACCTCACCAAACCCCGGCCGATTCCCAATATTGAGCCACCCCGACCGATTGGTGTCGAGGTATCGCGAGCCGTTCGAGCCGCCTCCCGACCGACGGTGGTGGCTTATGGTGAGGTCCGCCCAGGTGTCCGTACCCAGCTGGTCGCGCAAGTCGGTGGAAGAATTGAGGCCATTGCGCCCGCCTTCATTGAGGGCGGGGAATTTGCGCCCGGTGACGTCCTGTTGAGTATCGAGAACACCGACTACCTGGCGAGCGTAGATGAGCGCTTGTCGCGATTGGCCGCTGCACGGGTGGATCTGGAGCAAGCGGTTGCTGATGCTGACGTGGCGAGAAGGCAGTTGGCGGGCCAGAAAGATCCGTCCCCTTTGGCTTTGAAAAAGCCTCAAGTGGCGCGGGCAGAGGCCGCCCTCAAGGCGGCCGAAACTGCGCTCGCACTGGCGCAGACTAATCTCAAGCGTACCCAGATCAGCCTGCCATTTCGCGGTCGGGTGCAAAGCCAATCTGCGGATCTGGGAGAGTTCGTGAGTCCGGGCAAAGTGCTTGGAACCGTATTTGGTACCGATATTGCAGAGGTGCGTCTGGCGCTGACGGATCGTCAGCTGGCCTCTTTGGGTATTCCCATCGGATTTTCAGGCGAGACGGAGGGAGCATTGCCTGCTGTGGTTTCAGGAGAAATCGGCGGTGTCACAGGTCGGTGGAAGGGCGCTCTGGTGCGATTGGATGCCGCGATAGACCCCGCGACGCGCACCGTATACGGCACGGTAAGGGTGAACGATCCCTACGGGGAGGGTTCAAGCGAGACCATGCCCCTGGCCGTAGGTTTATATGTCGATACGGAAATCGAGGGCCGGCCGATTATTGATGCCGTGCAGATTGCGGCAGAGGGGCTGCGCGCGGGCAACGAGGTGTTCATATTAAATGGCGAGGGTTTGCTGGATGTGCGCCAGGTTGAGGTGGTCCACCGCAATCGCAATACAGTGTTGCTGGGTGCCGGGGTGCAGGCGGGTGATCAGGTGATCACTTCGGCGATTCGCAATCCGGTGAGGGGGATGCGATTGAAGGCGATGGACGCGGCGGTAGTTGCCGAGAGTCCTTCGGCTGAGAGCACCCCGGACGATAACGAGGTCTGAGCGTCGCGCCATGGAAAGTTTGATCCGCTGGTGGGTTCGTAACCCGGTTGCCGCCAATCTTGTGATGCTCATCATTGTGACTGCGGGTTGGTTGGGTCTGCGGGATATTGAAAAAGAAGCTTTCCCCTCCGTTCAGCCGGATATCGTGCAGGTGGAATTAATCTGGCCCGGCGCATCCCCAAAAGAAGTGGAGCAGCAGGCGATACAGCGGGTCGAGGAGGCGCTTAAAAACGTCTCCAACGTCTACCGTATCACCTCGGAAGCTCGGGAAAGTCTCGGTTCGCTCACGGTAGAGACGTTTCCCTCTGTGGACCTCAACACCTTTCTTAATGACGTAAAAAACGCGGTCGACTCGATCACCTCATTTCCCCGAGACCTCGAGAACCCCAGAGTGCGGCGATTCGAATGGCGTCCAGAAATGATCCGTGTTGCGGTGGTGGGGGAGGTCGGTGAACGTGCACTGACTCGATTGGCTAATCGGTTGCGTAATGAAATGGCCGGCTTGCCTTATCTGTCGCAGGTGGATGTATTTGGCTCGCGTCGTGAAGAGGTCACGATAGAGCTCTCCGAGAGAGCCCTTCGTACCTATGACCTGAGCTTCTCTGATGTGGCGGCAGCGATTCGCCGTGACTCGATGAATGTCTCTGTTGGGGAAGTGCGCACACAAACCGGAGACGTACAGCTCCGGGTAGAGAATCTGGCCGACACGCAGGAGAACTTTGAACAGATTGTGGTTCGCCAGACCGTTGACGGTGGCAAAGTCCGTGTGGTTGATGTGGCAACGGTTATCGACGGTTTTGAGCAAAACGAAATTCTTGCCACGCTCAATGGCAAGCCCGCGGTTCTTTTGCAGGCTATGTCGACGGATGACATGCAGGTCGTCAAGGCGAGCGAGGCGGTCCGTGAATGGGTTGAAAAGACCGCCCCATCGCTACCGGTAGGGGTTGATCTGGAGTTGTGGTCCGATACTGCCGACATCTATAAAAACCGTATGGAGCTTATCGCTGAATCGTCTATTCTGGGTCTGGCTCTCGTATTTGTTGTGCTGATTTTGACGCTTGAGCCCAAGGTGGCTCTATGGGTGACGGTAGGCATTGCCGTCAGCTTTCTCGGCGCATTTTCCCTGTTGCCTGCAAATGATGTGTCACTCAATTTGCTCTCAACTTTTGCCTTTTTGCTGGTGCTAGGGATTGTTGTAGACGATGCCATCGTGGTGGGCGAGAGCATTCATCACCATGTGCATCACCGCGGCATGACGGGCGACGAAGCCGCTGTAGCCGGTGCCTTTGCCGTCAGCAGGCCTGTCATTTTTGCGGTACTCACCACAATAGTTGCTTTCGCACCCTGGCTATTTGTCTCCGGTGTCACGGCACAATTCACGCGGCAATTGTCGGTAGTGATTTCGTTGGCGCTGCTATTTTCTTTGATTGAAGCGTTTCTCATCTTGCCCAGTCACCTGCGTCGTCTGGACACCCGGTTGCCCACGACGGGTTGGCGGATGCGGCAGCAGCGGATTGCAGACGGGATTGTTCGCTTTGCTGACACCGTATACAGACCATTTCTCGAAAAATGCCTGCATCGCCGCTATACGACGACCATGGTGTTTTTCTCACTGTTTTTGGTGTCTCTGGGTTTGTTCACCAGTGGTTGGGTGAAATTCTTCTTCTCGCCTCAAGTCGAGAGCGAGGAGGTATACATCAATGTCCGTCTGCCTCCGGGAACGCCCTACAACCGTTCGATGGAGGTGCTCGCGCAGCTGCAGTACGCAGAGAAAAAACTGGCAGAAGAGGTGAATGCCGAGGCGGAGGCAGGTGTTGGCACGGGTGACTTAATAGAGAGTTGGTATACGCGTGCCCGCCGCGAGGATGTGATTGCCATCGTGCTGTTGGCACCGCCTGATCAACGCCATCTCAGCGCGAAGGAAACCGCCGAGCGTTTCTCCGATTTGGTCGGCGACATTCCCGATGCAGATGAAGTGAAGGTGAACTACACCCTCAGTGACAGTGAGGCCAGCATCACGATCCTTCTGCAGCACGAGGACCTTGACACTCTGAACGCCGCAAGCCGGACGTTGCAGCAACATTTGGCCAGTTACGACAAGGCCTACTTTATTCGTGATGATCAGTTGGGCTCGCTACCCGAGTTACGATTTCACCTCAAACCTGGCGCCGAGAAGTTGGGCGTGACGCTGGGCGATGTATCGACGCAGGTGCGCCAGGCATTTTACGGAGAAGAGGTGCAGCGGCTGCCTAGAGAAAACGGTGATGTGCGTGTCATGGTGCGTTACCCGGAAGCTGCGAGGGCCTCGCTTGGCGCTTTTGAGGATGTCCGTATTCGAACGCCTGATGGGCGATTGCTGCCATTGCTGTCGGTGATTGACGTGGAGATCGGGCAGGCGACCCGCCGGATTACGCGCCGCAATGGTGAGCGAGTCGTTACCGTGCGGGCGACGGTAGAACCTGAATCACTCGGCGAGATTAATCGAGCCGTCAGGGAGGATTATTTACCGACCCTCGCTGCGGCATATCCGGGGCTCCAAATCCTGAAAGGGGGTTCACAGGAAGCCGAGGCGGAGTTTTTCAGTGAAATTGCCTCGCTCTACACCATTGCCCTGTTTGTCATCTATGCCCTGATTGCGGTGGCATTTCGGTCCTATAGTCTGCCATTGCTGATTATGACAGCGATGCCGTTCGGTTTTATGGGCGCGGTTTTTGGACATCTCATTTTTAACTTGCCGATGGCCCTGTTCTCCTATTTCGGCATTGGCGCTGCGGCGGGCGTAGTCATCAACGACAACCTGGTGCTCATCGATTATGTCCGCCGCCTAGAGCGTGAGGGGGCATCCCCGCCGGATGCGCTGGTTGCGTCCGCAGTCAGCCGCTTTCGGCCCATTTTTCTGACGACGGTAACGACGTTTGTCGGGTTGATTCCTATCATGGCCGAGCAGTCCACCAGTGCCCAGTTCTTGAAGCCAGCGGTGCTGTCGTTGGCGTTTGGTGTTTTCTTTGCCTTGTTCGTGAGCTTGCTGTTGGTACCCGCGATGTACCTGATTGGTTACGACTTGCATCAAAAGCGTGCCGCGCAAAAGTTACAAGGTCAGTCCACGGCAGAAACTGCGCCCGCTTGATGGCGTTAGCGGATGCCGTGCATCATGCGCTTGAGTAGCGGCGACAGCAATAACAAGGCGGCGGCCCCCGCGAGTCCAATGCTGAGCAGCTGGCCAAACAGGTCGGTATAGGCAGACAGCGCGTCACTGACGTTGACATTTTCTGCGTTAACCGGCTGGGCGGCTACCGTAGCGATCTGCGCGGCCACATAAGACGAATAAGCCGATGCCAGAAACCAGGTGCCCATCATCACTCCGACGACGCTTGGGACAGCCAGTTTGGTCACCGCAGAGAGCCCGACGGGGCTGAGGCATAGCTCACCCATAGTGTGTAAGAGGTAGGCCAAAACCAGCCACCAAGCCGACACCATGCCGGCTTCGTCCGGGAATTGTGCCCCGTACACAAGTGCGCCAAAGCCAAGGCCCGCTTGGGCGATACCCAAAGAAAACTTGACGGGCGTAGCGGGCTCCCAGCCCGCTTTACTCAGACGCGTCCAGAGCAATGCGAACGGTGGGGCGAGTAAGAAAATAAAGAAAGCGTTTGCTGCCCCAAATTGAGCAGCTGTGACCGTTACCCCCAGCAGCGTCTTATCGGTAACCCGATCCGCATACAGCGTCATCGAGCCTGCGGCCTGCTCAAACAGGGCCCAAAAGACAACGGTAGAGAGCGTCAGTACGATTAGCACGAACATACGCTCGCGCTCGACTTTGTTGCACCGCACCAGCAAGAACCAGCCAAGCCCAGCCAGCACAACGAGCGAGAGCACATCGAGTAAGGTGCCCACGGTATCGGTCAGTTGAACCAACTGCCAGACCACGGCGACCATCAATAAACTGCCCAGATAAATAGCCCGCTCCAGAGTGAGTCCAGGCAGGACCGCGGGGCGAAGCAGGACGTCGAGGTCAGGGGGTTGGCCATGGCCGTCGAGAAATTTCTGACCCCATTGGAACATGATCAGACCGATGAGCATTCCAATGCCTGCGGCGCCGAAGCCCCATGTCCAGCCATACACCTCACCGAGCCAGCCACACAGCAGAGTAGCGGCAAAGGCGCCCACATTGATGCCCATGTAGAAGATGGTAAATCCGGAGTCCCTGCGGGCATCGCCCTCCGCATAGAGTTTGCCAACCACGGTCGAGATGTTGGGCTTCAGAAATCCCACCCCCACCACAATGAGAGCCAGTGATAGGTAAAACACGGAAAGCGCGGCGTCATCGCGAACGATGCCCTCGGCAGTCTGTCTTGCTGCGTCGCCCTCA
This sequence comes from Luminiphilus sp., assembly GCA_029242325.1. Taxonomy (GTDB): domain Bacteria; phylum Pseudomonadota; class Gammaproteobacteria; order Pseudomonadales; family Halieaceae; genus Luminiphilus. The sequence goes on from JAQWUD010000039.1 coordinate 6,234, forward strand.
TAGGCCATGCCCAGATGCCCCGCGACGAGCAGAAGCCCGCCAAACGTCACTGCCTTGCGCATCCCGATAAACCGGTCAGCGATGAGTCCCCCTAACACCGGCATGGCGTAAACGAGCGAGGCATAGCTGCCCAGCACTCCGAGGCCGGCTGCGTCGGAAAAGAGGTGGTATTTGGTGAGGTAGAGCAGCAGCAGGTACTTCATGCCGTAGAAAGAGAAGCGCTCCCACAGCTCGGTGGCAAAACAGATATAGAGACCCCTTGGATGGCCCCAGAGGTCATCGGTCCGGGTTGTCGATGAGCTCATTGTGCGTATCCTCGCGTTGTGGTCATTAGGTGGCGCTCACTCTGAGTAACCCCCTCCAAATAGGTGGGTCCCACACGCCACAGCAGACCTCGATTAAGCCGCTCTGGCGAGGGCGTCTGAGCCCAGAGCAGCCAACATGTCTTCACTGCAGGTGAGTCTCTTCACTGTGCTGAATAGCGCCGCAGCCTGGGGGTAATATATTTTGAGATAAACCAGCCATTGTTTCACCGGGTTGACCGCATAGCGGGCGTCATATTGAAGCTGATTGCGCTCCAGAAAATGGATCAGAAGCTCTCTCACATGGTCCCAGGTAAAAGGAATTGGATCGATGCTGCGGTAATGCGCTTGAATCGCCGCGCCGAGATCAGGCCGGCAAAGCGCTCCTCGCGCGAGCATAAATGCGCCGCAACCGCTGACCCGATGGCAACGAGCGATGTCTGAAACGCCCCAGAGTTCTCCGTTCGCAATCACCGGTAATGACAGTCGTTGCCTCGCGTTCTTCAGTTTTCCCCAGTGGGCTGGCGGCCGATAGCCCTGTCTTCGTGTTCGCGCATGAATGGTGAGCTCGGATAGCCCTACCGGCGCCAACGCATCGAGAATAGAATCGAATTGGCCGTCATCCTCATAGCCCAGGCGGATTTTGGCGGTTACAGGAACCGAGTGCGGCACGGTGTCTCGCACCGCTCGGCAGATGGATCTCATCAGTTGAGGGGATCGTAACAAAGCCGCACCCCCCAGCGAGCGGTTGACGGTTTTAGCGGGGCAGCCAAAATTGAGGTCAATACCCGGTGCGCCGAGGTGTGCAGCCCTACGAGCGTTGGCCGCCATGAGGTCAGGGTCGGAACCCAGGAGCTGTATATAGACTGGAACGCCTGAGGAGGTGAGTCCGCCCTGGGCCAGTTCAGGCGCATAACGATAAAACACCCGCTTGGGGAGGATTGTTTGAGAGACCCTGACAAATTCCGTGACACACCGCTCGTAGCCGCCAATGGCGGTAAGTTGCTCTCGCATGATGGTGTCCATCACACCCTCCATGGGCGCGAGGATCAAACGAGGCACGCTTTCGGTCGACTGCATCATGCGCGGCAGGGTAACCAGATAATGGGCTTTTTAACAGAGGGCGTGACCTTGTCTCGTAGCCTTTGTAGACTGGGTCGCTTGCATTGTCCCGCGATGGCCCGCGGATGTGGACTGGCGATATGAATCCGAACTATCTCGACTTCGAGCAGCCCATTGCTGAGCTCGAAATGAAAATTGAGGAACTGCAGAGTGTCAGTGACGATGCCGAGCTCAATCTTGCTGAGGAAATTGCGCGACTGCGAGAAAAGTCCACGGCGCTGACCGCAAAAATCTATGCGGACTTGAGTGCGTGGGACATTGTACGCGTCGCGCGTCATCCGCTCAGGCCATACTCGTTAGACTATATCCCTGAGATCTTCACCGAATTTGACGAACTGCATGGCGATCGCCACTTTGCCGACGACAAAGCGATTGTCGGTGGCGTCGCTCGCCTAGATGGCAAGCCGGTGATGGTGATTGGTCAGGAAAAGGGCAGGGCGGTCAAAGACAAGGTTTATCGCAATTTTGGAATGCCCAAGCCGGAGGGCTACCGCAAGGCAATGCGCCTGATGGAGATGGCGGAGCGCTTTCGGATGCCCGTGATCACATTGATTGATACCCCCGGGGCTTATCCCGGCATTGATTCTGAGGAGCGAGGGATATCCGAGGCGATTGCGCAGAACCTGGCTGTCATGTCGCGTTTGAGGACACCTATTATCTGCATTGTGATTGGCGAGGGCTCCTCTGGAGGCGCGCTGGGGATTGGTGTGGGTGATCATTTGGCTATGTTGCAGTACTCCACTTACTTCGTTATCTCGCCGGAGGGTTGCGCCAACATTATCTGGAAGAGTTCTGAATTTGCGCCTGATGCGGCTGCGGCAATGGGCGTGACGTCTTCCAAGTTGGAGGAATTGGGGATTGTGGACACCACTATTCCCGAGCCGCTGGGTGGCGCGCACCGGGACCCTGAAGAAATGGCCGCCCGGGTCAAGCAGCATTTGTTAAGCGAGGTGGATCGACTGGCTTTGATGGATACCGAGACGATGCTCGAGGCACGTTATCGGCGGCTGATGTCCTACGGCAACTGATCACGGTTCCGCCGCACGTGCGTGAACTGCTCTCCATTCTTCCCGAGACGGTGACGTCTGCGCCGCGGTGGTGGGTTGCACTCTCGGGTGGGGCCGACAGTGTCGCGTTACTCTATGGCTTGGCCGCCCTGCGCACCGAGCGGGGTGGGCCGCCGATCTCAGCGATTCATGTGAATCATGGTTTGCAGCCTGACGCTGCTGCGTGGCCCTCAGTCTGTCGGGGTCATTGCGAGGCGCTCGGAATATCGCTACGGGTGGAGCAGTGTCAGGTGGAGCAGTCGGGGCGCGGGCTCGAGGCAGAAGCGAGGCGGGTGCGATATGACGTCTTTGAATCGGTGCTGGCGACCGGAGAGGTGCTGTTCACGGCGCACCATGCTGACGATATGGTCGAGACCGTGTTGCTGCGTCTGCTCCGTGGTGCGGGCCCTCGAGGCTTGGCGGGGATTCCGCGACAGCGCAGCTGTGGCGCAGGACTTATTTTCAGGCCATTACTCGATACGAAGGCGTCGGCGATAAGGGAGGCAGTGGAGGCGGCAGGCCTCTCTTACGTGACGGACCCCAGCAACCTCGAAACAAAGCAGGATCGGAATTATCTGCGGCAGGTCGTATTGCCTCGGATAGGGGAGCGCTGGCCAGGTTACCGCGACACCATTCGGCGGGCCGCGAATCTGCAGAGCGCGACGCAGGACCGGTTAATGACAATGCCGTTGCCTCGCACTGAGACCGTGATGGGAGAGGCCGCCCTGGTCATCGATCCACTGAGTGATTCGTCCAATCTGGCCGCGCAGATTTATCAGTGGCTTGCCGGTGCAGTAGAGGCTACGCCGGACCAGCGGCGCCTGGTGGAATTTGCGAGACAAGCGCTCACGGCCAAGCCTGACCGGCTGCCGGAACTGAAGTGGGGGGCGGAATGCCTGCGGGCTTGGGGGGGTATGATCGTTCGGGCGACCGAGCCTGATCCCGCGGTTGATTGGCCCTCGGAACTGATTGTCGGACAGTGCAGCCAGGGGCCCTGGGGCAAATGTGATTGGGAGCAGGCTGATTCGGGGCAGGGATTGCCTGAGGGCATGCTTTTGGGTGTAGTGCCGGCCCTCAGTATGTCGCGGCTGACCCTGCCCAACCGTCCGCGCAAATCGATGAAAAAGAGCCTTCAGGAGTTAAGAGTCCCTCCATGGTGGCGTAGCTATCTCCCTGTTTTTGAACACAAAGGCACTCCGGTATGGGCTGTCAGTGCCGGTCCGCTGGCAGGGCTGGAGCAGTACGCGACGACGCGCGACGAACCACGCCTAGCGCCGGTATGGCAGGCGCGAGGTGCAGTTTAAATTGAGCCGGCAGGGGCTTCCTGTTAGACTAATCGTCCATTGGAGATCGGTTCGCGAGAGGCGTCGAAACAGGCGTCCGGGGTCGTTCTCGCTTTGGTGGAATCCATGACGAGATATGTGTTCGTTACTGGTGGCGTGGTGTCTTCTCTGGGAAAAGGGATCGCCGCCGCCTCGCTTGCCGCGGTGCTTGAAGCCCGGGGTCTGAAAGTGACCCTCCTCAAACTTGACCCCTACATTAATGTGGATCCAGGCACCATGAGCCCGTTTCAGCATGGCGAGGTGTTTGTCACCGATGATGGGGCCGAAACTGATCTGGATCTCGGGCATTACGAGCGCTTCACGCGTACGGTGATGAGGCGTGCGAATAACTTTACCGCCGGGCGCGTTTTCGATGCGGTGCTGCGCAAGGAGCGACGAGGAGATTATCTTGGCGGCACTGTGCAGGTCATTCCACACATCACAGACGAAATTAAGCGACGGGTCATTGAGGGCGCGGGCGATGCCGAGATCGCAGTTGTCGAGGTCGGTGGTACTGCGGGGGATATAGAGAGCCAGCCTTTCCTCGAGGCAGTGCGCCAACTCAAGCTCGAGCTGGGCTCCAGCAACGCGCTGCTCATGCATCTGACCTTGATTCCCTACATTCCCACTGCCGGAGAAATCAAGACCAAGCCCACGCAGCACTCGGTTAAGGAGTTGCGCTCAATCGGCTTGCAACCAGAGGTGTTGCTGTGCCGTTGTTCGGTGGAAGTCGATGAGGGCGCACGCCAAAAGATATCGCTGTTTACCAATGTTGAGGAGCGGGCCGTCATCCCGCTTCTCGATGCGGATTCGATTTATCAGATACCGGGCCATTTGAATAACAGTGGTCTCGACGAATTCATTCTGGGGCGATTCGGCATTGATCAGCCAGCGGCAGACCTGTCCGAGTGGGAAGACGTGGTGCGCCGAGAATTCAGTCAGCGACAGGGCACAGTCAAAGTCGGCATGGTCGGGAAGTATGTTGATCTGGTTGACGCTTACAAATCGCTTAACGAGGCGCTGGATCACGCCGGACTCCAGACCGATACGCGCGTCGAGATTGAGTACATTGACGCTGAGGAAATTGAAGCCAACGGAGTGGAGTTACTGGCGCATCTCGACGCCGTTCTTGTTCCCGGTGGCTTCGGAGATCGTGGCATTCAGGGCAAGATCGATTCTGTGCGGTATGCCCGTGAGCGGGGTATCCCTTTTCTTGGGATCTGCTTGGGTATGCACATGGCCCTGATCGAATATGCCCGGAACGTTTGCGGGTTAGAGGGTGCGCACTCCACCGAAATGGAAGTCAACACGCCGCATCCGATTATCGGTCTGATTACCGAGTGGCAGACAGCCGATGGCGCTGTCGAGCAAAGGTCTAAAGAGTCTGATCTGGGCGGGACGATGCGACTGGGTGCACAACCTTGTCGGCTGGTAGCTGATACACGCACTGCGGCCATTTATGGTGCGGACGAAATTTCAGAGCGGCACCGCCATCGTTACGAGGTCAACAGCCGCTATGTATCTTGCCTCGAAGAGGCAGGTATGAAGATGAGCGGCTGGTCGCTAGACGGTGAACTGGTCGAAATTGTCGAACTGCCCGCGCACCCCTGGTTTGTGGCGTGTCAGTTTCACCCGGAGTTTAAGTCTCGTCCCCGAGGCGGACACCCGCTGTTCACCAGTTATATTGAGGCTGCCTTGACGGCGTCACGACAGTCCGGTGATGCTGCGTGAGGGTTGCCGATCGTGCCGTAGAGATCGACGGACGGACGTTTGCCAACGACCAGCCCTTGGTGTTGATCGGTGGTGTCAATGTGCTCGAAAGTCGCGACTTTGCGCTCGAGACTGCGGCCGAATATCACCGCATCTGCGCCGCGCTGGGAATGCCATACGTATTCAAAGCATCCTTTGACAAGGCCAATCGCTCTTCCATCCATTCCTTTCGCGGGCCCGGCTTGGAGGCGGGGCTTCGCATCTTGGATGAGGTGAAATCCCGATTCGATGTGCCGGTTTTGACCGATGTTCATACCCCCGAGCAGGCCGGCCCAATTGCGCAAGTGTGCGATATCCTCCAGCTACCTGCTTTCCTGGCGCGCCAGACGGACCTTGTTGCGGCCATGGCGCAAACAAGCGCAGTGATTAACATCAAAAAGCCCCAGTTTTTGAGTCCTGAGCAGATGGCCAATGTCGTGGCTAAATTTCGTGAGTGCGGTAATGACCGTCTTCTCATCTGCGAGCGAGGTACGGTCTTTGGATACGATAACCTCGTGGTCGATATGCTGGGATTTGACGTGATGCAAAGGGTGACCGGTGGCTGTCCCCTCATTTTTGACGTCACCCACGCCCTGCAGTGCCGTAGCCCGGGCGATGCGGCTTCAGGCGGCAGGCGGGCACAGGTGCTCAGCCTGGCTAAAGCTGGAATCGCTCTGGGCATAGCGGGTCTTTTCCTTGAGGCGCATCCGAACCCCGATGAGGCACTCTGTGACGGCCCGAGCGCCTTGCCCCTGGGACAGTTGGAGCCTTTTCTTGCTCAGATCAAAGCAGTGGACGACTTGGTTAAATCGCAGCCGAGCCTCAACCTTAGCTAGACCCGCAACAAACAGGAGCCAATGAGTGAGTGAGATCGTCGATGTGCGTGCTTTCGAGGTGTTGGATTCCCGAGGCAACCCCACTGTCATGGCGGAGGTCACGCTGGACGATGACAGTGTCGGAAGCGCCTGTGCACCCTCCGGCGCCAGCACCGGCTCGCGAGAAGCGTTGGAGCTTCGCGACGGTGATGCGGCGCGCTATCTGGGAAAAGGTGTGCTCGCCGCAGTAGGTCACGCCAGCGGGCCGATTCGAGAATTGCTGTTGGGCCATGATGCCCTCGACCAAGCGGGCATTGATAGCAGGATGATTGATGCGGACGGTACTGAGAACAAGGCACTTTTTGGCGCTAATGCGATTCTCGCGGTATCACTGGCGACGGCAAAGGCGGCCGCGCTTTTTGCGGGAAAGCCTCTCTATCGACACATTTCAGATCTTGCGGGAGGCGCGGAGTTTGCACTTCCAGTGCCCATGATGAATATCTTAAATGGCGGCGAACATGCCGATAACAACATCGACATCCAGGAGTTTATGATCCAGCCCGTGTCTGCGAGTAACTTTGCAGATGCCCTGCGCATGGGCGCCGAAATTTTTCACCACCTGAAGAAAGTCCTGTCAGATCAGGGCTTGTCGACCGCGGTGGGAGATGAGGGCGGATTTGCTCCAAACCTTTCCTCCAATGCAGCCGCACTGGAGGTGATCGCGGAGGCGATTGATCAGGCTGGATACGTGCTTGGGGAGGACATTACGCTGGCACTCGATTGCGCCGCCTCCGAGTTCTATCGTGACGGTCGATATCAGCTAAAGGGCGAAGGCCGAGAGTTCGATAGCAGTGGATTCGCAGATTATCTTTCTGACCTGGTTGATCGGCATCCCATTGTCTCGATTGAGGATGGCCTCGACGAATCAGATTGGGCCGGTTGGTCTTTGCTGACGAAAAAGCTGGGTGGGCGCATTCAGCTAGTGGGGGACGACCTGTTTGTGACTAATACAAATATTCTAGAGCGCGGGATCAATGAAGGCATCGCAAATTCCATTCTGATTAAATTTAATCAAATAGGATCTCTCACTGAGACGCTGGAAGCGATTGCGATGGCCAAAGCGGCCGGCTATACCGCGGTGATTTCGCATCGATCCGGTGAGACGGAGGATGCGACCATCGCCGACCTCGCGGTGGGTACTGGAGCGGGCCAAATCAAAACCGGTTCCCTGTGTCGATCCGACCGGGTCGCCAAGTACAACCGGCTACTGCGTATCGAAGCTGAGCTCGGACTCACCGCTCCTTACCCCGGCCGGGCCATTCTGGCGGGCAGCTGATGCGCTGGCTAATGGGTGTCTTGGTGGGGCTCCTGGTAGTCCTGCAATACCGCCTATGGCTTGCTGATGGTGGCCTTGCCGAGGCCAGTCGACTCAGAGAGCAGCTTGCCCAGGCTGAGGCTGAGAACGCAGCGCTCACGGCCCGAAACGATGTTCTGGCACAAGAGGTGGTGGCGCTCCAGAATGGGATGGAGGCGGTTGAAAAGAGCGCCCGTGAAAATCTGGGGCTCATCAAAGAGGGCGAAATCTACTACCAGTTCATCGAGGAGCAAGTGGCTCAATGAAGAGTATCTGGGCAGTAGTACCCGCGGCGGGATCGGGGCGTCGGGTGGGTGGCGAAATACCTAAGCAGTACCGCGAAATCGCGGGCGCTCCTCTGATGGAGCATACCCTGCAGGCGCTGTTGCGATCGGCTGATATCCGCGGTGTAGTGGTCGCGCTGGATCCCTCGGATCGTCGCGCTGACTCGATTGCGAGCCTCGCGGACGTGCGGGTGCAGACGACCCCCGGTGGCGGTGAGCGAGCCGATTCGGTGCTGGCGGGGTTGGATGCGCTGCATGATCGGGCCTCGGATGGGGATTGGGTACTGGTTCATGATGCGGCGAGGCCCTGTTTGGGCTTTGATGCGCTCTCAGCACTGATCAATCAGGTGCGATTGCTGGGGGAGGGGGCCATACTGGCGGAACCGGTCGCTGACACGCTCAAGCAGGTATCAAGTGAGGGACGGATAAGCGGCACATTGGAGCGGGGAGGGGTATGGCGCGCGCAGACGCCTCAGCTGTTCCCCCTGTCACGGCTTCGGGAGGCACTCATGCGGTGTTTGGCGCAAGGGGTGCAGGTGACCGATGAGGCGATGGCAATGGAGTGGGCGGGTGAGCCGGTCCATGTGGTGGAGGGCCCCTCGAGCAATATCAAGGTGACGGTCGAGTCGGATCTGTTATTCGCTGAGCTACTGTTGAAGAAGAGAGAAGCGGGGACTCTATGATGCGAATGGGTCACGGCTACGACGTACACGCTTTTACCGAGGGCGAACACGTCATGCTGTGCGGTGTTGCAGTGCCCTGCAAGTATGGCCTCTTGGCGCACTCGGATGGTGATGTGGCCTTACATGCGCTGTGCGATGCCTTGCTCGGTGCGGCAGGCCTTGGGGATATTGGCCACCATTTCCCCGATACTGACCCGGCGTTTCGGGGCGCCGATAGCGGCGCGCTCTTGCGTTCGGTGGCGGAAAACCTCAGCGCGAACGGCTGGGGTGTCATCAATGTCGATCTCACCATTATTGCCCAGATCCCTAAAATCAGCCCTTATATTGAAGAGATGCGCAAGCGGGTCGCTGCGGCTTTAGCGGTGCCATCGGGTCAAGTCAATGTGAAGGCAACGACGACAGAACGTCTGGGCTTCATTGGCCGCGAGGAAGGCATAGCGGCACACGCTGTCGCACTGATTGGCAATGAGGCGTTTCCCAGATGAACCAAATGGGAATTGGAATGACATCCCAGCGGACGCGGGAGCGCTTGATACAGCGATTGATGGATCAGGGCATCACGCATTTTGAGGTGCTGGAGGCGATTCGGAGCATGCCGCGGCACTTGTTCGTCGATGAAGCGTTGGCTCACCGATCGTATGAGGATACAGCCCTTCCCATTGGTTATGGGCAGACGCTGTCGCAGCCCTATATGGTGGCGAGGATGAGCGAACTCGCGCTTGCGCGGGGCCGTCCCGGGAAAGTGCTTGAGCTGGGGAGTGGGTCCGGCTACCAAACCGCAATTCTGGCGTCTCTGGTGGGTGAAATCTGCGCGGTAGAGCGCATCAAGCCATTGGTGGAGCGCGCGAGAAAGCAATTGCGATCACTCAAGATACGCAATGTTCGGTTGCGGCATGGTGATGGCCTCGAGGGATGGTCCAGTGAAGCGCCCTTTGATGTGATTCTCGGCGCAGCAGCGCCCGAGCAGGTGCCTGCAGGGCTACTCGAACAGCTCGCGCCGGGTGGTCGTCTGATTCTTCCTGTAGGGGGACGCAGGCAAACCCTTATGATGGTGACGGCCACGCCAGACGGTTATGTCGAAGAGGCGGTCGAGGCGGTGAACTTTGTTCCCATGATCAGTGGTGTGGAGCGTTGAGGCCGGAACCGCTTGGCGTGTTTTGGCGGGGGCTCCTTATGGGGGCCGCAGATGTGGTGCCGGGCGTATCGGGTGGCACTATTGCGCTGGTCACGGGTATTTATGAGCGGCTACTCAACGCACTGGCTGCCTTTGATGGGGAGGCGATCAGTTTGTTGATCGCAGGCCGATGGCGTGTTTTCTGGTACCGCATGGATGGTCCCTTTCTCGGCGCGCTATTCACGGGAATCCTCGTCGCTGTCTTCACGCTCGCCCAGGGTATCGACTGGTTGTTGCAACACTATCCTCAGCCTCTATGGGCTTTTTTTTGCGGGCTGGTATTAACAAGCGGGCTCTCGTTGGTGCGTGACGAGACCAATTTGGCAACAGTCGATGGATTTGTGCTTTTTGTGCTTGGCGTCGCGCTGGTTGTGGCGATCGCGTTGGCGCCTCGGGCGGACTTCCTGACGGGACTGCCCGGATTCTTCTTCGGCGGCGCGGTGGCGATCTGTGCAATGATTCTGCCGGGTATTTCTGGCAGTTTTGTGCTCGTGCTCCTCGGGATCTATCCGCAGGTGCTGGCAGCGGTAAGCGACTTACGCCTTACGCCACTGGTGGTTTTTGCGTTGGGCTGTGCCGTGGGTCTGATGCTTTTCAGTCGGATCTTGAGGTGGATGCTGGCGCGTGCCCGGGGGCGCGTGATGGCCCTCTTGAGCGGGATTTTACTCGGCTCTCTGGTGTCGATCTGGCCTTGGAAGTTGGTGACGAGCGTTGAGTTATCGGGCAACTTGGCTGAGCTCACGCGGCCGGTGCTACCCAATCATGTTTCGTTGGCAGACCCGCAATTAGGCGTTTGCCTGCTGGCTTTTATAGGTGGGGTGGTGGCGATATGGTCGCTGCGGCGATTGGCAGGTGTGCGCTATGGCTAAACGCAGGTGGCGCTCGTTTACAGGGTGTAGCGTTTTAGTGCTGATGACGATGTTCGGCGCCTGCGCCGAACACACGCCTACCGTTATCGAGGACCGATCGGTTGCCTTGGTCGAGGCGCTGCCTGAAATCAGGCAGACTGGGGTAACGGGTGCCAGAGAGGGCGACGGAGTGCCGCCGGTGGGCACTGTTTATATTATCAAACCCGGTGATACGCTGTATTCCGTTGCATTCAGGTTGGACATTGATTATCGAACTCTGGCAAGTTACAACGGGATTGTGGCGCCTTATTTGATCAGGGTGGGACAGTCGCTGAATACTATACCGACGGCGCTACCTGATGGTGCGAGCGATATACCGAATTCGGCCCCGGCATCACCGCCACCGGTAACCTCCAGCAATGCCATTGGCGCGAACACGCCTGCCAAGCCCTCTGACGCCGACGATAAAGGGAGTGTGCAACGCCCGTCCAGTGTGGGTTCTAACAACGACCGGCCGTCACGGAACTACCCGGTGGATCGTTGGATCTGGCCTGCGAAGGGCGGGGTCGCGCGAGTCTTCTCCGAGGATCTTCATAAAGGAATTGACCTGACCGGTGAAAAGGGCGACGCCGTGAGGGCGACGGCGGCAGGCATCGTGGTCTATGCGGGAACTAGCGTGACGGGTTACGGTGCGCTATTGATCGTAAAACATAACGACGCATTTCTGAGCGCTTATGGACACAACGACGCGCTGCTTGTTGCTGAGGGGCAGTGGGTGGAGGCCGGTCAGTTGATCGCGCACATGGGTAGTTCCGGCGCCGATGCGGTGAAGCTCCACTTCGAAATACGGCGCAATGGGCGTCCAGTGGACCCCATCGGGTTACTGTCGTCGCGGTGATGAGTCGCAGCGATGGGGTTGCGTGCACGTGCCCGCAAGGACTCCCTAGCGCTCCATTAGCTCGAGTTTGCCTGGTTTGCCGGCCCAGTCTTCCGCATCCGGTAGCGGTTCCTTCCGTTCAGTGATATTTGGCCAGACTTCCGCCAGCTCGGCATTCAATTGCAGGAAGGCGTCCTGATCAGCGGGCAGCTCATCCTCTGAGAAAATGGCGTCAACGGGGCACTCGGGCTCGCAGAGCGCGCAATCTATGCACTCATCGGGATGTATGACAAGGAAGTTGGGGCCCTCGTAAAAACAATCCACAGGACATACTTCTACACAGTCTGTGTGCTTACACTTGATGCAATCTTCACCCACTACAAAAGTCATACCGATACCTCGTTCATCCCGGGGCGAAGGATACTGGCTGAGGCGGATTTTGAAAACTGCTCACGACGCATCATTGAGCTTCTCTTTTAACGCATAGATCCAGTCCAGTGCCTCTCTGGCGCTCATACTGTCAGGGTCCAGATCGCGAAGTTGGGTCGCGGCAGCGGCGCTTGGCTCTAGTTCGCTTGCTGTAAACAGTTCGGTTTGTGTGGGTGCTGGCCCGGCAGACCGTCCGCCCTCCAATTCGCGCAGCTTCTCTCTCGCAGTATCCAGAACAGAGCCTGGTACACCTGCAAGCTTCGCAACTTGCAGACCAAAACTGCGATTGGCGGGCCCCTCCTGAATTTGATGAAGGAAGACGACATGGTCCTCGTGTTCGGTGGCGTCTAAATGCACATTGGCCATGGCAGCGTGCTGGTCGGGTAATGCGGTGAGTTCAAAATAGTGGGTGGCAAAAAAGGTGAGGGCGCCAATTTGATTTGCAAGTGCCAGCGCGCTGGCCCACGCGATACTGAGACCATCAAATGTGCTTGTGCCGCGACCAATCTCGTCCATCAGCACCAAACTGCGCTCAGTGGCATTGTGTAAAATGTTGGCGGTCTCAGTCATTTCAACCATGAAGGTTGATCGGCCGCTGGCGAGATCATCTGAAGACCCAATGCGGGTAAAAATTCTGTCCAGGCAGGAGAGCGTCACCGTTTTTGCCGGCACAAAGGCGCCTACATGAGCCAGCAACGCGATTAGCGCATTCTGGCGCATGTAGGTTGATTTTCCCCCCATGTTGGGCCCCGTAATCAGCAGCATGCGCCGCTTCTGATCTAGATGCGTGTCGTTGGGAATGAAGGGCGTATCTCTCACTGCTTCGACGACCAGGTGTCTTCCTGCCTCTACATGGAGTAGCGAGTCTTCACAAAAAACCGGGCGACACAGGTTAAGATTGATGGCACGCTCCGCAAAACAGCCGATGACATCGACGTCGCACAAGGCAGTAGCGGTGGTCTGAAGCGGTGCCAGAGATTTCGCTAGCTCTGCCACGAGCTGCTCATACAGGAATTTCTCTCTGGCCAGTGCCCGGCTCTTGCTTGACAGCGCTTTGTCCTCGAACGTTTTGAGTTCGGGTGTAATAAACCGCTCAACGTTTTTGAGGGTCTGACGGCGTTGATACGTATCGGGTGCTTGCTCTGACTGTGCGCGACTGATTTCGATGTAATAACCGTGCACTCGGTTGTATCCCACTTTGAGTGTGGAGAGGCCGGTGCTATCTCGCTCCCTTTGCTCTATCTGCACAAGATAGGCGCCCGCGTTCTCGCTGATCGAACGCAGCTCATCAAGTTCTTCATCGTAGCCGTGCCCGATCACACCGCCGTCGCGGATGAGGACCGGCGGGTTCTCGACAATGGCGCGCTCCAGCAGCGTGGTGATTGCTGTGTAATCAGGCATATCGGAGGCAAGCTGCCGGAGGAGCGATGTATCCTCAGGCAGCCGGTTTCGAATGAGTGGTAGAAGTCCGAGGCTGTTTCCAAGGCGGCTGAGGTCTCGAGGTCGCGCTGAACCCAGCGCCACTCGCGCGAGGATTCTCTCTAGGTCAGCAATGTCCTTCAATGCGTCCCGAAGAGGTTCGAATTGATAATCGTCTGCCAAACTTTGGACTGCATCAAGGCGCTGCTCTATTAAATGCCGATCCCTGATGGGGCGGTGCAGCCAGCGCCTCAGGTGCCGGGCGCCCATGGCTGTAATAGTACTGTCGTATACCGCAAACAGAGTGTGCGCCTCGCCGCCGCTCAGCGTGAGATCAATTTCCAGATTTCGGCGGGTGGCGGCGTCCAGAACGACCGTGTCGCTGGCTGACTCTGCGTGTATCGCGCGGATGTGGGGCAGCTCGCTGCGCTGAGTATCCTTTACGTAGTGCAGTAGAGCGCCGGCCGCCGCGATCGCAGGCCCAAGCCCGGCACAACCAAAGCCCGCGAGGTCTTTAGTTTGAAATTGCCGCTGAAGATCCTCTCTTGCAACGGCTTCATCAAACAGCCAATCGGGCAGTGAGCGAATTGCGCCGGGCCACGCGGCTTCCATCAGTCGGCTCGACTCAGGAACCAGAATCTCTGCGGGAGTCAGCCGGGCCAGTGCCGCCTCAAGGGCCAACTCATCCTGCACTTCGGTGACCAGAAAGCGGCCACTGCTCACGTCAAGCCACGCTAGACCATATGCTGCTACCGAGGTGGCAACGGCAAGGATCAATGCATCCTGTTTGGCGTCTAGCAGGGACTCATCGGTCAAGGTGCCTGGGGTGACGATGCGAACCACTTCTCGCTCGACCGGTCCTTTGCTGGTGGCGGGGTCGCCAATTTGTTCCGCTATGGCGACTGAACGGCCTGCTTTGACTAGCCTTGCCAGATACCCCTCGGCGGCGTGATAGGGCACGCCCGCCATTGGAATGGGCTGCCCGGCAGATTTGCCGCGGCTGGTTAGTGTGATATCGAGTATTCTCGATGCGATTTTTGCGTCTTCATAAAAGAGTTCATAGAAATCACCCATGCGATAAAAGAGCAGGTCAGCAGGATGCGCTCGCTTGATGGCGAGGTACTGCTGCATCATGGGGGTGTGTGCGGCGGATGGCGTGTCACTCATACAGGGATTGTGACCCGCACCGCCGGACAAGGAAAGCGGACGTGTGGCGGACTAGGCCGCCTGTGAGGGTGGGGCTACTGTGTAACCTGATCAACCACGCAGTACTGGGCAAAATCGGCTACCTCTTGGGTAGTCCATTCTCCCTTGGCTGTTCCTTTGAGGTCCTCGCACCAGGCTTCGCTGCCAATGGTGGTGGTCTCCAATACGCAGTGGGTCGCGAAGGTTTTGGCATCCGAGCCTGTCCACTCGCTTTTCTTCTTTTCGCCCATGGTGTTACACCATCCCTCGCTGCCCGGTTTGTCGGCGCAGCCCCCGAGCGCGCCCAGGCTGGCACATATGAGAATATAGAAGAACGCTCTGATCGATTTGGAGTGTGTCATGTCTTGTTTCTTAAGTTGCAAAGCCAGTCGAGCATCCTACTAAAAAACCGCTGGCCGATGTGTGCATTAGATGACAACGTAGCGTGTTGGCGGCGATGCGTTTTACTGGCAAGGGGTTCCGGCTTGCGCGATCGTGGATGTTGGTGCGACAGTGGTGATAGCCCCTTGCACGATATTAACGGCATCATAGTTGCCACCGTGCATGTGCACTGCAAATCAATCATCAGACAATATTCACGAAGTGAAAAACATGAAAAAGGTCATCTTGTTTTTGTTCGTTGCCCTGTGGGTGCCATTTACCGCGGTGCAGGATCTTGATTACGGGGAGGGAGGGTTCATCGCGAACTTCGATATTGACTCTGCCCACACCACCGATGGCACTAACTATAAAATTTCGGCAACGGGGAAGCCGATTTTGTTGCCAAGACCATGACCTTCAAGGTTTCACCGCTCAAGTAAGTGGCGCGTAGGGGTATGGGTCAATAAAAAAGGGGGCGTAAGCCCCCTTAAAGACATTGCACAGAAGTCTGAAAGTCAGCTCTTGTCCCACTTGGCAAACATGAAGACGTACACCGATAGGGCGACATTAATAATCACCTGAGCCAGCGAGAGACCCATCAACCAGCCAGGCGGATTGATGGTTTGGCCGATCGGCAGGCCTGCTCGTGTCATAAAGTTGGTCGCGCCTGCTGATCCGTCGGCCGCCATTTCACTGAGCGAGGACAACAGCATGAACGCGCCATTTTGCGCGGTCATGGTGAAGAACGTCAGCATGCCCACGGCGATGAGCGTATTGACCATCGCCGCTGCTCTCACGGAGCTTGGCAGATTGCGGAACAAGTAGGCGACTACAACGACAACGAGCGGCATCAGAACGCCACACAGAACCAGTGTGGAGAATACCGAACGGTTCATGAGCAAGAAGTTCATTACATCTGAGTCAGACATTTTCTTCCCCAAGTATTTTTTTATGACATGCGCTTTCGCGCACAGTACAAGCTACCTTTTTGGTTTCGGACATGCAAGCGCGCTGGCTTGAGTTTACTCGTTTGAAAATCATGCCAGGCGCTTTTCACTGCAATTGCTTAAAGCACACGTCTGAAGGAGTATGGGAGTGCCGGTTTGTCTATAGGAGTCGGATAATGCTCTGGTTTCGCAGCGTCCTCATATTGTTTGTGTCCTTGATTCTCGTCAGTGCGCCGAGAGCGCAAAAACTCGTCACTGAAGAGGCCGCAATGGCGTCGCTGGAGGGTTTCTTTGAAGCACTCTCAGTCGAGAACTATGCGCAGGGTAGAATCGACAAATGGGTGACTGACGATTTTTTGATTTTTGAGATGGGCAAAGCCTTTACTTGGACGGAGTTTAAGGCTTTTCTTGACGGGGCTTCCTACGGCATGTGGATCAGCACGGATTGGAAGTTATCCGATGAGCGAGTGAGCCTAACCGATGACTCGGCTCACATTAGCTACCAAAACGAAGGCGAGTTCGTTTACCCTGACCCCGATAACCCGGGCCAGCGCATAAAAGAGCGAAACGTCTGGCTTGAGAGCGCTTACCTGGTCCGGGATCAGGGACGACTCAAGATTAAATTCCTGCAATCTGACAATGTCAGTCAAACAGTCGAATCCTTGCCATAAAACGGGTCCGCAGAGCATGCTCTCGGCGCTCCCCGCTGTGCTCCTGCAGCGCTTCTCAGGCGTCAGTCGCGGAGGACCTGATTGAGCTCAATCAAGTAGCCGTCGGCGATCACGGGCCATTTTTCCTCAAGCCCATCGGTATTAAATAGCAAAATCGCGTTGCCCGGCGTGAAGGCCTAGCGCAAGGGGCTCGATCAGCGCGCCTTCCACCCAGTCGACGCTGTCGGGCAGCAGCACCGAATTTTGCGTGTCCAGCGCCACATATTCTGCAAAGCCACCTGCGCGCTGTAATCCGAGAATAATGTTGTTATCGCATTGCAGTGGCTTTCCGGTCCGACAGGGCAAGCACTCACCGCAGGAGTGGGAAGGCATTCCCGTTACCTTGCGTCCGATTTTCCAATCGGCGGGGCAGTTCGCCCCCACTTCAACAATTTCGCCGGCAAATTCATGCCCCATGACAGTGCCTGAGAGAAGTAGGCCGTTGTGTTCCTCTGTCGCATGCAGGTCGGTTCCACAAATCCCGCAGCGCTTTACCGCAATAACGACTTGGCCGGGATCGGGTTTGGGGTCGTCTACACTGTCCATCGCCAGAGGGGTGCCAGGTTGACGGCATACCGCTGCGCGCATGGTCGCTGCCTCCTTTGGGTGCGTATGCCCGGTTGGCTGTCTATGAGTGTAAGGGGTTTGGGGGGTTCGTCTGCCTGGCCGCCTGTTTTTGTCAGTATGGGCAGCGTTTTTGTGCGCCAGTGCTCGCCAAAGTGGCCCGCGATGGAGTCAGTTGGTCTGTAGCATTTGACGATTGAGTTCCAGATCCCTCGCCAGGCTGCGTACGCCCATCCATAGAAAGAAGACGCCTGCCATGCCCAGCGTCAGCGTGGTCGCCATCGCATAGCGCAGATTGTCATCCCCGAAGGGTTCGGCAAACAGATCGCTGAGGATGCCTACGGTGAGAGGGCCTAATCCGAGCCCAATAAGATTTAATACAAAGTAGAGTATGGCTGAGGCTATGGCGCGCATTCCGGGGGAGACGAGGTTGTGGCAAGTGGCAATGCAGGGTCCAAGGTATAGAGCACTCAGTATCTGCGAAGGAATCATCGCCGCAATAATCAGGGTCGTGCTGTTACCCAATAGCGTGTAGTAAGCGGGGATCATGGCGGACAGGCCACCGAGTATGGGAATCCATATGTACCAGCGCACATCGCGGGCGGCCATGCGATCGGCCAAAAAGCCACCCAGAAAAGTGCCCGCAGCACCCGAGAGGCCGGATATCAATCCCAAAGTAACCCCAACCTCTGAGAGTGACATGCCATGATTGCGCATCAGAAACGAGGGCATAAAGTTTCCGTTGCCGTAGGATACGAAGGCCGAGAAGGCGCAGCCCACTGATATCCACCAGAAGGTGGGGCGGGTCCGCAGGCAGGCCATGGTCTCGGAGAAGCTCGATTTCGCAGCGGTGCCGCCTACGTCGTATTGACCTCGCTTGGGTTCCTTGACGACCCAGAGCACCGCTACCGCGTATACAATGCCGGGCAACCCGATCAGGAAGAAAGCACTTCGCCACCCGAAGTTCTCTGCGATCCATCCCCCGGCAGCGAACCCGAACAGCACCCCTAGATAGATGCCCATGCTGTAAAAAGAAAGCGCCGTTCCTCGGCTGCTCGGGGGGAAATAATCGCTGATGATTGAGTGTGACGGCGGAGAGCCGCCGGCCTCACCCACGCCCACGCCGATCCGCGCGGCCAGCAGCTGGCCGTAGTTTTGCACCAAACCCGAGATTGTGGTCATGAACGACCAGAGAGCAAGGGACGCCGCAACGATATTTCGTCGGTTGCTGCGATCCGCGAACCAGGCAATGGGAATGCCCGCTGTGACGTACACGAGGGCGAAGCTGAAACCGGTGAGCAATCCGAGTTGGGCGTCGCTCAATCCAAGTTCAGCCTTGATGGGCTCCTGCAGGATGACCAGAATCTGACGGTCAATGAAGTTGAAGGTATAGACCAGTGTCAGCATGACCAACACGGTCCAGCGATAACGGATGCTGTGGGCGTCCACTTGCTCTGCAGTCATCGATGGTCGGTTCGCAACGTGGTGACTCGTATCATGACAGCTAATGCCGTTTGCTGCATCGGAGTGTTAACATTAGCCCATGCCAGAATATACAGATCGTCTGACGCACCTCGATGAGGCGGGCCGGGCGCAAATCGTCGATGTCACCGAAAAAGCGGTTACCGCTCGTGAAGCCACGGCTGCGGCACGCGTGCGGATGCAGCCCGAGACATTACTGGCCATTATGGATGGCGAAATTCCGAAGGGAGATGTATTGGCGGTGGCGCGGATCGCAGGGATTCAGGCGGCAAAGAAATGTGCCGATCTGATTCCGCTGTGTCATCCGCTGCCGCTCTCATCTGTAAAAGTTGATCTGGCCCCGGATAGCACACTTCCCGGTGTGCGCATTCAGGCAACCTGTAAAGTAACAGGACAGACGGGCGTGGAAATGGAGGCACTCACTGCGGCCTCCGTTGCTGCGCTAACCCTCTATGATATGTGCAAAGCCATTGATCGAGGCATGACAATAGAGGGGACTCAATTGATTCGTAAGGCAGGTGGAGCGAGTGGGGAGTGGCAGCGTGTCTGTCAAGATTAAACTCTTTTCCTCGCTTCGCGAGGTGCTGGGTGAGAGTGAGATTGAGTTCGATCTTGGCACCCTTGACAGCGCGCCGGGGGAGGCAGACGTAGCCACCATTAAGGCGGCGCTGTCGAAATGTGGAGCCGATTGGCGAGAGGCGCTGAACCAGCCCAATCTGGTGCACGCGCTTAACCACAAAGTGGTGTACACCCAAGCCATCGTCTCTGAGGGGGATGAGCTCGCATTTTTCCCGCCGATGACGGGAGGCTAGCGTGTCGGTGGCTTTGCAAGCGGAAGCGATTGATGTGGCGGCGGAGTACGCGCGCCTGGAGGGTGGCATTCCCGGTGCCGCAGTAGCGACTTTCACCGGCTACGTGCGGGCGTCATCTGACGGCCACCCAGTGACAGGTCTTGAGCTAGAGCACTACCCTGAAATGGCGCTGAAAGTCCTGCAGGAGCTGGGGCGGGAAGCCGAGTCGCGTTTTCAATTGGGCAGATGGCGGATCGTACACCGGTTTGGGTTGCTCGCGGTTGCCGAGACAATCGTCTGGGTAGGTGCCGTGGCGGATCATCGAGGGCAAGCGATCAGCGCTTGTGAGTACATGATGGATACCTTGAAAACGGATGCGCCTTTTTGGAAGCGCGAGCAGGGTCCGGCTGGAGAACAGTGGGTGGCGAGCCGCGCGAGTGATTCTGAGCGGCGTGCGCGGTGGCAGGCCCGGGAGGCGCAATGAAATTTTGTAGTCAGTGTGGCGCAACGGTGAGTCTGCAAATCCCGGTCGATGACGACCGTGAGCGGCACGTATGCACTGCCTGCGAGACCATCCACTATATCAACCCCAAAGTCATCGTCGGTTGTTTGCCCGTCGTCGGCGATCGTATCCTGCTGTGCAAGCGAGCCATCGAGCCGCGGTATGGAAAGTGGACCCTGCCCGCTGGGTTCATGGAAATCCGTGAGACGTCCGCTGCTGGTGCAGCGCGAGAAACCTGGGAGGAGGCCGCGGCCGAGGCGATTGATCTTGCGCTTTACCGTATCTTTGACGTGCCTCATATCAGTCAGGTGTATTTGTTTTATCGCTGTCACATTGCAAATGATGCTTTTGGAGTGGGGCCTGAATCGCTGGAGAGCGCTTTGTTCAAAGAGGAAGATATCCCCTGGGACGAGCTGGCCTTCCCGGTGGTGCGCGAAATGTTGGGGGAGTACGTCGAGGATCGTAAGTCTGGGCAATACCCCATTCGCAATACGGTCATAGAATACCCGAGGAGGTAGCTCCCTTTTTTGTCCGAGCCCGCCTTGATCCTTGGTGTTAGACGTGCCGTACATTCACTACTTTCTAGACTGGACAGGAGGAAGATATGGCGTTTCCCAAGGTGGGCAATTTGGCGCCCAAGTTCTCGCTACATGACCACAAGGGCAACACTGTGTCGCTCTCGGACTACAAGGGAAAGTCGGCCGTGGTGGTGTATTTTTATCCCAAGGCAATGACACCCGGATGCACCGTGCAGGCTCAGGGGCTGAGGGATTCGGCGAGAGCGCTGAAAAGCCTCCATACGGTGGTGCTCGGTATCAGCCCGGATCCCGTCAAGAAACTGGCCAAGTTTGTTGAGCGGGACGCGCTTAATTTTCAGTTATTGAGTGATGAAGATCATGCTATAGCGGATAAGTACGGCGCCTGGGGCCCAAAAAAATTCATGGGGCGTGAGTTCGACGGTATTCTCAGAACCACTTTCATAGTGGGTAAGAACGGTAAATTGAAAGCGGTGATGGACAAGTTTAAAACCAAGGACCATCACAGCGAATTACTTGCCACCCTCAAGACTCTGGATTTAGGCTAACCACCGGCTCCGTGCAGTCGTGCAATGATCCGTCGTGCCGCAGCTCGCTGCGGGTGTAGTTCAATGGTAGAACGAAAGCTTCCCAAGCTTTAGACGTGGGTTCGATTCCCATCACCCGCTCCATATCAACAGCAGAGGACGCCTCGGACGCCCAGGTTTTTGTGTGACACCTTTTGCCAAGCCCTTGGCGCATCCCGACAAGTCATCATTTAGCCCATCTCTGACAATGGACACTCCTAAAAGGAGTGTCCGAGGCTATCCACAGCCTATTTGAGCCGGTTGGTAGCGTCCCGGTGGACCCAATCGCTGCGCTCCCCAGGTTGCACAAGGAGGGATAGGAAATGGGTAAGCGAACGCGAGATCCGAGAGAGGCAGAAGTGATTGAATATCTGTGGCCAAGGATGGGTGATTACCGCCGGGCCGAGTGGCTACGGTACTTGATTTGCGGTGATCAGGAATCAGCGAGGCAAGTGCTTGCGCGAGCCCAGCGCGAGCGTCGACACGGTCCTTGAATCCCTCCGGGTCGGCTTGTCACGCAAGATCGTGAAGGAACACGCGAACACTGTTCATGCCGCATGCAACCTTCTCGTGGGCTGCCTTGTGTGTCTGGTTTGCCAGAGAGGACGCTACTGCATAGGCTGGTGGAGGCGCGAGGGCCTATTGCAACTGATTCTCAGGCCAGAGCAGCGAATCTGTTGAGTGGAATACGAACAACACGCCTGAGCGCACCTCGCTCTTGCTGACCATCTGCGCATGCTCGGAACTGCTTAGGGGGTGTGGAGCGATGAGAGAGCGATTGGTAAAGTCGCTGGTGATGACCTACCTTGTCGTCTTTCGCCGAGAAGAGGCGAGGGCAAGTGCAATGGATTATATGGCTAAGCGCTACATAAATGAGGGGCGGTTGGGTCCTGATGAGGACTGCCCCGCGGACCACTGCCCGTGGCGCTTAAGCACCGGACCAGACGGGCTAATCTAGCGCCGGCACACAACCAGTAACCTTGATAAGCTAGTGATCTTGCTGTGAAAGAGAAAGGAAAAGATGATGAGGCTAAACGCAAGATTGCTGGTTACATTGATGTCCAGCGCTGTGCACGCTCAACCCCAGCCTATCAAGCTCGGAGACATCGCGGCGGGCCGAAGTTGGAGCCCGATGCCAGCTCGCTCATTGGAGCAAGACGGGACTTACGCCTGTCGCGATCCCAGATCAAAAGCCTTGGTGGGCATGGCGAAGTGTAACGGTCAAAAGATGACGGGCGCAAAAAATGCTGACCTGAAGACGCTGGGGGCTAAGTATCCAAATTGCGACTACATAGCCGGGGCGCAAAATATGGGCCAGGACGCTAAAGGCGCCGGCGGTATGACGCCAGGTTGCACCGGAACTCGATGCTAGTGATGAGTCGTGCATAAGCGAACACAACCAAGCCCCTATGTCGGCTGTCGAAGTGCCTCTCGAGGTTTGGCCTGCTATCGCTTCTTTTTTTAAGGAGAGCTGAGTGAAAAAGATCCTTATTGGTGGCCTCTCTTGGTGGGCTTTCTTGCATGTGGTCTGGATTTTGACGACGTTTATACTCTGGGGCGTGTTAAATATCTCCGATGACAATCCGCTTACCGCTATGTCAGAAACGGTCTACGATATTTATGCGTTTGGACTCTTTCGGATGCGAGGCTGGCTGATATTGGGTTTTTCACCCGCTATCTGGATCGCGTTACGCCTGCTAACAGGAAGCGCCAGAATCTTGCCTTGGAGGCGGTAATCTCCGGGAGCGCCGTCTCAGGATTTCATAGCCGTGGTATCAAGGCGGCAAAGAGGCTCTCTTGGTGGCTCTCACGGTTTCTTGTTGGCTCTCTGGAGCGCGAGCGTCAGCTGTGATGCTTTGCGTGTTCGCTAGTTCAATGCATTGATAATGGCGACTGAGTCTCATTTTTGAGTTGTGTCGGGCGCCTCTTGCACTGCTCGAAACAGATTTCGATGGGCCCACATTAGTGGGCTGTCGCGGCCCATTGCTCATCTGCTTGATAGCGAGATTTCGCGAGTGATCTCACGCCAGAAGGCGAATCGCTAACCCCGTGAGCAGCCTGGTAAGCCGCCACACTTCGTGCTTTGTATCTGTTTGCGCGTGCGAAGGTAGTGGGTTGTGAATAACGTTCCAAAAGGAGAGTAAGGCCATGAGAAATGTGTCACGGGTTGAGAGAGCCCTCAGCGTTTTGGAACTCATGAATCAGCTCCGTTTCAGCCACCTCGATGCCACCAACTTCAAAGGACTGGATTAACGATATGGCGGGTCGATTGGATAGCAAGGTGGCGGTTGTGACCGGAGGTGCCTCGGGCATCGGAGAGGGAATGGTTAGGCGTTTCGTGAGAGAAGGCGCAAAGGTTTTTCTGGCTGATAACGACGAGGCTAGCGGGAGCCGCGTCGCCACAGAGTGTGGCGCCCAGTTCGTACCCCTCGATGTCAGCCGCGAGGAAGATTGGCGGGCGCTTGAATCAGTGGTTAGCGCGGATGCTTCGCAGCTCGATATCCTGGTCAACAATGCGGGTATTGTCAGTAATCTCGATATTACCCAGGTGACTGTCGAGGCGTGGCAGAGACTGATGGGCATTAATCTGACCGGAATGATGCTGGGGTGTCAGATGGCGGTGAAGATGATGCGAGAGAATCCCGCCGCTGCGGCCGGGTCGATTATCAACACGGCGTCATCCACCTCTTATCTGGCAATCCCTGATGTGGCCTATACGACCTCAAAAGCGGGGGTGGTGGGGTTGACTAAATCGGTAGCGGTGCATTGTGCCAATCTAGGGACGAATATCCGATGCAACTCTATTCATCCTGGGGCGACGCTCACTACTATTCTGAAAGCCGCTATTGAGCAAGCGCCCGAGATCAGAGATGCCTGCGAAAAAATGTCTCCACTCAACCGAATGGGTACCGTTGAGGAGGTGGCCGCAATGGCTGTCTTTTTAGCCTCAGATGAGGCCAGTTTTTGCACCGGCGGGCAGTATGCGGTGGAAGGTGGCACGGTCAGTCAACACCCCAAGATGTGAGGGGTCGCAGCGGACTTGACCTCTCAAGGCTGTGGTGAGCGCCATATCTGTAAGGGTGACGCAAGTTCCTCGATATGACGGTCTTGCCTACCCTCGAAAAAAATTCATTTTATCTCCCGAACGGCCGATATCTTAATTTGAACGAGATAAGAGCTGTATTGGAACGGCGCTCACACGTCAGCAGGATCAACGGGTGATAGGCCGGACAACTACAGCTGAACCATTAACCAAGGTGCAGAGCTGACATGTCGCAAACGGATGGGCACATTCTTGTACGTAGCAATCCAGTCGCAAAGAACTGCGTCCGGGTTGAGGGTTCAAGAGAGTTATTGGTACGCGAGATCGCTCCTGATGACATCGAGATCCTCGATGCGTTGAGTGTCTACCGCACTGAATTTCGCATGTACTTTGAGGACATGATCTCCGCTCAGAACAGAGTCTATGAGGCGCTATCTCCGTATTTGATGTTCGTTGGCAAGCCCTTTTTCTCTTGTGATGTCTCCGACGCTAAGTACGCCGTGCTGGAGGTTAAGGGAGGCAAGGCAGACGCCAATGACGACCCGATTCAGGGCGGTCAGCAGGACTGAACGCCATCTCAATAGGATTTCAGCGTTGACCCTCAACAGTATCTGATTGAAGCCCCGCTCTCAGCGGGGTTTTTTTATGCGGTGCGTGTTTATGCTGTGAGCGGTGTTGCACCTTGAGTGCCCGATGCACGCCGGCGCGCGAGAAACCACTGGTGAAAATGGTGGGTGGGTAAGTCCATCAGGGGCGTAAACAGCCCGCCATCGAAAGCGGGTGAGCCCCGGCCTATTTGCATGCCCTCGACCACCGAAACGTCCTCTGCAAATACGCTGTTCCACGCCTCGTAGAGACTTTGGCGGCGTTCCTCGTAGGCCTCGGTGCTTGCCTCGGGGCTTGAATACATAAATTGCAGGCGCTCGCGCGTGACATCGACCGCTTCAGGCATGAGTAGGATGACAAAAAAATGGTCTGCCTGAATGCCCAATAAAATGTTGGGATACAGCGACAGGTATTCTGCAGTTTTTAGGCGATCGGTGTCCCAGCCAGAGAACTGGGGTAGTGGTTGGTTGCCACCCCGTGTCAGGTCATACACGCAAGTGCCCTGACCCGATGCAAGTGGCTCAACGATCAAATTGTAGTGCGAATCGAGCGGAGAGTAGGTGTTGAGATCTGGATGCACGAAGGGCAGATGGTAGGCCTCGCAGTAGTTTTCAACCGCGAGCTTGTAGTTACTGCGCAGCGCAATTTCCATGGCCCCGAACGCTGAGGAATCCGCTGTGAGCTCCCGATCAAAATGGATGCCGGCCAGATCTCTCCACCGCGAGAGTAGCGGTGCGAGGTGCTCGCTCAATGTGGGTGCCTCACCCGATAAATTAATAAACACGATGCCCATTAATTCCTCGCAGAGAACACTCGTCAGCGCATGATGAGCGCAGTCGAAGTGGTCGACCTGGTGAACGCCCATACCCCCGATGTTGGGCGTCGTTTTGAGTTGGCCAGTAAGGTCGTACCCCCATTTGTGATAGGCGCAGCGAATCATAAGCCCGGCCTCACCGGGTTCTGCCACCAGCTGCATGCCCCGGTGGCGGCAAACATTATGGAAGACGCGGGCACGGCCAGCTTGATCGCGTGCCATGAGCAGCGGCAGGCCCATAAAAGTCACAGGGCAAACGTAGCCTGCCGTCGGGATATCAATGCTGAACCCCAAGCCTGCCCAAGTTTCTGCTATCACCTCATCGCGTTCTCTTCGCCACTCATTATCATCGGTGTAGGCTTGATGGGGGAGTGCGGCGCTCCTTAAAACTGAGGGGTCAGCACTCTCATGAGGACTGATATCAGTGGTGGAAGCGAGGGTGTCAGAACGTGCCATGCATTTCGCGGTTCTTGCAGCGTACTGTAATACTACGCCCTGACGGTGGTCGGGAAAATCATTTTTTCATGGGTCCGGGACGAGATTTCTCAGCCGCCGTAGGGTGGTGGGGTCAGCAGGTGTTGGCCCTTAGCTCCAGGGAAAAGGACTGTTCGACACGGGATGAAGATCGCCCTCGGCGTAGCGGGAGAAGCGAAAGGGGTTGAGCAAATCCGGTTTGTTGCCACAGATAGTTTGCGCGACGAGATCGCCCACGCCAATCATTTTGTAGCCGTGATTGGAGTCTGCAATGACAAAACAGTTCTCCTTCATGGTGTCAAAAACCGGGAAGCTATCGGGTGTGAATGCGCCAATGCCGCCCGAGGGTTCGGTTTTAAAGTGGGGCAGAGTGCCCGAAAAGCGCTGCTGACAGTGGGCGAGGGCCGATACCCACATCTCGGCAAACTCGGGCCCCACCACAAATTCCGGTGAGTCCGGGCCGTAGGGGTCCACCGCTACCTCGCTCGCCGGCTTGTCAACGATAAACGGGGCCGCTCCGCCCTGAACGCCGCCAAAGTGGAAGTCGGGTTTGTAGTAGATACCCCACATTGCGTTTGTGAGCAGCCGGCTGTCATGGTCTGAATAAAGGGGTGCATCGGTATCCACATGGATAACCGGCGGCATCTCTCCCTCATTGGTGACCTGCAGCGTGGGGTCAACGCCCAGCGTGCCTTCCTGCAGTGACCAGTAGATCCACATCGGGATGCCCTCGCTGATCTCACCCGTTGCGGCGTTGCGGATACCCACTTCCATGGGGAGCTCCAGCATCTCCCAAAAGATGCGGACCCAGGGGCCTGCCGCCACGACGGCATAATCGCACTCGATGCGCCCCTGATCGGTGTCTACCGCAGCGATCGCACCGCTATTGTCGCTCTCGAGCGCCTTCACCGTGATGCCGCTCATAATGCGAACCCCGAGCGCTTTGGCCTTGGCCGCAAGGCCCAGCATTGCAAGGCTATTGTTGGCGTAACCACCGGGCATTTCATGGAGCACCGAGGTGATGCCCTGCGCGCACCAATCTGAAAATAGCCCCTTCATGTAGCGTTCGCTCTCAGCGGCGCCTTCAATAAAAACGGATTCGTAGCCAATAGCCTGCTGTTGCGCATGGATGGCCGCCACGTCTTCACGCATCGATTCGCAGCTGATCTGCATGTAGCCCACGGGATGATAGCTGTAGGTCTCGGGGTCGCTCTCCCAGATATTGACCGAGTGTGCCATCAGCTCGCGCATGGCTGGCTGGAAGTAGTTATTGCGGATCACGCCACAGGCAATACCCGTGGCGCCGGCGCAGATGCCCGATTTATCCAGCACCACGATGTCCTCGCCCGTGCCTCTGCCAGTGTTTTTAAGTTGTAGCGCTAGGTGGTAAGCAGTGCTGAGGCCATGAATCCCGGCGCCAATAATCACATAAGGGCTGTGGGAAGGCAGGGTCATCAGGTAAATTCGCCGATATACTCGAAGGGCTCGATCAGCACGGGCATGTCATCGGTGCACTCCCGGCCATAGTTTTTCAGTAATCCGTTCCAATAGCCCCTATGAAGCGGAATCCAGACATCGGGGTCTTGCACGGGTGGGCCATCGAGGCTTGTTTCGGCGTACCCGATCGCTCCAAAGGTGGTCTCACGGATCTCGGTGAGGCGCACGATCAAGCGGGGCGCGCCTTGGTAATCACACAGCACGACCGGAGTGCCGGCCTCTGCATAGGGGAAACCGTTGGCATCGATTACCCAGGGGAGACTGAATGTGGCCACCTTTTCCTGCGTTTTGATGTACGCGAAGATCTGTTCGGTTGTTTCGGCATCGATGCCAATAGAGCGGACTTGATAATCGCTCCCGAGCCCGGCGTTCTGGTCACAAGCTCGTTGCCAAAAGGCATCAATTGCGCCCGGATTGGGCTGTGCGGGACCGTCTGCTATCAAAATATCCTGAGTCATCAGAACTCTCTTTGTATTACGTTCGTAGACGCGGATCATGCTTTAAACGGCACTCGCTGGATAGTGGGTATCTAGAGCGTCAGTTACTGAAGGCCCGCTAACAAATTTGAGTACATCTCTGTATCAAACGGTATGCGGGCACTCAGCACATGCAAGGTGATGAAATGTATCAGCGGGTTGCCGGTCACTACGGTAAAAGTGGCCTTGCCCATTCCGACGAGCACCTGCGTCATGATGATGTAGCTCACGCTGAGGGCGCCGGCTTCAACCGAGCTGTAATCGACGCCGGGGTCAAAGAGGCTGAATACGGCATAGAAAAAACCCGCCAGTAGGATCACGGTGAGCTTGCTGTCAAAAAGCACCATGAGGCGAGGTATCAATATCACGTGCATTAGCAAAACGACTGGCAACCCAGCGCCGATGGTATTGGCCGCGATGCTGGTCGGAACGCCCACTGCATATTGTTGCCCGCTTAAGGAGAAAAAGTTGACGCCACCAATGATGGGCCCGAAAAAATCGAGTGCCCAGTAGGCGACAATAATCCATGCGTTTTTACGCCACTCCAGCGTGCGGAGCAGGTCCGCTACGCGCAAGCCTGTTCGCCGGAGCCAGTAAATTGGAATGACGATGTAGAAGACGCCGTTTAGCAGCATCCAGCTCACCACGTCATGCCAATGATGCGTGCTGCGCTCGTAAACCTCAGGCCCGGGAAAGTGCAGTCCGGTATTCCAAAAGAATCCTAGGCCTATTTGGGTGATCAACAGATAGGCGCAGACCAGCCAGAGTTGCGGTCGCGCGCGCGTGATATCGACATGGAAGTCACTCGCCCATTGAATGGGCGAACGCTTTCGCGTAAGGAAAAGAAGCAAAAATACGCTCAGCGCCAAGACCGGCAAATAGGCGCTCAAAAGGCTGGAGAGTGCACCTTCGGCAATCGGAGGGCGGTAATTGACGGTCGAGTCGAGCAAAAAGAAGGTAATCGTCACCGCCGCCCAGAGCATTGCAAAACCAATGAATAACGGACGAGTTTTTTCCACTCAATCTGCCCCTTATAACGCTCTGCTGCGGATGAGAATGGCCCGCCCGGCAGGATTCGAACCTGCAACCTACGGCTTAGAAGGCCGTTGCACTATCCGGTTGTGCTACGGGCGGCGGGGGCGAAGTATCCCACTCCAGACGAGTTGGGCCAAGTCGAAGACGTGTTATTAAAAGCCGCTTAGCCTCGAGAGCCCACCGCGCCAGCCAGTAAGGTTCGCACGCTGTGGTCTAGTAGGACTTCAGGCTCGATCGATCGGTCAAACAGGTTGATGAGTTGGCTGGCCTCGAGTGTGGCAATGCCATGGGTCATG
>JAQWUD010000051.1 GCA_029242325.1 Luminiphilus sp.
GGCGGCGCTGTATATTCGGGGTAGTTTTCCGCGATTTCAGACTTCAGCGCGTCAGCGAGTTGTTCATAATTCAGCAGTTTTCTGCCCATCGCATTAAAGTAGAGCATGCCCGCCCGACCGTTCATCTCCATCCAGGGTAACCACTGCGCCAGTCTTACCCATGAAATAACGGGATAAGCAACGGGCTTCGAAGCATCCAACAACTCTGCGACGTCACCATTGAAGTCAAAAATCTCGGTCGCGTGGTAACTGCCACCGACGTACTTCTGGTAGTCACCACCCATCGCATTTTTGTAGAAAAGGGGGATTTCATAATTAATAAGATATTGGCCGTTCACGTCACGGTAGGTGAAAGTCTTGTCGGAACCGTCAGCAGCGACGCCGAAGCTAGGACGCCCATTCACTGGGTCATTGGCAACATGAATCACTTCGTTAGACTCACCCGTCCACGGGTTGTCAAAAGTGCGCATCACCTCCCCCGTTTGGGGGTCCAGGTACAACATAATTTCTCTCGAAACTAACCGGTAACCAATACCTTTATCGGGATCTTCAACCTGCCCGCACTGACGAACGTTCATACCCAACAAGGCAAAAATTTTGCGGTCGGGTTCTCCGGGCACCCGCGAGTAGCCGAATCCAGACCACTCAAAAACCTGAGGTGAGCCATCCTCGGTAGAGCACTGTATCTTGCGATTCAGGGCGACATACCCCGCAGCTGAATCGGGGTCGACCGTCTCTGCCTGAGCGGGGGCCGCCAGCCACCCAGAAAAAATGAGGCTGGAGGCGAGGGTTGTGAGTGAAAACAGACGCATAATGAGATCTCCTGAATCCGGTGCCTTCACAAAGAGCATAGCCCGTTTGAGAAAAGATATAAACATATGACAATATGCGCTTTCGTGAACCACACCTCCTGAGATGTTAAGACCGTGACTTCGACATTCTCGCGCAGACGCCTTTTAGAAGGCTCGATTGCCGGGCTTCTGACGGGCATGAGTAGCGGCTGCTCGCAACCGGGCTCAGGCCGGAGCGTGATAGTGGTGGGTGCCGGGCTCTCTGGCCTCAATGCGGCACTGATATTGGAGCGTTGGGGCTATGAGGTGCACGTTATCGAGGCCAAAGAGCGTGTCGGGGGTCGGTTGTGGACTCTGGATCACATGCCGGGCTCACCCGAGGGCGGTGGCAACGTCATGGGCGCAAATTATGGCCGGGTCTTTCACATGGCCCACGCGCTGAACGTCCCCTTGAGGACACCGCCCCACACTCTTCCCGCGGATTATTTTATTGGCAATCACCGCATTGCGCGGAATGACTGGGCAACGTCATCAGCAAACCCCCTCTCTGAAGCGTGGCGCGCTATTCCACCGGATCGTTTGATGGGAAAGTTGAACATCACTAATCCGCTTCTGGAAACCCGGGCCTGGCACGACCCGATACTAATGGCCAGCGACCAATCTGCTGCTTCGGGGCTGAGGGCATTAGGCTTTCCTGACGCGGCCATTGAATTGATTGGTTCCAACAACAGTTATGGTAACAATCTAAACGAGACTAGCCTGATGACGCTATATCGCATCATGGGCGAATTTGCGCGTCTGTCCGGCCCCGCACTGTCGGTAAAAGAGGCCGCCGAGGGCAATATGCGCTTGCCCGAGGCAATGGCCATGAATCTGACCCGACCGGTGCGCAAGGGTGAAGCCGTGACCGCCATCCACCAATCTGCCTCACTGACAACAGTGACGGTGGAATCGGGTAGCGCTCTTGAAGCCGATGCGGTGGTGCTGGCCCTGCCCGTGCCGGCCCTGCGCCAAATCGAAGTCACACTGCCATCCTCACAACAAGCGCTGCTGGAGAGCATCGATTATCACAAGGTGGTGCAACTGCATTGTATTGTCGAAGAACCCTTCTGGGAGTCCTCTGGTTGGAGTGGATCGTGGTGGACCGACAGCCTATTGGGCAGAGTCTTTACCCGACCGATATTGGGCACGACCCGCCACAATATGACAGTCTGGATCAATGGCGATGATTGTGACGCGCTGAATTCGCTGGACGAAGCGACCTGTACCGAGACCCTTACCCAGGCATTATGGAAACTCATGCCAAGTGCACAGGACCTGACGTCGGTAGGACAGCTGGTGAGATGGAGTGCTGATCGCTATGCTGGTGGCGTGTGGGCGTTGTGGCGACCGGGTCAGGCGGCGACAGCACACGAAGCCATCCGTGCCCCAGCAGGAAGGCTATTCTTTGCCGGGGAACACACAGCGGAGGCCTACCGTGGGATGGAAGCAGCAATGGAATCAGGCGAGCGCGCCGCGCTGGAAGTCATGAGGCTACTGGCATGAAGCCCTCGGCCTACCTTGCCTACCTCTCCACGGCACTGACCGTCCTGATATGCAATTGTGGTCAGGCAAATACGCTGTTAGGGGAGGCACTCTATGATGTCGCTTGCCGCGCCTGCCACAGCCTAGGGACCAGTAACGACCATCGTATAGGACCGCCTCTTGGCGCACTTCTCAACCGCCAGGCAGGCGCTATTCAGGGCTATCGCTATTCCGAAGCTCTGAGCAACTCGGGGTGGACCTGGACGCTACCGACACTGCTCGCGTGGTTATCGGATCCTGACGCCGCCATGCCGAACAATGCCATGAACTATGTCAATCATTTGACCGCAACAGAGGCCCAGCTTCTCGGCGAGTGGCTTCTGCAACAGCCGTGAGGCTAGAGCCTTTCAATACCGCTCTGCCAACCGCCCAGAAGCGGCATCGATGCGGCCGGCCTTCGCTCCCCCAGATCGATACCTGCCTCCCGCAAGGTAGCCCAGGCCAGACAAAGATTGGAAGACAACACGGGACCCGGAAGCGTCTCAGAAAGTTGGGCAATGATCCGCAGGGTGGGAAGTCCGGTTCCGGTTATCAAATAGGCATCTGCCTCCCTATTCTGCCATCGCTCCCCGATTCGCTCCAATGCAGCCTCAGGCGACAGCGCGTAAATGGCGCGGGTGTCTCCCTGATCAGGGTCCAGCGAGAAATGATCGATGACCTCAAAGCCCCGTGCCTGCCAGTGCTGATCGGCCGCAGCAAGGAGCCACTGGGGATAGGGGCACATCAGGGCAATAGACTGAGCACCAATATGAGCGAGTGCATGTTCAATCGCTGCCGCCGCCGAGACGACAGGCTGCCCCCGGTGTGCACTCAAATTAGCGAGGCTCGCCTCTACAGCATCATGGCCGAGGAGATAAGTGGAACCCGTGCATGCCAGCCCTATCGCTTGCATCGCAAGCGTATCGAAGCGAGCCAGTGTTTGAGAGATATCGAGAAAATAGCTGCGCAGTCGGGCCCCGGGATCAGGTTTTTCACTCACCATGCGGACCGTCGCACAAGCGACACCTTGTGGCATCAATGCGCGAAATTCGGTTTCCGCAGTGGGGTTAGCTTGGGGAGTCGCGAGGCCCAGCGTACCGTGCCGACCGTAGTTTCCGTCGCCCATGTGCGTTCCCCGATTTTCACTTTAACGACACAGTGCAATATAGCATGCGACCCTGCACACACATTGCAGCACGCATCGAAGTTGCGCGGGTTAATGATCCATGAAACAGGCAAGCATTATGGGTAATCAGAATGTCACCATTGTCGGCGCCGGGCCATCTGGATTAACCCTAGCGTGGTGGCTGGTGGAAGCCGGAGTGCCGGTAACCGTGCTGGAGCGCGAGCCTGCTATCCCACGAGATATGCGCGCCTCGACATTTCACCCGGCAACGCTCGACCTGCTCAAAGCATCTGGTCTGGCCAGCACATTAGTCGAGCGCGGTACGGTGGTGCCACAGTGGCAATACCTCATTCTTGAAACCGGTGAACGCGCGATTTTCGATATGGCCTGCCTCAATGAGGTCACCGCCCATCCCTTTCGATTGCAGTGCGAGCAATTCCAACTGACTCAGCTGCTGGCTGACAAATTGGCCGAGCACCCTCTCTGTACGCTGTCTTTCAATGCGTCCTTTCAGGAGGCCATCCTTCACTCAGGGGGAGTCAATATCCTCTACCTTTCTCACGGCGAACAGCATCAGCTTGAAAGTCACTGGATGATCGGCGCAGACGGCGCGAGTAGTGAGGTTCGCAAGTCGCTTGGGCTGGAATTTACAGGGCACGTTTTCCCAAAAACGTCTATCACTTTGGTACTAGAACATCCCTTTGAGGAGGACATCCCCAATCTCCTTGGCGTCAATTATGTCTGGCTACCGGACCGGCACTACAGCCTGATGCGACTTCGAGACACGTGGCGATTCACCTACTCTCCTGTGCAGGGTCAGGAGGTCGAAACCGCTTTGAGCGATGCCGTGGCACGATCACATATTGCCAAAGTGTCCCCGCGTGCCGCGGGCACGACGATTCGCAATCGAAATTTTTACACGCTGCACCAGCGTTGCCTGCAACAATTCTGTCACGGTCGTATTTTGTTCATGGGCGACGCAGCTCATCTCAATAGTCCAGCGGGAGGCATGGGTATGAACAGTGGTATTCATGACGCCCGTTCATTGGCTGATCATCTGTTGCCGGTATTACGAGGGGACAGCCCCCGCCTGTTGGAGCGCTATGATCGACGGCGTCGTACCATCGCACTTGATGAGGTACAACGCCTCTCTGCACAGAACTACGCCAGGCATCGTGAGACTGAACCAGAAAAGCGCCGTGTTATCTGGAACGAACTTCAGGATACGGTGAATGATCCCCAGCGGCATCGCGCCTATCTCCTAGATGCGGCTATGATTCGCTCACGCGAACGCGAGCAGACTATCGAGTGAGGCCAAGCCTATGACTGAGATCCAACAGCTACTTGCAGATCGGGAAATAGTTTTGCCCGAAGTCATCACCGGTCACGTTGGAGGGGCAGCAGTGGCCATCGATCCACACGCCAACCGACATGCTGTGTACTTTCCTGGCACAGGTGAACGGATCGCTTTCCTACAAGAAGATGACATCGCGGCAGTAACCAAAGCTGTCAACTGTGCCAGAGACCGTTTTGACAATGGCGACTGGTCCAGAGCCCCCACGAGCGGTCGACAGGCTGTCTTCCGCCGCGCTGCAGCACTGATTCGAGAGCACGCTGAGGAACTGGGCTTGATGGAGTGCCTTTGCGCCGGGCTCCCCGCTTCTCATCTCGCCTCTCGGCAGGTTCCCAGGGCGGCAGACAACCTCGACTTCTTTGCCGATTACATTGGCGTCATGGCGGGAGAGACTTTTGAGCAGCTGGCGGGTTATCAGACCAGCGTGACTCGGCAACCTGCGGGAGTGGCGGCGCTGTTCGCTCCGTGGAATGCACCATTGGCACTGGCAAGTATGCAAATCGCTTCTTGCTTAGCGTTTGGTAACACCTGTGTGCTGAAGCCCTCGGAGTTCACCCCTGTTTCTGTTCTGAAGATGGTAGACCTGCTCAGCCAAGCAGGCCTCCCGCCGGGCACGATCAATGTTGTTAACGGCAGCGGAACTGTGACCGGCGCAGCGCTTGCCAGCTCACCCAATATCAATCGAATCGCTTTCACTGGCGGGAGCAACACCGCCCGTCATGTAATGGCAGCCGCCGCCAAGCAGCTCACACCCGTCCATTTCGAACTTGGGGGAAAGTCCGCCAACATCATCTTCGATGACGCCGATTTCGATCGAGCAGTGGACGGGTCATTGGTCAATATCTTTAGCAACAGCGGTCAAATTTGTATTGCCGGGTCGCGAATACTCGTACAACGGGGTATCGCTGCACGGTTCGTTGAGGCATTCGTGAAGAGAACTCAAGCGCTGAAAGTGGGAAACCCTCTGGACCCCGCAACAGAAGTCGGCCCCATGGCATTCAAAACCCACTGGCAACGCGTTATCGGTCACATTGAACAAGCCAAATTAGAGGGGGCCACGCTACTGTGTGGTGGCGAACCGCTGACGAAACTCGATGGCGGCTATTTTGTTGCTCCCACAGTCTTTCAGGTCAGCAGCAATCAGCTATCACTTTGTCAGGAGGAGGTTTTCGGACCAGTAGTGAGCATTCAGATATTTGATGAGGATGAAGAGGCATTTTCGCTCGCCAATGACAGCCGCTTCGGACTCGTCGGCTATTGCTGGACCAACAGTCTCAATAGATCGCAAGCATTTCGCCAGAAAGTTAATGCGGGAACACTGTGGGTTAACACACCATTAGCGCGCGATTTGCGAGCGCCTTTTGGCGGTTTCAAAGAATCGGGTATTGGCCGTGACGGTCCGCGCCAGGCCGCCGAATTTTTTACAGAAGAGAAAGCGACGATCACAGCAATCGACAAAATACCGATTCGTAAAATGGGAGAAACGACCAATACCGATGCCGGTAAATAACGGGAGATGTTCACGACACCCATATCTATACATACTGCTTCGGAACCCAGTCACCACCGAGCGCCCTCAGCAAATCAAATAGAGCCTTTGGAGAAAATACACCAGTGATTCGACGCATTTTACTGACACTGCATCGCTGGCTTGGACTCATTGCGGGTCTTTGGTTACTGGCGCTCGGTGTCACCGGTATTTTCCTTGACCATGACGAGTGGCGCTGGCTTCGTCAGATAGAAGTGCCTGAAAACTGGCTTTCTCCCCCGATAAAGCGCTACCTACCTGCAACGGTGATGCGCTACGTTGCCTCTGATCCGGCAGACGAAAATAGATGGATAGGCGGCTCAGAGCGGGGGCTCTGGATTACACATAATCGAGGCGCTTCATGGGAGAAACTACTTTTTCCTAACAACCAGCATCCTCAAGTTTTGCGCTTTGCCAAGATAAGTACAGACGGCAAACCACTCATCGTTATCGCTACGGATGATGGTCTCTGGGCCATGCGCGGTTTTGGCGGTGCAATTACGCGACTCGCCCTCGAGGGCCACTTCATCAACATGGTCTCACCGGGCGCGCATCCGGGCTCCCTTATTGGCGTCGACGATTTCACTAGCGT
The DNA here is from genome assembly GCA_029242325.1 of Luminiphilus sp. Lineage (GTDB taxonomy): Bacteria > Pseudomonadota > Gammaproteobacteria > Pseudomonadales > Halieaceae > Luminiphilus. The sequence continues at coordinate 6,955 of JAQWUD010000051.1, forward strand.
GTTTTCTTTAAATGTAGATCAACCGGAAGTCATAAAGATACATGACTTCGATCGCCCACATATAACCGGGCTCCCCGAGACAGTAACCCTATATCAATTCTTGTTTGACCTGCATTTTGGGTACGGGTTGCTGTCGCGAAAATGGTCAACACGGATTAACGATTTTGGGGGATTCTCATTAGCCATGTTGTCCCTAACAGGGTTCTTGGCTTGGTACCTCAAGCGAAGGTGGCGCCGCACGAAAGCACCTCCTCAGCCGACCCACCGTCGACTTTTTCTGACGGGCCTTTACCGCGGTCACGCGCCCGTGATCGGTATTCTTGGCATCGTTCCGATTTTGTATCTGTCCATAACCGGCATCCTCTTTAATCACATTCTGACTTTTATCGAATGGGGCGAGGCACGAGAGGTACGGAGAGACAGTCTTCCACCTGTGTGGCGGTATCAGTCGCTAAAAGGTGAAATAGATCAGGCGGTTTCCTTTTCGGGTGAGCCGGAGCGAATGCTCATTTCGACCCGGTTCGGGGTGTTGGAGACACGGGACAGTGGCGCGACATGGTCAGCCGAAAAGGCCCTTGGAGCACAGAGAGGACAGTTATTTCGTTCCGGCGAACATATTTTTTACAGCACCAATTCGAGACAGTTTTTTGTGCGACAAGGCAAGCAGGAAAGCTGGGAGACGATGAGTGGCTTACCCAGCATTATTTACGACGCGGAGTTCACTGACACGGGTCTGTTCGTGAAGAACAGCAGAGGATTTTTCAAAGATAAAGGACGATATGCCTTCGAAGCTGACTCACTGAAACACCCTGATCTGGAGGCTGCAACACTCTATCTGTTTATGATCGAGATACACACCGGCAATCTCTTCAATAAAGAGTTCCGGTGGATAAGTGACGTACTGACAGTGATGGGCATGCTCATGCTCGTGACAGGTCCCATTTTGTGGTGGCGTCGCAAATGGTAAGATTTTAAGTGCGCGTCATCCGTTTTGAACGGATGTACATTACGATACCTGAGACCAACCACAGCACGGCAATAAAGCCGAAAAACGTCATCAAAAAACCGCCAAAGGAACCGAAGTACCTTCCACTATGGATCGGTAGCAGCAGATTCCTGAAGCCGTCACCGCGCTCAGTTTTACCCGCTGCATAGACACCCTTCACTTCTCCGGTAAAACCGTCTATGACCACATCCTGACGGAATAAACGCGGATCAAAAAAAGCAAACCAGTAATTAGAGGCATGCGCGCTTGCATACGAATAAGCGCTTAAATAGTAATCAGACGGCAGCGTTACCCGTGCAATGTTGAAGGCTGTGTCAGGGTCGATCAAGGTGTGGCCGTGAGCAGTCGGAGTGGGTTCAGCGCCTGACTTCATCGTATTGGCAAATACCGATAGGTTCTCCTCGCGGTCACCCCAATACACAGCACTCATGGCGATGCCGCTCGTCGATGTCACCACCAGAAAAAGTGATGCCAACACGCCCAAGGTACGGTGGCAACGATTGATGAGCGGCAGTTGTCGGGCTGTTTTTCTTGTCAGGACGTAGAGATAACAACCAGACAGCGACATAAGCACCGTCGCCAGACCCAACACGGAAACCACATAAAAACCCGACTTACCAAATACTATCCAACGATGCAGCACCGTCATCGCTCCAATCCAACCCGATTCAACCAACGGATGCTCACCGATAATCCGCTGCCGATACTGATCAAAGTCCACCATTGTCTTGGACTCATGGAGGTTATCAGGGTTCCTGCCCCCCATAAGGATGTAGGCCGTACCTGCTCTGCCCGGTGGCGGGACCATCACATGGGCGATATTGAAATCAGGTGCCAGGGAACGCATCGTTGACTGAATCTGAGTTGGCGTTGCAGGCCCGCCGCTGACCTCTACCTGATATTTCTCTGGATAGAACCACTCCATCAACAATCGGCTCTCGGCGGCGATGCTTCCAGACATGATCTGGAAAACGACAAATATGCCTAGAACAAATGCCAACCAACGGTGCACAACTTTGACTGTTCTGACATTCACTTTTTGTCATTTCCTCTGTTTATTTGTCTGCATCAATCTAAAGCCAAAGTTTATGTTGTTGCCGGCGCATCTTCGCGGCTAGCAAATAAAAAGGCAGCCTACAGGCTGCCTTTTTATTTTTCCACGAAGGAGCATTACTGTGACGCCTTTTATGGATACTTCCGCATCAGAAATCCCAGCGAAGCCTAAACCCAAACTCCCGCTGATCGCGCAAGTGGATATGCACACTCTCTACCGCAAAGTTATAAGCGAAGGTGTTATCACGGACATACTTACTTGTATCAGCAATATTGTTTCCGCCAGTAGGCGCATCTTCATCAGTGAGATTGGAAACATACCCTTCCAGACTGATCCCATTGCCCATTCGGACACCTGCCCGGAAATTAATCTCAGTGGCATCCGGAATCTCAGTCAGATTGGTAACCTCGTCATAATATGAGCCAGTGTAAAAGAGCTCACCTCTAGCGTAGGCACCGCCGATTGGCGTGTCAAAGTCGTAAGTTGCAATCAACGAGCCAATCCACTCGGGATATCGCGCTGCCTGCTGACCTACACAAGATAGACCAGGCCCAAATACGTCATTGAAATCTCCGCAGTCGCCGTTCTCTGGGAAACCCGCTATTTTCGCTTTGGTATAGCCCACTGCAGCCTGCAGCGACAAATTATCCAAAACCCGATAATTCATATCAATCTCGAAGCCATCGATATCACTCGAGGTCCCGTTTCCACTGAAGGAAACTGTGCAGGTCTCGGTATTGGGGACACCGTCACCATCATTGTCACCAGAACAGCTGACATCAGCCGGGATCACGCCAAACCCCGAGTAGACCTGATCGGACCTTTCCATATGGAAGAGCGCAAGATTCATGGCCAACCTTCCGTCATCAGAGGAGTACTTCCAACCCGCCTCAAAATTCTTGAGTGTCTCTTCCTCAAACGTCTCTCCGATCCCGGGTGTGTCAGCGTTAAAAACCGAAATTTGCTCAGGCGTTGTCAGCTTGGACGCAACCTCAGGATTGAAGCCACCCGGCAAAGTTCCCTCACTGTAGTTCGCATAAAACATGTGGTTATCATTAAATTCATACTTCAAAACCACACGGGGTAGAGTGGACGAGAATTCAGCAGGCGAGAGATTTTTTCCGGCCGCTGCATTCACGCTGGGATCATTGACTTCGTCCTCTTGCCGCCTAACCTCAGCAATTAGTGTAAGGCTGTCAGTTATCCGAAAGTCTACCGACGCAAAGACCCCAGACGTATCTGCCTCTATAAGAGAAAAGGCAGTGGTGGGATTATAGATATCGGCGAACCAGTATCCTGGCGTGCCGCCAAACATGTCCCCAAAATACTGGTCATAGAATCCGCCGTGAGCCTTGGAGGACATCTCAACCTGAGTAGCGCCGATCGACCAATCAAAGCGATCTGTGGTACCCGATAGCCGGACTTCAAACGTCTCGTCCTCTGTCACTCTCGCATTGTAAACGTGGAATCCAAAACCACCTGCCGCATCGAAATCGTGAAAGAGAACATAATCGTCCTCATTCTTGCCGTAGGCCAGATTGAGATTCAGAGAATCAGAGATATCCCACGAGAGTATCGCACCAAACCGCTCACCATCGCCCGCCTTACCAAATCCACTGTGTGACAAGTCGTCGAAGGAATGGTCGCCAATCGGTGCATAACCCTGGCCACCAGATGCGCCCGCCCAGTTGCCGTTAGCGTCTCTCAACCCACCGGTGGCTTTACTGAATACATCAGCTGAAGAAGAAGCACCGATACTGATCGGGGTATTCACCGCGCCCTGATACGCGGACTCCAACCCATTCACGAAGAAGCAGCTGAAGCTATTGATAGCTGGGGTCGGTTCGGCACAAAAATTGTGTTCTGCCAAGCCACCCACAACAGCGTAGGCACCTGGACCATCGTCATCCTCATATGAGGACGCTCTCAACATGATGTTCAGATTATCGGTGGGATTGAAGTCAAGCATGATGCCGTAGGCGAGTGTCTCCTCATCACCGAGCCGCTGACCTTCTACGAAGGCGTTGTCGTAGTGGCCTTCCTTGTCGGTGTAGCTAAACGTAGCCCTCACACCTAGATTGCTTGTGATGGGACCCTCAATGTACCCAGTCGTGGAAGACTTACTCTTCGCACCGTAGTCCAGCTCTATACCGCCTTTGAACTCATCACCGGGTTTACGAGTAATAATATTGATGGCACCAGAGTAGGTATTTCGTCCAAAAAGTGCGGACTGAGGACCTTTAACTACCTCAATGCGTTCTACCTGCGTTATTGGCAGACTGTGCAGACCCGATGTCACAATTAACCCGTCTACGAACACCGAGCTGGTCCGCTGAAGCGGGCTGGTGGCATCAAAGGTGACGCCCCGAAACCTCGGCATTAAAACAGTTCTGGCATTTTCGTTATTCATCGACTCTATAAATAGGCCAGGTGCAGTCTTCTGTACGTCGACGATGCTCTTAAAGGCCCCCGCCTGAATGTCAGCGGCAGTAATAGCGGTAATCGCTATCGGCGTCTCAGAGAGCGACTCCTCCCGCTTTCTCGCGGTCACCATGACCTCTTCAAGCGCCATTTCGTTATCTTGCGACCAGGCCACCGGCATCTGAATTGTCGCCGCAATAGACGCCGCCACGGCGAAAGTTAGTTGGTTCTTCGTGAATTTAAGCATGGATAAGGCTCCCTTAATTGTTCTCTAGGGCTCGACTGAGCACCCCAAAAACGATTTTAGTTATATCTATAGATCTTTTATTAACTGCTGGAGAGGTATGGGTCAAGCCTTAAAAACGATTTTAGTTATATCTATAGCTCTTTTGTTAACTGCTGGAGAGGTATGGGTCAAGCCTTGATTAAAATCTTCATGCCACTTTGCTGGGCTGCTCCCCGGTGGTATCCCATGCGCTAGGCCACTGTTCCTCTAGTGCAGACAGGTGCTTGAACAGCGCGCGAATCCGTGCGGATTGACGCAGATCCTTATGATGAAGAATCCAGGTGTACCCCCAGTGGGCAGACGGCACGCCTGGCAACAGTATGAGATCGGGATGCTGTCTTGCCAAAAAACAAGGCAATGCGGCCACCCCTAACTTGTTAGTCGCCGCGACCGTTCTGGGCGTGATGCCATCAATCAGATGGCGACTTTGGAGACCAATTGCTTCGGGTTGAGGTAAATCGCCGAGATCAAGCGCGCGATCTGAGGCTCTAATACAAGTCAGTTCTCTGAAACCGCGAGCGGCTTCGCTCAGCAATTCATGATGCACGTAGTAGCCCATTGATACCCGACCCAGCTTAATCCCGACAATATCTCTCGGCGGGCGCTTGCTCTTGGCAAGTCCCCTCACAGCGATATCAGCCTCTCGTCGAGCCAGATCGACCGCCCGATCACTTACCGTAATGTCCATTTCAATACGGGGGTATTGATTCGCGAATGCAGCGACCGTCTCGGCCAGGTGGGTAATCGGCACTGCAGGCAGCGAGAGCTTGATGCGTCCACTCAATTCAGAATCCTTACCGGATATCTGCCGCTCTGCCTCCGTGAGCACCTCCTCCACCTCTCTGGCAGTCGGCAATAGTTGATCGCCGAGAGCGGTCGCTACAACCCCATCCGGAGTCCGGTCAAAAAGCCGGCCGCCTATCTGCTCTTCCAATGATTCGAGCCGTCGCATAACGGTGGTGTTACTGACGGACAGCAGATCAGCAGCTTTGCGCGTAGAACCAGCGCGAGAAAGCGCCAGCAGCACCTTGAGGTCATCCCAGTTGATGAATCCACTCCTTTTTCGCGAATGAGGCGCTACTAGCTTCACGCGTTACGACGCGAGCGGCTCACCCTCGTTGTTCAGCAACACCACTGCCTCCGGCAAATCGACCTGGCTAGAGCATTCTACAGTCATGCTACCAGCATCAGAGGGTACCACTTTGAGCTTCAAAGTCGTGACGCCCTTCCGGGATTTCGATTTTTTCAGTGACACCCTTGTATCGTCACCATAAAGGTTCTTCACCTCAACAATACACAGGTTGTACTGCGCATTGATATCGGCCGCAATAACCGATGGCATCGCCATCATTGATATGGCCGTCGCAAGTAAGGCGGCTAACAGTTTTTTCATTTCGGACCTCCGTAGTGGTTACAAAGCAACACGCTTCGGAGGCACTCTACGCGATACATTTAAGTTACGACTGTAACTTAAATAACATAACATCGTTTCGAAAATGTTACTCCAGCGGGTGTTTGTGACACCCGGTGATTGATCTGATCGAGAGGCTGACGAGTACCACAGCGATGGAAGCCACGTGTTGCAATCAAAGCAGGGTAAGCGTCAACGCTCCGTCCGCTGCAGCCAAGGTCCTGACACGCGTCACTCGTTTGTTATTGGCCTCGCTCATGACGGCGCTGATCGCTCCGAACTCGCTGGCGGCGAGCCCAGAACTATTCCGTAGTCTGCTCGATCAATTACAACGATATTTAGCGCCAGTTGCTCAACCCGGCAGTGACTCAGACAAAGCAGACTTTGCGAGCATTGATGACCGGATGCAACGCTTCTTGGATGAGAGCCCCGTATTTGATGGCATCAGCTATGTTGTGGTGGACGCTTCTAGGGTGCTGCATCAGGGCGCCTTTGGGGATCACACGCTGGATACAGTTGTCATGCTGGCATCGACAAGCAAAGTCCCGGCAGTCATGACTCTGTTGGCCCTAGAGGAGGACCCTGCGTCTCAGTTTCGGATGGATACCCCCGTCAGCCGCCTGATGGGGGCCGACGGCGTCTACGGAGACCGGATACCGAGCGAATTGGTCAGCAACACCTCGGGTATTCCTGGACTGGACTCGTTACTCCTATACGGCGCCCACCTGTGCCAGTTCCAGTTTGAGGCTGACACAGAGTTCGAAACCTGCGGCCAGACGTTGCTCGGCACAGAGCTTCTGGGCAGTAAACCCGCCAAACAAATATTTGATTATGGAGGCAGCCAATGGCAGCTGGCGGGCGTCGCAGCCGCTATCACGGCAAATCGCACCTGGAATCAATTGGTGGATGAGTACTTAACAGAACCCTGTGAGTTAGACGTTTTCACCTTCGGCAACATGTGGCAAGACCTCGACCAATGGAACGGTTCGCCCGACAGCCTTGCCGGTCGACACAACCCCAACATCGAAGGCGGTGCTATTACGACGCTTTCGGACTACGCAAAGCTGCTTCAAGTGCATCTCAATGGCGGCTATTGTGGTGACCAACAAATCCTCTCCGCGGCAGCACTAGCGGAAATGCGAGAGAACCGCGGCAGTCAGGTCGCAGAGAATCCCACGCCCTATGGCATGGGCTGGTGGATTTCGTCTCAAAACGCAAACGTCTATGATGATCCGGGCGCTTTTGGATCTATAAGCTTTATCGATGTTGACCGGGGGATTGGGGGCTACGTCGCGATAGATGATTACAGTCGGACTGACCCAGGAGCGCCCGTCGGACTGGTGCGACAAGACATTATTCCCATGATTCAGAAAATCATTGACGCCAGCGGAATGGCTGCCCCTGCGTTACTCCGCGGCGAGGGTGACAGCAGTGCGGCACTCGGCAGCCACCACTGCATAACGTGCCGCGACCCTGAATATTTTCCGCAGACACCTGCCGGCAAAGCCCGATAGGTCGTAACCGCCCTCTCACAACGCCCTGTTCGCCACCTTCTCAGACCATCGGGAGACAACCCGCCCAAGCGGAATGAATCGTCTTCAGCGACTGGATGGCTTGCGGTATTGCAGTGGGTTCAGGCACTCTGGTACTCAAAAAATTGATCTGTGTAGCGGCGTGCACCCCATCTACGATACGCCGAGTACCAGCACGATAGGAGTCGTTATGAACGGTTCAACTGCCTTGGAAGTTGAGAAATTGCCGCTGGAATCCATCGACGTCAGCGATGCCTCCCTCTATCAAAACGATTCCTGGCGCCCCTACTTCGCCCGCCTCAGAAAAGAAGACCCCGTGCACTGGAGTGAAAACGAACTATTCGGCGGCTTCTGGTCTGTCACGCGATTTCAGGATATCACCGCCGTCGATGGCAACCATGAAGCGTTTTCGTCAGAGCCGGCCATTACCATCGGCGATTACGGAGACGACTTGCCCGTGCGCCAATTTATCGCGATGGACCCCCCCGTTCATGATGTTCAGCGCGCCGCCGTTCAAGGGGTGGTGGCGCCCAGAAATTTAGCTGACCTCGAGGGACTCATTCGCGAACGCGTGGTTCACATTTTAGAGGCGTTGCCCGTTGGCGAGACATTCGACTGGGTGGAGAAGGTCTCGATCAACCTCACAACACAGATGCTGGCGACCATCTTCGACTTTCCTTTTGAGGACCGCCACAAGCTGCCCTATTGGTCAGACATGGCCACCTCGCTGCCAGGTGCGACGGGGAGTGACGGGGACGTAGATGAGCGCACTGCGGCCCTGCAGGAATGCTTGGCCTATTTCACAAAACTGTGGCAACAGCGCAAGGATAACCCCGCGGACACGATGGATCTCATCAGTCTATTGGCCACCAATCCCAGGACGCACGACATGGTTGACGACCCGCTGGAGTACTTGGGTAATCTCATACTGCTCATCGTAGGCGGCAACGATACAACGAGAAACTCGATCTCTGGCGGCGTGCTAGCGCTCAACGAAAATCCTGACGAGTATGCCAAACTCAAGGCCAACCCTAGTCTGATTCCCAGCATGGTGTCAGAAATTATTCGCTGGCAAACCCCTCTTATGCATATGCGCCGTATCGCCACACGCGATATCGAGTTGGCGGGCAAGACGATCCGCAAGGGGGATAAGGTCGTTATGTGGTATCTGTCTGGCAACCATGACGAGACTGCCATCGACCGGCCCAACGAATTCATTATTGATCGCACCAACCCGCGCTATCACCTCTCATTCGGTTTTGGCATTCACCGATGCATGGGCAACCGATTGGGTGAGATGCAACTGCGCGTCCTGTGGGAGGAAATCCTCCAGCGATTCTCTCGAGTGGAGGTGGTGGGCCAGCCGGAGCGAGTGCTGTCGAACTTTGTTCGCGGCTACTCCTCGCTACCGGTCAAAGTGCATCCTTGATGCGTTATCGACAACCGCCATCAACCCGAGGCGCCCGATCCGGTAAAGTGCCGCGCGGTATAGCAACACAAGCCTGATTACCGGATCCCAGAACCTGTCTATCTCAAATAGGGTTATCCGTCGTAGGCAATCGTTCAGACTCACCGCAACGCTTGGATTGCATGGATTCAACCGGACTTTGCCCAGCATCGTTTGGAGTGCGTTGCTCACCCCGGGCGGTATCGCGACCTGACACAGGAACCGAATGTGGAGTCGCACTTGCCATCTCCAGCTGATCAGAAAATGGTCGTTACGTAAAATGGAGCACACTTACTCAAATATGCGACTACAGACCAGCATCCTGCTTGCCCTAACTCTCTGTGCCGCATTGCAAGCCAGCGCTGACCCCTCTCAACGCTTTCGCGGACTGCTGGCAGCCATCAATGCGGCTACCAACGCCGACGCTGCGCTTAACGAGAATGGCGTGCTGGGTTCCTCTCCCGCTGACATCCTCTCCCGATTATCAACCGAACAAAAAGTAGGGCAGTTAATTCAGGCAGAAATATCCAGCATCTCACTGGACGATATCCGCCGCTTTGGCATTGGTAGCGTCTTGAACGGCGGCGGGTCCTACCCCAACGGGCGCAGGTCAGCGTCTGTTGAAGAGTGGCGAAACTTCGCCACAGCGATCCGGAAGGCTTCTCTGGATACGTCGCTGGGTTCTGCGGGCATCCCCATTGTTTGGGGAACGGATGCAGTGCACGGACATAACAACGTGAGGGGTGCCGTCTTGTTTCCTCACAACATTGGTCTGGGCGCAGCAAACGACGTTGCACTGATTGAGCAAATTGGCGCCGCCACGGCGAGGGCTGTCGCCGCAACGGGCATTGACTGGATCTTTGGGCCTACCGTCGCCCAGGCCCAGGACCTGAGGTGGGGCAGGAGCTACGAGAGCTACAGCAACGATTCTGATCTTGTCCGCTCCTACGCACATGCCATGGTTTCAGCCATCCAACGAGAAGGGATCGCCGCGACCGCCAAACATTTTATCGGGGACGGAGGTACAGAGCGGGGCATCGATCAGGGGAATACGACCGTCGACGACGCTCAATTGCTCACACATCATGCCTCCGGATATGAGGGCGCCATTGATGCTCAGGTGCTCTCCGTCATGGCTAGCTTCAACAGCATCCGCGGGGAAAAAATTCACGGAAATCGAGCCGTTCTGACAGATATATTACGCGCGCAATTAGGCTTTCGAGGACTTGTGGTCGGTGATTGGAACGGCATCGCGCAAGTGCCCGGATGCACCGCTGCCAGTTGTCCCAGAGCGTTCAACGCAGGTATCGACCTAAGCATGACACCCTACGATTGGAAAGCCTTGCGGACCAATTTACTTGAGGAAATACGACGCGGTGATATCAGTACGGAGAGATTAGACGAGGCAGTATTACGCGTTCTCGAGTTCAAACATCAGCTAGGTCTGTTAGATGCAGACCACTCCGTTAATCGAGGCGTGCCTGCCTCCACATTGGGTAGCCCGACACACCGGTCGCTGGCTCGTGCCGCTGTGCACAAATCGCTGGTACTGCTGAAAAATAACAAGCAGGCGCTGCCCGTATCGGCTGCTGGCCACATTGCTCTGGCCGGCTCAGCGGCGGACAGTATTCCCCATCAAGCTGGGGGGTGGTCGGTCACCTGGCAAGGTACGGGAACCAGCAACGATGATTTCCCTGGCGCGACGACGATTCGGACCGCATTTTCTTCCGCAATACAAGCAGCTGGAGGTTCATTGCACTTTTCCGCGTCCGGTAATTTTGCTGAGGAGCTCGACCTAGACGCTATTTTTGTAGTGCTGGCAGAAGACCCTTACGCAGAAGGGCAGGGAGACCTGAACAACCTTGACTGGCCTGCCTCCAGATCGCGACCACTGTCCAACCTGCAGTCCTTCAGGGAGAGAAATATACCCGTGATCACCGTGCTGATGTCGGGGCGTCCCCTGTGGGTCAACCCCGAAATCAACCAGTCAGACGCAGTTGTCGCCGCTTGGTTACCCGGCACCGAGGGGCAAGGAATCGTCGACGTGCTGCTCACACGCGCAGACGGAACAGCTTCCGATTTTTCGGGCACCCTCCCCTTTGCCTGGCCCGGGGCCGCCACCAACGCGCTGGGGGCTGACAAACCGGTCAACGCGGAGCTGTTTCCACCAGGCTATGGGCTGACCTACGCTGATCCGTCCGACATCGGCACACTCTGCGAGAGCCCCGCGCACACCGAAAATGGGCTGCCAGAAGCAGGGGAGTGCGAGCATTCCGCCGGATCGAATACTGCGGCGGAAACTATTTGGATTTTTCGAAACGGCGAGCTTACTTCACTGATGGATCGAGGCATCGGCGCTTTTGATGAAGCGATCGGCTGGGGGGTGTGTGAAAACGATGGCGGGGACGCGTGCCCCAGTATCGACTGGGTGATGACGGATGATGTGGAGCGGGGAAAAGTACTGGAGGCCTACTATCCGTATGGAGCCGCCTTTGCCGGCTTATTCATGGAGAGTTACTCAGGATTAGACCTATCCCACTATGAGTCACTCAATTTTGACATCAAACATGTCAGTGGCTCGCGTCAATACGCCATCAAACTGGACTGCTTTTACCCCTGCACTTCCGGGGACTACTTTTTCGATATCAGCAACGAGGAATGGACCACGATTTCCGTCCCTATCAGCACACTTGAAGCACAGGGCCTCGACATTTCGAATGTAAATACCGGCCTGGTAATCTGGTCTCAAGTCCACGACGGCGATCGCTTCCGAATCGACAATGTCCGCTTCACACCTATCCGCTAAGCAACATCTTTCCCAACGCTCAGATTTCCAGCAGGAACGTCACCGGACCATCGTTGACCAGACTGACTTGCATATCTGCGCCAAAAACTCCGGTCTCCACGGGAGCAGGACTACCGAGCAGCGCTGCCGTCAGATCGCCGAATAATTGACTTGCTTGCTCCGGCGATGCTGCCGTGGAGAAGCCGGGTCTATTACCACTGAAGGTGTCGGCGGCCAGCGTGAACTGGGATACCAGCAGGATCGACCCCTCTGCCTGAACCACATTCAGATTCATTTTTCCCATCGCATCTGAGAAGACACGGTAATTTAGCAACCGCTCTGCGGTTCGCTCGACGATCAGTGCGTCGTCGGATGGCTGGATCCCCACGAAGACCAAGAGACCCTTACCGATCTCACCCACCACCGCGCCCTCCACCATCACAGCGGCTTCAGTCACTCGCTGGAGTAGACATCTCATGGCCGCAACGATGCCGTCATCAGTCTATTTGCCCGATATCTGGAAGCGCGTGGTCAGTGACAATCTGCTCAAGCAAACCGCGGCAGGCATCCGCCAACATATCGAAGACACGCTCAAATCCCTCGTCCCCCCCATAGTAGGGGTCCGGCACTTCCTTGCCCCACCCCGAGGTCCAGTCCAGCATCAGTGACAGCCGCGGGCGCTCAGCAGCAGGGCATAATGTCTCCATTGCGCTCAGATTGTCACTGTCCATTGCCAGAATGTAGTCGAAACAGGTGAAGTCATCGAGAGCGATCTGGCGGGCACGCAAATCAGTCATGTCGATACCCCGCCTGAGTGCTGTCGAGGTGGCTCTTGCATCAGGTGCATTGCCCACGTGATAGGCATGGGTGCCTGCGGAATCAATTGTCATGCTGTCGCCGAGGCCCGCCTCATCAACTTGTTGCCGAAATAACGCATGCGCCGTGGGTGAGCGACAGATATTCCCCATGCATACAAACAAGACGCGCACACTCATGACTGAATCGGCGATAAGAGTGGCAGTTCGTGCGCCAACGCTTCGCGCAAGGCCGAGAGGCACCTTTCAGCCTCAGCCTCGGCATACGGTACGGCAACCCCAATACCCCAGACAGGACCTGGCCAGGCCAGATCATGATGAAATCGCACGATGTGATGAATGTGAAGTTGAGCGACCTGGTTACCCAATGAAGCAATGTTGAGCTTATCTGCTCTGAAATGGCGCTTCATGAACGCGCCAAGCCGCATGGATTCCTGCCACAATGCCGCCTGATCCGCCTCCAGCAAATCGAAAGCCTCAGTAACAGATTGCCGCTCTGGGACCAGTATCAGCCACGGGTAGCGGGCATCATTCATCAGCAATACGCTGCTAAGGGCTGTACTGCCTACAAAATAAGTATCCGCGCTCAGTCGTGGGTCGAGCTCAAACATATCCTTTGCGCTCCTCATGGAAAATCAGGGTTGGCCATCGTCTTTACGCGGAGTAATCACACCGCCCCGGGCAATCCAGCGGCTCGCCACCTCGGAGAACCTTCGAAGCTGAGACACTACGGCCGTATCCAGGCCAGCAATACCTGCCTTACCACTGTAATCTCGTACCCGTGACACGATCTCAGGCTCCATCCCGGATCCGGTCCACTCAAATCTGGGGTCTGTCACAAAGCGAGGCGGCACAAACATCGCTATGGCTTGATCAAAGTCAGCCGCGGCAGCAACCGAGTCCGCCGTCAACGCCATGATAAATGGCTCGTAATCCAGTGGCTCATCGTCGGCGTGATCAGCAATCGCACTCAAGATCGGATCTGTCCAGTCTTCCTCCCTAAGGGCGCGCATCAATCGTTGATATTGATAAGACTCAATCACGCCATGCCGGTTCGATACTCGCTGTACCATATCTCCCGTCCTGCCGAGAATGACCGACCACAACGCCCCGGCAGTATCTACACCGGGGAGCGGAATAGCATGATAAGGCTGAGTGAGATCACCCACATAGTGCAGACCCCATCCCAAAAAGCGCCAACCCCAGTAGGGGTGGCCGGTGCGAAAAGCTAACTCTGCCAACTCACCATATAGCGCGACTCGCCAGAGGGGATAAGTTCGGAGCAAATCGGGTTGGGCCGCCCGGGTAAGCCAGTCGAGGTGGTAAAAACCCATATGAAAGGGCGCCTGTGAACCGTAATCGAGATTGGGATTTCCAAACGGCTGGCTGCCAAAACCATAGCGTTCACCAAAATCAGTCCCGTTGTCCTCAAATAACCCAATGTCCATACCTAAGTCCGGCTCATCGCTTGCACTCGCCAGCACCTCTGCAATGCCGACCGCCTCGGCTTCCTTGAGCTGTCTGTAACGGGACACCTGTTGCGAGGCGCCGCCTCGCAAAAAACTGAGCGATGTCCAGGGCAGGAGATCTGTCGTTAACGCAGGTTGATCAGGTGACAGGCTCACAAAAAGTGGATAGGGCAAGCTTGGATTGACCCTGATTGCCGCGAAAAAATGCGCGCGTGTTGGCTCGGTGTCCTCGTGCCACCGCAAATCCTCAGGCGTAGGAGGGTAGTGGTGTACGGTTTGCAAAGCCCAGGACTCAACCTCAGACAAGGTCCGCGCTATCGAAGCCCTCTCAGCCCTCAGAAACGCCTCGAGAGGCTCTGCGATCACATCACCGCGCGCAATGTCTGGCTGGCTCCTCAGCAGTGGCCAAACCAGGCTCGCATGGTCCGACCATGTCCAGGCGGGCAGCGGCGCCAGCAAAAGCAGGATGAGTATCATCCCATGGCGCGCCGAGTGAATTTTCCCTGCTACTTTCGAAGGCATGCTCATCGCTCCAATCAACCTTGACCAAGGCAACCGCCTGAATCATACCTCCATCGCTGAGGGCGCGTTATGCGACCAACACGTTAACAGACAGAGGAGATTGAGAAGCCGGGCATGCCGAGCGCAGCTTGAAGGCCATCTATAAGAGAGATCAGGTGTTGGTAATCCAGAGTGTTTGGTAGGGGACTAATGTCCTTTCAACCAGATCCTCCGCTAATGGAGTGTCAGTAATCGGCTCCCGCCAGCTGTGATTGACGACAAGATTAAAGCGGCTGAGCGAGAGTAACTGTTCCTTTCCAGCTCCTCCGTCGACCTTTCTCCCGGGTTATGCAGCGTTGTGATCGTGCCGTTGTGATAAAAGTCGGCCACGGTCTTCCTCCTCTTCCAAGCGCTCTATCAGCATCTCAATTCCCTCAGCCCAGCCGGCGGGCCCAATTTGATCACTGATCACGATGCCCCCTGCTCTCTTTGGGTTTGGGAGCTCAAAAACGGGGGAGCGCACCAGCAGCGCGAGGTCCGTCACCTCCAGCATTGCCACATCATTTTCGGCGTCACCTGCTGACACACTCACAGCACCTCGAAACGCCGGCCACTCTGCTCGAATCTTATGGTGCAGCCATCTCACCGCCTCTGCCTTACCGCCCGACGCGAGAACGTGCACAAAACGCCCTCCCTGAACACACCGCATATCCAAAGCCTCGACCTGCTCTGCAAAGGCGATTCGATCGGCGGGCGTTCCCAGCCACACCAGGGTCTCGCAGTAATGACGCTCCCGGGCTCGTGGCGCGCTTGCGGCGTCGAGACCAGTGATCGACATCACCTGTCGATCAGACAGGTCACAGAGTGACTGATAACGGTTGCCCCATTCGATACTGAGGATGGCCAATTGGCGGCGGATCATGCCCCGCGAGAGTCCGAAACTGTGGCACCAGGCAGATTCATCTGAAAGCGCGCCGTCGGTCCGTGACAATTTCCAATGCTCGGGGATCCAGACCGCGGCACCGTTCTCCACGATCATGGGACCATCCAACCCCAACTCAGCGGCGATGTGCACCGTCTCTGCCCGGGTTTTACTCGTACAGGGGATAACAGGCACACCTCGCTTGCGAAGCGCCGCCAGCGCTGGTTTGGCTGCATCCGCCGAATAGGTGTGATGGTCCAACAGCGTGCCGTCCAAATCCGTATAGATCACAGCCACGCTCATGCCGCTACCGCCATCATCTGCATTTGGCGCACCGACCGATCTCTCTGCAACGCCCACACGACGTCTGATCGCTTGGCGAGTGTTGACAGGGCGTGCTCAGTGAGACGTTGATAGTGCAGAACAAAGTCGGCCACCTGCTCTCGACTCATGGTCGTATCGACAGCATCGCGCCGTGCTGCTCGTAGCGCGTCAGATAACTTTCGCTCCTGCTCCCAGCGCCACTCAAACACGGCGTTAAAGCTGGGTGCTCGCAGAAATAGGAGTGCATCCAATGTCTCAAAGAGCGCGCTATAGCCCCCTGCCAGTTGCCGATTCACCTCCCGACGCCAGACTTGATCTGGGTCCCATTCGGCTTCGATCTCATTCACGGGCTGATCCAGCTCAGCCTCCGCCTGAGGTGGTATACCCACACACCACCCTTCCAGGAAAATCAATCGAACTGGCGCACCAACTTGGCGCCAGTGCACCATGCCAGTGCGATCATCGCGCGCTTTATCAAAGGCAGGCAGGGCCACCCCGTCATGGCATTCAGCCAACTGTCCGAGGGTTTCAGCGAGTAATTCGAGGTCATGTGTGCCCGGAACGCCGCGCGTCCCAAACAATGGGTGCACCCGCTCGGCGAGTATCCGGCGGGCAGCCCGAGTCAGATAAAAATCATCCAGAGACAGGGCAATCGCCGGCACTCCATAGGCAGATGTCGCCACCTCCGCCATCGCTTTGGCCAAGGTGCTTTTCCCGGAGCCCTGGCAACCACTGACGCCTACCAAAAGGGCTCCATTACTCGCTTCAACCCTCTTAGCAAAGTGCGCCACGGCACCGGCATACCAGTCGAAAAATCCGACTTCAAAAGACTCCGGCAACCGCTGCTCTCGAGCAAACGCCACGACTGCCGAGCGGGCGTGACTAGTGTGACGTTGATCACGCTCCATGGGCCGACACGCCGCTATTCCTGCCATAAGCCTGCGGCTTCATCCTGATTACCATACTGCTTTTCCTCATTTGCCCACTGAACCGGTTTATTTATCGCAGGCCGACAGCAAGGCACCATTACCCTACTCACGCTGCCCTCGACATTGATTGCAGGCCCAAACAAAACGATGCAAATACCGTGCCGGTTTTATCCGGACATCCTAGACACGCACCTTATCCTGCACACCCACCATTTAGGTACACTGGTCTAGTGGAGATGATGACGTCCCTCATCGCGGACGCAACGGTAGAACAGCCAGAGAAATGGACCAGCCGCTATCGATTTTTATGGGCAGCGCCGCTGCTGAACAGATCCGCTCAGCAGGTTGGAAGCGGGCGCCTTTCCGCACCCTAGTGGGAGCCTCTGGCGGTCCTAAATGGCTCATTCTGTCAGAGTTGGATCAGGTCCTCGCGGCAGATTTGCTAGCTGATGTGCCACAACTCACTTTGCTGGGCTCCTCGATCGGGACCTGGCGACACGCCTGCCTGAGTCAACCGAACGCCGTCGCCGCAATCCAGCGTCTACAGAAGTCTTATCTTTATCAGGAATACAGCGTTGCGCGCCCAACACCACAAGAGGTCAGCGGCGTCGCGGAGCAGATGCTGCGCGAGGCGTTGGGAGCGCGCGGGATAGAGCACCTGGTAGATCATCCACGATGGCACAATGCCATCGTTACCGCTCGCGCTAAGCGCACGGTCAGAGGCCGGGACGGACTTTCGCTGATTGCGGGGATGAGTGGCGCAACGCTGGCCAATGCGGTGAATCGCTCAGGCCTCGCTACTTTTTTTCAGCGAGTGGTTTTTTGCCAGCGAATGCTGAAAGCACCACCTTTCGCTGACGGCTTCAACACCGAAACCGTACCACTGACCCATGACAATGTGATCCCCGCGCTGAAAGCGAGTGGCGCCATCCCCTTTCTGATGGAGTGTGAGGAGCGTATTCCGGGAGCTGGGGACGGTCCTTTCTGGGACGGAGGCATCATTGACTATCACTTTTCTCTGAGGGGCAAACAGCCACAGGGCTTAGTGCTCTACCCGCATTTCAATGCCACGCTAACACCGGGATGGTTCGATAAGATGCTGCGCTGGCGGCGGGCTTACGTCCCGAAAATGGACAATCTGGTGCTGCTGTGCCCCAGTGACTCATTTCTCGCTGGCTTGCCTCGCGGAAAGATTCCTGACAGAGGAGATTTCCGCTCAATGAAACCCGATGAGCGGGTGGCGTATTGGGAAATCTGTGTGCGTGAAAGCCAGCGATTAGCCGAGGCATTCCACACCTTGATCCATGGGGACGACCCGCTCAAACATGTCACCTTGATTTAGGGTTCATTGCGCCAACTCAAAGACTTGGTCGGCGATAGCAAGACAACACGTCAGTCCTGGTGAATCGATACCCAGTAGCGACAGCACCGGAAATTTCGGATCAATTTCTTTCCCCCAAAAAATAAAATCGTTTACCACGCCATCTCTGCCGATGATTTGGGGCCGGACTCCGGAGTAAGCGGGGCTCAGTTTACTGGGGTCGCAATTCGGCCAGTAGTGCACTATCGCGTTGACGAATGCATGCACATCAGATTCAGCTACAGAAAACTCAGGAGCACCCACCGGTTCTGTATTGGGTCCAAATGTGGCTGCACCCGATAGGTCAAAGGTCAGATGAATACCTAGCCCACCCGCCGCAGGGAGCGGATACACAAGGCGCCTGAATGGAACACCACCCGAGTAGGAGAAATAACTCCCTTTTAAATAGTAGTTTTCCAAGTCAGGCGACATAGGGTCTGGCAATAGTTCTAGAGCGTTGAGTCCAGCCGCATTAATTGCCAAGTCGGCCACTATGGTAGTGCCGTCTTCAATCGTCAAAATGGCTTTGCGGCCATCCACTGCCAGCGATGTTGCTCGAGCTCGGCAATGGACCAAGCCACCTGCCTCTTCAAAATCCAGAGAGAGAGAGTGAACTAATTGCTGCACATCGACGATGCCCGTAGAAGTACTCTCTAACGCAGCCGAGCACGCTAATTCGGCCGCCTCCCTTCGCATCTCCGCAGCGGAAAGTCGACTAATTGGCACATCATTGCTCAGCGCTCGCTGATAGATCTCCTCCAGCCTGGACTCTTGCCCCGGGGCTGAGACAATCCATTTCCCAATCGCGCTATGTGGAATGTCTTTATCTGCGCAGTACTGGTATAAAAGTTCCTTCCCTACTAGGCACAACTTCTCTTTCAAGGAATATTCGGTGTAATAAAGACCTGCGTGAATCACCCCACTGTTGCGCGCACTCGTGCAAGAACCCAAGCTGGATTCCTTTTCGATCAAAATAACTTGGGCGCCCCGCATCGCGAACTGTCTGGCAACAGCCACCCCGACGACACCACCACCTACCACAACCACTTCTGTATTGACGGTATCCATCATCGTAACCCCCTAACATATTGTTCGTTCCTGAGCGCCCCCATCCAGGGTTGATGATAACGAAGTCAAGTCTGCGGATAACAAGCGAAAGAAAAGCGCGGGGATGATCCTGGATAGGATTCCTCTACCCGGGCCGAGATATTCCCTCTAGCCCTAAATTCCCAAGGCAAAGGAGGACGACGTGAGAGCGGGGTCTGGATATTAGGTGTGCTTTATCAAATCGCTTATCGCCTTGCTGATTTCGATGTGTCGCGCCTCCTGCAAAAAATGACCGCCTCTGTCAAAGACCTGATGCGGGAGTCCTGCCGCTCCGGGCACACGCTGGATGAAGATTCGCTCCATTCCCCTCGTCACTGGGTCGTCTCCGGTAAATAGGCACAGAAAAGGTTGGTCGAACCGATCAAAGAACTCCCAAGCCCTTGCCTGCGCCTCAACCGAGGGATCGGTTGGTAGCGTCGGAACCTGACTGGGCATGGCTCGTGGGCCCATCTTAAAGGTCGGGTCAGGAAAAGGAGCCTCGTAGGCCCGGCCCAGTGGACTGAGAGGGGGTAAAGAGGTTCCGAAAATGTGATTCAGCAGGACACGGGGAGCGACCTTCCAGGTCGCAGGACGACTGACCATCATCTCCATCAGAAACCCAGCAGGCATATCTGGCGTTTCCCAGCAGAATTTCTGCCAGTGGGCAAACCCCATCGGAAAGGCGCTGGGGTCAGCTTTCATGCCTCGCAGCCGTGATAGCGCCCTTGCCATCTGTGGGAAGCTCAATCTCTGTCCGTCTGTGCGAAATTGCATTACCTTTTCGACAATGGCGAGATCAAGGTCAGGATTGATGGGGAGCGCGGTATTACCCACAACCACTCGAGAAAAACGATGGGGCTGATCGACGACCATGCGCAACCCGATCAGCCCTCCCCAATCCTGACCAAACACGGTGATGTCACCAAAATCGTTGGTCGCAAGCCATTGGCCCATCCAATCGACCTGACGCTGATAGCTAAAGTCTTCGCGAGCAGCAGGTTTGTCTGATTTTCCATAACCCGGCAAATCTGGGGCGATAACGCGCAGGCCCAACTCGACCAAAAGCGGTACCATTTTTCGATATAAATAGCTCCAACTGGGCTGCCCATGAAGACACAAAACGATGGGGGCATGCGGGTCACCCTCATCAATATGGTGGATGCGAAGTGCTTCGCCCTCACCCGAGTCAATCTCGGTGTAATGTGCCTCGAAAGGGTATTCGGGCAAGCCCTCGAATCTAGAATCTGGCGTCCGGAGGAGATGCATGGCGCTACCCTTGGCAGTTAAGCTTTACTACTTTTGGCATATTTTATGCCATAATAAGGGTAAGAGCAATCCGCGCCGGAGTTTTTAGGTCGATGCAGGTGGGGGGGTGTCCAAAGCCAATACCAGCAAGTGCGGGCCTTACGGAGCCATAGTCACCCTATTCCCAGCAAGCCGAAGAAGATTCCCCAAGTCAGCTGTCAGGAGTACATGATGGAAGTACACAACGCCGTTATACCGAATCCGGAACAAATCGAGGGATTTCTCGCCCCGGGCGCAGAAGGACCGATATTCATGGTTAACCTGCTCAAATTTAAAGATCACGCGGAGTATGAAGACGGCCGCAAAACGCAATTAACCGGACGCGAGGCCTACCAAATCTATGCCGGGGGCGTTGCCAAGGTGATCACTCAGGTAGGAGGAAAACTGATTTTTGGCGCGGATGTTGCGCGCCTCATGCTGGGTGAGGTGGAAGATCTGTGGGATCAGGTCGCGATCGCCATGTACCCCTCCCGCACCGCTATGTTTGAGATGATTCAACTGCCAGCGTACGGTGAGATCAGCGTGCACCGCACCGCCGGACTTGCCGGCCAGCTCAATATCGAAACCGTGAACGCTGATAAGGCGGCCTGAATCCACCTCCCTTACTTCAAGGCGGGAGCCCAATACCTGCGCGCATTGAATTAGCCGCCATTGGCATACAATACATGTTTTGATGTGACAGGATGCTGGCGATGAGATGGTTGAAACGAGGCATTGTTGGCCTTTTGGGGGCGTTGGTCCTTGGGGTAGCCGGTGCTTCGATGTGGTTCTGGTTTACGCCGGTTGGCGTCAACAATTACATCAACAAAGTCACCTTTGAGTTGGCCATTGATTCGCCCGAGCTGCTCACTTATCTCGGTGTCATCGACAACACGCCACTCGACTTTCACAGCGGCAAGCTGGCGGACTATACTCGGGAAGAGGAAGAGCGCAGCATTGCAGCATTGCAGAAAGCGCGAACGGGGTTAACTACCTACGGGCCAGAGGGCCTCTCCGGGCAGGAATTGCTCACCTGGAAAATTGCGGCATGGTTTTTTGACGACTTGTTGCGCAAAGCAGAACTCCGGTATCGCGGCTATCGGGTGAATCAGATTTCGGGTGTCACCGTAAACATGCCGCAGTTTTTAACCGACACCCACGTAATCAAGAACGAGAAAAGTGTCCGCCGATATCTATCTCGTCTGGCAGAGTTTGGTCGAGTACTTCGCGAGACCCACGCCCGGGTAATCGATGATCGCACCAACGGCGTGATCCCTCCTGATTTTGTGATCGAAAAAGCGCTGGTGGGGATGAACAAATTTATCGAGGCGGGCGCTGACCAGAACCCATTAGTCACAACCTTGCAACCGAAACTCGAGACACTTGACGACGTCAACGAGGCGACGGCCGCTACGATGATGGCGGAAGCAACGCGACTGGTTGCTACCGAGGTCATTCCCGGGTACGAGGCTATGATTACCTTGTTTGAATCCATGCTGCCAGAAGCCACCCATGATGCGGGAATCTGGCGACTGCCCGATGGCGAGGCCATCTACGCAACGAATCTGCGGTCCAACACCACCACACAGTACTCTGCCGATCAGATTCATCAGACAGGCCTTGCAGAAGTAGACCGCATAGAAGGAGAAATGCTCGACATCCTGGATAGCCAGGGTATTGGCGGAGAGGACTTTGCCAGCCGCATTCGGATGCTAATGACCGACCCTGCTCACCAGTTCCCGAATACTGACGAGGGTCGCGACGAAATGATTGCCTACCTCGAAGCATTTGACCAAAAGGTCATCGCCATTGCGGCGGACTACTTTATTACCATCCCGCCGCAACCCCTGGAGATCGTAAGAGTGCCCGAATACTCTCAGGATTCATCTCCCGGCGGTTACTACAATGGTCCGGCACTGGATGGCTCGAGACCGGGCCGCTTTTACATCAACCAAAAAAATACGGCTGACAATCCCCGCTGGACACTTCCGACCCTCATGATTCACGAGGGCTCACCCGGTCATCATTTCCAGATTTCGACCTCGCAGCTCATCGAGGGCGTGCCGCTCCTCAGACGACTGTCCCCCTTTAATGCTTTCTCGGAAGGGTGGGCGCTCTACTCCGAACGCATCGCCAAAACCGATATGGGCCTTTACGACGACGACCCACTGGGCGATCTGGGCAGATTGCAGGCAGAGATGTTTCGCGCGGTTCGATTGGTGGTCGATACCGGCATGCATGCAAAGCGCTGGAGCCGTGAACAGGCGATCCAATACATGATCTCCAAAACCGGCATGACAGATCAGGAGGTGACTCGAGAGATAGAACGCTACGTGGTCTGGCCAGGGCAAGCCACAGCCTACAAAACCGGCCAGCTCGCCTTGCTGGCCATGCGCGAGGATGCCGAGAAGACGCTGGGGGAACGGTTCAACCTCCGGGACTTCCATGAAGCAGTGCTGATGAACGGGGCGATGCCTCTCGATATACTCAAAGACACCATGGCTGAGTGGGCCAGCACACAATAAACCGCGCGCAATCAGCAAGCGCGCGCAGATGGTGATGGGTAGCGCTGCCGTCATGCTACCCATCGCTCCTGACCCAAAGGTTAGAAATCAGCCCCGTCCAACTCGGTAAGCTGGTGGGAAATGCGGCCATCAGTAACCCTAAAAGTATCGGTACCCGAGGCGGTAGCAGCAGCGCCTTGCGCGATCTCCCAGCTCACTTTTGCGCTACCGGGCTCTGGTGACTCAATCATGCCGACAGATAAGATCCGGGTACCCAGACGGGAGGGCATAGATCCAAAATAGTCCGCGATGGCATACCAGCCGCAATATCGCGCGTTGGCACGTTGCAGCGTGGCGTCGAGGTGGTAATCAGCGGCCATTTTAACGGGGTCCCTCTGTTTGACGGCTTCAAGGTGACGCGCCACCACTGCTTCAGCATCGCGATTAGCCAATGCGTTAAGCGCCGGTTCCACTCTGCTTCGCCATTCGCCCACATCAGCATAATCGCGCATTGACAGCACCGTCTGAGATACCGGATCCACCGTGAGCACGCCATTGCAAGGCACGGCGTACTCGGTCCCCGCCAACCAGAACCGATCCAATCGCTCATACCAGCCCATTGTGCCGCTCACGCTCGAGGACAATACGTCCCACTGAACTCGATCCGACCAGCACAAGATAGGGTGCAGCAAATGCATGATGGCGTCGCGATCCCCGGCCGGTAGATGGGGTACGTTCTGCCACGTCGCGTCAGGATGCAGTGCTTCACGGACAGCTCGCAGATCGCGCATTTCGATGGACGTCAGTAGGCGCTGGATGGCAGCCCGCGTTATAGACTCGTTGCTCATGCCCGTATCATAAGCGCGGTCGATGACTCCTCGGTAATTTTCGCCCAAACCTTGCATCCTGTTTTGACAACACAGTTCAAGGATGAAGCATGACCCCTCTCGCCCCGAGTGCAGATAGGCGCCGGGGGCTACTGTCTGACCAACCGGCAGCGACTCTCTGGCTCTCTGGTAAGCACCGGTAGATCATTTCCACAGAAGTGATGTAGGGGTTACCCTTGCTTTCCCTAACTCATAGCAAAGAGCGACCGCCCCATGTCTGTCTCCAACCAATCCTTCGATATCATTGTATTCGGTGCCTCGGGCTATACCGGCCGCCTCGTAGCGGAATACCTTGCCCGCCAATATGGCGACTCAGCACTGAAATGGGCCATGGCAGGGCGTTCCCTGGAAAAACTCACCGCGGTGCGCGAAGAGCTGAGCATCAGTGAGCACGTCGCTCTTTTGGCAGTCGATGTGGACGATCCAGTCTCCATCACCCAAATGGTCGACGCGTGCAAGGTTGTTATCACCACAGTGGGACCCTATCAGTTGTATGGTGAAGAACTCGTCAAGCAGTGTGCAGAGCGGGGAACAGATTATGTGGATCTCACCGGTGAGCCCAGTTGGATGCACGGCACCATTGCGGCCTATGGCGAATTAGCCAAGCGATCGGGGGCGCGTATCGTGCACAGCTGTGGTTTCGACTCTATACCGTTTGATCTTGGCGTATTCCTTCTGCAGCAGCATGCCATCAAAGTCACGGGGAACCCCATCGCAACCGTTAAGGGCCGCATGCGCGCCATGAGCGGCACCTTTTCAGGAGGCACGATTGCTTCGATGCGCGCCACAATGGCCGCGGCAAAGGCAAACCCAGAAATTATCGGTATCCTCACTAACCCCTTTGCACTGACGGAAGGTTTTGCCGGCCCCGAGCAACCCGCAGGCATGACGCCTCAGTACGATTCTGAACTCCAGAGCTGGAGCGCGCCGTTCTTCATGGCACCGATCAATACCAAGAACGTGCATCGATCCAACTTCTTACTCAATCATCAGTATGGCGAGGATTTTCGCTACGACGAGATGATGCTCACTGGGGATGGCGAAGAAGGTAAGGCCGTAGCTGAGCACATCGCCAAGGACGACTCGATTTCCAAGAGCGATTTAAAGCCTGGTGAAGGTCCCAGCTCAGAGGAACGCGAAAATGGCTTTTATGACGCGATTTTTCTCGGCGAGAATTGCGAGGGCGAGCTGATGATCAGCAGCGTTCAGGGTGACCGAGATCCCGGTTACGGCTCGACATCAAAAATGCTGGCTGAAGCTGCCATCTGCCTCTTGAAAAACCCAGGTCTTGCCTCCGGTGGATTGTGGACACCGGCAGCCGCTCTCGGCGAGGCGCTGATAGCACGCCTGGGTGACCATGCAGGCCTCACGTTCCAGATTGAAAAAGGCTGATGTTGCCCACTGAGCGCAAGCATTCATGACATCTCCCGAGGGCCTTAAGCAATTACTGAATCGTGCGCTACGAGAGCAACTAGCGGCGACGATTCCCGGCGAAAGCGTCGCTCAGCTGACACGATTATCCGGTGGTGCCAATAATGAAACCTGGCGCTTAATGTGGGGGGAAACACCGCTGATCCTCAGGCGACGGCCTTTTTCGACCGACGCGGTGGCCGACCTGGAAGGCAATATTCTGGGGCTGTCACTTGTTGACGAGGCAGCTGTGATCGGTCTCGCTAATGAAACTGATGTGCCTGCTCCCCAAGTGCACGCCGTTTTCGATTCGGCGCACCCGATTGGCGAAGCTTTTCTGATGGGCTTCATACCGGGGGAAAGCATTCCGCAGCGATGGTTGGCAGATGAGGACTATGCCGATGCGCGCAATCAATTAGCGTATCAGTGCGGCGAGGCACTCGCGCGCATTCACACCATTGACTGTTCGCAACTGCCAAAGACGATTGGCCCGACCACGTTGGAAAAACGGTTCGATGCCGCGCAGAAACGGCTTCACACCTTTGGCGACATTTCGCCTGTTATGCAGTTTGGGCTTAACTGGCTAATGGACCATGCTCCGAGTGAGGCACCCTGTGTACTCCTGCATGGCGACTTCAGGACGGGAAATTTACTCATAGATAAAAACGGTCTTGCGGGGGTACTGGATTGGGAACTGACTCATCAGGGACCGGCGGAAGAGGATCTGGGTTACCTTTGCACCAATGTTTGGCGATTCGGGCAGCTCGACAAGCCTGTAGGTGGGTTCGGACACTACGCGGACCTCATTGCCGGCTATGAGTCGATTGCTGGCTGGACGCCCGCGCTGGAGGCCATCCGCTACTGGGAAATCTTTGCCGCGCTCAGCTGGGGCCTCGTATGCCAAACCATGGGGGCACTTTGGCATAGTGGGCAGGGCGACGTTGAGCGGGCCGCGGTAGCGCGCCGGCGTTCCGAAGCTGAGCTGGATATATTACTGCTGATAGAAGAATGGAACGCGTCATGAAGCAAGACACCGAGGCAGACGTACAATCCGATGTATCAGCCGACGAGTTACTGCGCGCGGTAAAACAGTTTCTCAGAGAGAGCGCGATACCTGCGCTATCCGGCCGCGACCAGTTCAATGCCCGGGTAGCGGCAAACGTTCTCGGAATCATTGAGCGAGAGCAGGCCCTAAGACCCGAATTGACCATGCTGGACCAGGACGCGGCAGAAAAGTGGCTGCCTCGGGGTGCGGCGGAGCAGGATGTCGGCGTTGAGATTGCTCGTGCCTTGGCAAACAGACAGATCGCGACAGATGAACTTTTCGTAAATTACTTGAAGGCCCGCCAACTGCTCGTCACTGCCATTAACAACCCGCGTTACCCCAGCCGAATGATCGCAGAGCGTCGTTGGCGCAATTCAGTGGACGGCGGCTAGGCTGAAACGTGCCTGAACACACTCTTGTGAGCGCATCGTTCTCATACAAATACTAAAACAGGCGTTACCCATTCATGGCTGAATCATTCCTCTTCGATATTCCTCAGTGCATAGAGGGCTACCTACTTGTCCTTGACGATTTCATTGAACGCGAAATCAAGCCGCTCGAAACGCAGGATGACAATATACGATTCTTCGATCATCGCCGCGAACATGCGCGCACCGACTGGAACAACAACGGCCTACCAGAGGAAGAGTGGGAGGCGCTACTGATGGAGATGCGCAGACGCGCAGATACGGCGGGCCACTTTCGCTATGCCCTGCCAGAGGAATTTGGGGGGCAAGGCGGAAGCAATCTGGCCATGGCGAGAATCAGGGAGCACCTTGCCAGCAAAGGTCTTGGACTGCATAACGACCTGCAAAACGAAAGCTCGATTGTCGGCAATCTGATGACGCCTTTAATGCTGCGGGATTTCGGAACTGCTGAGCAACAGTCCCGATGGATGGAGCCCCTGTTACAAGGAGCACTCGGCTGGTGTTTCGGTTTAACTGAGGCCGCGCATGGCTCTGACGCAACGTGGATGGAAACCAGAGCGGAGCGAACCCATCGCGATGGCATGGACGGCTGGATGATCACCGGCGAGAAGATGTGGACAACAGGCCTGCATAAAGCGAGCCACGTGCTGGTTTTTGCACGACATGCCGGTAAGGACGGCAGCTCGCAGGGTATTGGCTGCTTCGTCGTATCGACTGAAGCTTCGGGATTTGAGGTCGGAGATTACCTCTGGACCTTCAATATGCCTACAGACCATCCGCGCTGTGCCTTAACCGAAGTCTTTGTGCCCGACGAGGATGTGTTGGGTGATGTCGATCAGGGCCTCAAGGTGGCCATGCATTTCGTTCACGAGAGCCGGATTCGGCAGGCGGCCTCGTCGCTGGGTGCAGCGCAATACTGCCTGGACGAAACCTTCGCCTACACAAAAGAGCGTGCCCCCTTTGGCAAACCATTGTCGGCCAATCAGGGGATTCAGTTTCCACTGGTGGAACTACAGACCGAAGCTGAGATGCTGAGGCTACTGATCTATAAAACGGCGGCGCAGATGGACCGAATGGACAAAGTCGACGTAGCCAAAGAGCTCACTGATAAAGTTTCGATGTGTAACTACCGAGCCAATCGACTGGTTTGCAATGCGGCTGACACCGCCATGCAGTTCCACGGCGGCCTAGGTTACTCACGACACAAACCATTTGAGCACATTTACCGACACCACCGCCGCTACCGGATTACTGAGGGGGCTGAGGAAAT
Organism: Luminiphilus sp.; assembly: GCA_029242325.1. Classification (GTDB taxonomy): domain Bacteria; phylum Pseudomonadota; class Gammaproteobacteria; order Pseudomonadales; family Halieaceae; genus Luminiphilus. The sequence goes on from JAQWUD010000051.1 coordinate 35,131, forward strand.
TCAGCTGAGGAAAATCGCCGGCGTCCTTTACGGCTTTATCTCCTGATCCACCAAGAATAGAGCGCGGGGGCGCGGCGATAACCTGTGGTTCATCCTCGGCAACCCACTAGCCGAGAACACTCACACCTCAGCTTGAGGCATCGCACAACAGCTTTACCGAAACTGAGACGCCCTCAACATCTCAAGCTCTCTTTGCAGGGCACCCAGCAGCAGGTTTTCGTAATAGCCCGCCACCGCGTGATCAACGTAGGCGATTCGTGCAGATTTCAAGCCCGCCTCTGCAGCCCTGCGCATCCAGGGTCCCGCTTCGCATCGCCGTGACTCCCGAGACAACATCAAACCGTAAACGAACATAGCCTGAGTGTGTCCTGCTCTGGCAGATTGAGAGAGATAAGTCATGCCCTCGTCATAAGCGGTGTCGTACCGATCCGCGTGGTAAACCATGGCGCGCGCAAGTTGGTATTGCAGGCGGGCATTGTCAGGGTCTGCCGCCAGATGCGTCGGCAGGCGGCCATCGCTCGTAACGTATCAACCTCTGAAGAAGACACCCCAGGCCCAACCCGGTCTGGATCCGACGGGTGTGCAACTTCCCAGTAGCATCCGGTAATCGCTTGTGCGGATAACTGCTGTACGGCGGTTGCTGAGAGCAAACACAGCAGAATAAACCCCCCGCATCGCGCTCGCTGCGACCCAGCACACGCCATGTCAGACTCCCGAGTCCTCGGTAACACGAATCACCGGTGGCGCCGCCAGCAAGTCAACCAATTGATTCAGGACACCTGTCTCCGTTCGCCAATCGAGGTAGCGCTGATAATGTGCGGCACTATCCCAATATTCGATAAAGACGATAGCCTCACCATCACCTTCGATGTACACGCGTAAGTCCTGACAACCATCAAACGCACGAGTATCTGGCAAGATGCTACTGAGAAAATTAAGTATGGGTTGGCAACCACCATCGCCGGGTTTGAGATCCACCAATACCATTGTCATTGCGACACCTCCCGTGCCTGATCAGAAAAAAGCTGGATTGCAGCAGGCTCAGCCGTCTGGATCAGTAGCGCCCGCTTGCGCAGAAATCGTGTGAGCCCAGCGGGCCCCATTCTCGAACCACCCATCCCCGAAGCACGGAAGCTGTTCTTTTCCACATCGTTCACGATGCCAGTAAGAGAGGCATCGTTAATGCTGATTGCTCCCACTTCCAGACGCTCCGCCACAGCCATGGCGGCCATCTCATCAGCAGAGAATACCGCGGCAGACAGTCCAAATGTCGAGTCATTGGCCAGGGTGATCGCCTGCTCGAGATCGCGGAACGTGATGATCGGAATGACCGGACCAAATGTCTCTTCCTGCATTATCAACATATCGTGAGTGACGCCACTGATCACTGTTGGGGGATACCAGATACCACCCGCCCGCACTGCCTCCCCTCCCAACAGGCAGGTCGCACCTCGCGCGAGGGCATCATCCACCTGAGCCTGAATAGTGTCGACCTGGCGCTCGAAAATGAGCGGTGCGATGTCACCCGAGCCATTCTCGGAGCAGGTCAGGGTTAACTCCTTGAGCAGAGCCACCAACTCACCGGTAAAAGACTCGGACACGGCCTCGTGACAGTAGATTCGCTCCAAAGATTGGCACGCTTGCCCGGTCATACCGATCGCACTGCGGATGATCGCTCTTGCCGCAAACGATAAATCTGCGTCTCGCAAAATCACCGCCGGGTCCTTACCGCCCAGTTCGAGAAAGGCCGGTATGAAACATGCTGCCGCCTGCTGGCTAACCTGCCTTCCCGTCCGCACGCTGCCTGTAAAACAGACAGCATCAACCTCATCGATCATCGCCCTCCCAGTGTCTGGACCCCCAGTGACGATATGGATCACCGCAGCGAGTTCCGGGACGCGATCCAATGCGCGTTGCAGGGGCACAATGAATCGGGGCGTCACCTCAGAAGGTTTCAGTATTACCGCGCAACCCGCCGATAGCGCGGCGATGCTGTCAATCATTGCGAGCAACAAAGGGACATTCCACGGGCTGATCACAGCGACCACGCTGTAGGGGATCAATCTGTGCTGGTAATGAACTGTCGGAACCTGCCCTGACTGTCCACTGCAAGCGGCGTCGGAAAGAATCGGCCCGGCCCGCTCAGCCCACATTCGAATGAGCTCTATCGACTTAATCGCTTCAAACTGCGCGAAGGTGGTGCGACCGGTGTCAATTGCCAAGGCATCACCAATGGCGCCGACTTCGGCCATCATTTCATCGGCAAAACGACGCAAGCAGTCCGCTCTCTCCTCTGCACCACGAGCTTGCCATTGAACTTGTTCGTCCCGGAGTGACCTCACAATATGTTGGATATCCCCGGCAGAGGTAACCGAAATCTCGTAATCCCACTCACCGGTTCGAGGGTTGCGAACCGACAACTTTCCCGCGGTCATCTCAGCTCGCTTCCTTGAATGTCGTTCCGTGAAAATGCTTCGGTAAGCCGGCCGCAGCGGTAAAACCAAACCATTCCTCAGTAGGAAGCAATTGCGCCACCTCATGGCGAGCCCGGAGCAGTGCGGGTAAATCAATTCCTGTTGAGTAACCCATCGAGTCGAGCATAAACACAAGATCTTCGGTCACGATATTACCGCTGGCCCCCGGTGCGAATGGGCATCCACCCAATCCGCCAAGAGAACTGTCGAGCGTGGTAATGCCCAGCTCAACAGCGCGCAGCGCATTAGCGAGGCCCTGGCCTCGCGTGTTATGCAGATGCACCCCCGTCAACCGAGGCTCACCACAGCGGCGCCAAATACCGGTGACCAATCGCTCAAGCTGGGCAGGGTTACCCATACCCGTCGTATCTGAAAGGCCCACTTCGGCGACACCCAAATCAAGCACTCTCGCTGCCATATCAATGACAAAAGCTTCCTCTACAGCTCCTTCAATCGTGCAGCCAAAAGCCGTGGACAAACCGACTTCAAAGTCGGGGCGGGCCGCTCCTGGGACCTGGTCCACCAGCGCCTGGCAGGCAGCAATTTCCTCGAGCATTTGGGGGTGGTTGCGGCGAACATTTTTGAGACTGTGGGTTTCGCTTAGAGAGAGTGGAATCGAAATTTTATGGGCGCCTGCTTCGAGTGCCGCCTCACAGCCTCTGGCGTTAGGTACTAAAACAGCGATCACTAATTCCTTATGGCAACGCGCACCCTCTACGACGGCCGCAGTATCAGCCATCTGCGGTAAAAGTTTTGCAGAGACAAATGAACCGACTTCGATCTCGCGCACGCCAGCGACATACTCAGCGTCGATCCAGGCCAGCTTTCCCTCGGTAGACAAGATGCTCGCAACGCTCTGCAGACCGTCGCGCGGACCCACTTCGCTAATAGTGATGTGCTTCATAGTGGTTCCTTTAGTCGTTCACTACTGTTCTAAGCTGATGACCACTTTGCCAGTGTTTTGCCCCCGCATAAGCTGGCAAAAAGCGTCTGGCGCGGCAGCTAGCCCCTCATGGATTTCCTCATTGGCAATGAGCTCACCCGCTTCAACCAGCGGCACAAATTCCGACTCGAACTGATCGCGCAGTGGCTCATAGTCGTAAACGACCAAGCCGCTCACGATCGCGCGTTTGGTGATCCATAGACCGGGATGGGGACCAGTAGTCTTGTGGTCACCGTTGTAATCCTTGATCAAACCACACAGCACCACGCGGCCACCGATTGCGAGCTGCTGCGCGACGGTCGTCAAGGTCGGATCTCCCACGAGATCAAAATAGACGGAGACCCCCTTTGGTGCCACGCGTGCCAAGGCCTCCGACAGATCCTGGTCTACGCGATCAATACAGTGGGCATAGCCGAGCATCTCCAGGGCGATACGTTGTTTCTCTGCCCCGCTGGTGATGGCAATGGTAGTGGCACCGGCTCGGCGGGCAAGCTGCGCTGCCATAGCACCGACGCCTCCCACAGCCGCGGGGATGACCACCACGTCACCCTGTCGCACCTTGGCCTGTTGGACCATGCCCGCCCAGGCAGTCAGTCCAGGCATGCCGAGGATTGATAACGATAGTGACGGTCGACTCAACCCCGACGGCACGCGCGACAAGGCGGCGGGATCATGATCACTAAACTGCTGCCAGCCGCCCTGGCATCGCACCAGCGTACCGGACGGCCAGTCGGGGGCGTCGCTCTCCGTGACGCGCGCCACCACCTCACCCGGCACCACGTCACCCGGATCCACACCATGCCCCATATGGTTACCGGCAATCACAGAGCGCATGTAGGGATCCAATGAAAGATAGAGGGTCTGGCAGCGGATGGCGCCCTGCGCAAGTTCCGGGAGGGGCAGAGTTTCCAGTGCAAAATCATCGGCATTGGGGAGGCCTTGGGGCCGTTGAGCTAATATGACAGCTGTGTTGTCCAATTATTTCTTCACCCTTGGGCTTTGCGGCCCTAAACAGCTTAATGATATAACATCATAACAAATCATCCAGAGAGATCATGATGACGGATGCCCGGGGGGCAGAGGGGCAAGCGGCACCTCTGCAGGGAATAAAAGTAGTCGAATTTACCCACATGGTGATGGGGCCCACCGCAGGCGTCATCCTCGGAGATTTGGGCGCCGATGTGATTAAAGTCGAACCGCTCAAAGGAGACAACACCCGCCGATTGAAAGGCTCCGGGGCCGGCTACTTCCCGATGTACAACCGCAATAAGCGTTCGATCGCATTAGATCTCAAGCACCCGAAAGGACGTGAAGTTGCACTGGAACTCATCGCGTCTGCCGATATCGTGCTCGAGAACTTCCGCACCGGAACCATGGCCAACCTCGGACTCGACTACGACTCGCTGAAAGCAGCGCAGCCAAGACTCATCTACTGCTCACTGAAAGGATTCCTATCAGGCCCCTACGAAAACCGAGTTGCGTTGGACGAGGTGACCCAAATGATGGGTGGCCTAGCCTACATGACGGGGCTCCCAGAGCGCCCTCTGCGCGCCGGCTCCTCGGTAATAGACATCACTGGAGGCATGTTTGGTGTCATCGCAATACTTTCTGCGCTACACCAACGCGCAGCAACGGGTGAAGGAAGCCATGTCACCAGTGCACTGTTTGAAACAACGGCGTTTTTAGTAGGGCAGCACATGGCCCAACAGGCGGTCAGCGGTGAGACTCCGCCTCCCATGTCGGTGCGCCAATCAGCCTGGGCAATATACGATATTTTTGATCTCGACTCAGGCGAGCGCGTATTTGTCGGCATCGTCAGCGACACACTGTGGCAACGATTCTGCGAAGAATTTAGCCTCGATGAATGGGCCGCAAACGCCACCTTAGCCAGCAATGCAGGCAGGGTGGCGGCGAGAGCCGAATTGCTTCTGGCTATCCGCGCCCTCTTCGCCCCCTTAGCGCTGGAGGCACTGAGTGAACGCCTTGATCGTGCTGGACTTCCTTTCTCACCCATCAATACCCCGGGAGACTTATTTGACGACCCTCATCTGACGGCCTCGGGCGGCTTGTTACCGATCCATCTCACCGACGGCGACAATGCGGGTCAAGCCACTACCTTGCCGCGCCTGCCAATCGAGTTTGGGCATACCAAACCCCCCTTACACAGAGACCTCCCAAAGACGGGCGCCCACAATCACGAAGTGCTGTCTGAGCTGGGTTTTGATCAAGAGGTGATCGCCACGATGGTCAAAGACCGCGTCTTGAGTGGCTAGTCAGTCAGCCAAATAGACCCACGGCCGCGATACGCGATCGCGCGCTTCAAACGCAGCAATCCCCTCGAAGTACTTTTCAGTGAGTCCGATTTCATCGAGTCCCTGAAGTAACATTTCGCGCGCACTAGGGTTTACTGTGAACGTGTCTTGCGCAGACGTTGCATCACTGTGTAAGACGCAAGTCTCGAGATCAATGTGCAATCGGTTATTTTGCGGGTCAATCTGGACCCATGCGGCCAGCTCATCGATACGCTTACGTGGCAGTTCTACCGGCAACAGTCCGTTGCGTAAGGCGTTGTTCTGAAAGATCGTGGCGAAAGACGGCGCGAGCACAGCACGAAACCCACTTTCCATCAGCGCCCAGACGGCATGCTCCCGCGAGGATCCACAGCCAAAATTTCCTCCCGCAATTAAAATCGACGCCCCCGAAAACGCGGGCGTATTGAGCAAGAAATCGGTATCTGGAACGCGTGCATCCGGGTCGGTGTAACGCCACGGGGCGAACAGCCCGGCGGCCAATCCTGAGCGGGAAACCGTCCGCATTTCTCGCGAGGGAATAATCGTATCCGTATCGATATTGTCGCGCAGCAGTGGTGCTGCAATGCCTTGATGATGCCTAAAGGGAGTCACGCCGCCGTCTCTACCATTGGAGCATCTGCAACTAGATAACCAGCACAGGCACTGGAAACCACAGTGACTGGACTAGCGAGGTGGGTGCGAACACCCAAGCCCTGCCGGCCCTCGAAATTACGATTGGTCGTGGAGGCGACCCGCACGCCCTTGCCGAAACTCTCACCACCTGCAAAAAAGCACATGGAACAGCCAGGCTCTCGCCACTCAAAGCCAGCGCTGCGAAAAATCTCGTCGAGGCCTTCCGCTTCAGCCGCCCGTTTCACCTGCCCACTACCTGGAACGCAGAGCGCCGCTACGCCTTTAGCCACCCGATGACCAGTACGCCTCAGGTAATCTGCTGCCAAGCGCAAATCCGACAACCGGCTGTTGGTACAGGAACCGATGAAAACAGCATCCAGCGGGTAGTCTGACAACCGACTGCCGCCACTCACTCCCATGTAATCCTGCGCTCGCTGCCAGGCTGAAGCCGATGCTTCGTCGGGGGCGCCGGCAATCCGGGGCACGACGCCATCCCAATCGATACAATGTTGTGGACTGGTTCCCCAGCTGATTTGCGGCTGTAAACCGTCAATACTCAAGTTGCGCTCATAGTCGAAGGTCGCGCTCGGATCAGTCCGCAACCGACGCCAGTGCTCAACCGCAGATTCCCATGCGGCACCTTCCGGCGCAAAGCGACGACCCTGACAGTATTCCGCGACTTTTTCATCCGGCGCGATCAGACCGGTAAAGGCTGATAGCTCTGTGGACATATTGCAAAGCGTCAGGCGGGACTCAACCGACAAATCAGAGATCGCCGATCCCGAGAACTCGATCGCACAGCCAGCTCCGCCCGCTGCTGAAAGCTCGCGGATCGCAAAAAGGATCAGATCCTTGGCAGTGCTGTGACTCGGCAATGCTCCCGTGAAAGTCACTCGCATGCTTTGAGGACGATTCACGCGCAGAGTGCTAGTCGCCAGAGCATGCTCCGCCTCAGTCGAACCGACACCCCACGCCAACGCACCCAGACCACCCAGCGTGCAGGTATGGCTGTCGGGACAGACTAAAGACATTCCGGGCAACACAATTCCCAGTTCAGGTGAAATCACATGGACAATCCCCTGATCAGGATCTTGAACATCAAATAGCTGAATGCCGGTATCCTGAGCGGCACCCCGCGTCGCAACAATGAAGTCACGACCACTCGGCATCTGCGTATCATCTCCACGCCCTGGCAAAGTATCTACGATGTGATCCATGGTGCAGAAGGTATGCTCGCGCCGTCGCACCCCCCGATTGCCCTCAATCAGACTGTTGAGCGCAACACTGCCGGTACGTTCATGCAGAAAAATACGATCCACGTACAGCAAAGACTGACCCTCGGCAAGGATCTGCACCTCGTGCAACTGCCAAAGCTTGTCAAATAGTGTTTGGCCCACAGTAAAAGTCGCCATCCTCAGGGCCCATGCGCAAGTAGGCCATAAAAGCTATATCAACATAACAATAAGCCTAATTGATGGAGGCTGGCAACTCAGCCTCAACAAAATAGAGCTCCAGCGGGGTGCCTGAAGGCAAAGTCACTATGCCGCCGACAATCGCACCTTGCTCACTCAAATAAGGCAGCGTCCACGGCAATGCCTGCTTCAGCTTGCCAGCATCAACCTTCAGACTCACGAGAAACACGCCCCCTCTGCCGCCCGCTTTGGCAGGTACCGCATCAGCTTCCCTAGGATACTGATCAATCTCGATGCCGTACCCCTCAGACATCGACACCAGCGCCAGTGGATGCTCTGTCTCCAGAGGCAAGCCATACGCTTCAGACAACACCCCTATACGATAGGGAATAGGGCCGACAACGCCGTTATCAAAATACCGATCGAAGAACGCGACACTGGATGTCAGGTCCGGACTCCCCATCACCATGATAAAAGTATGACCAACGGGTGCTGGGCTCGGCTCAGGCTGCAAGAAGGACAGTGAGGGATCAATCATGTGAGTCAGGTACAAAAGCTCTTGGTCGGGGCCCATGACCTGCATTGCCAGAATATTCTTTTGCTCGGTGAGGTAATCAGGACCCTGAAGGTGCGTAAACCCGGTCCCGTGCAGGTCTTGCCGCAACCGTTCTGGATCCTTAACCAGCAGTTCAATCGCACTCCAACCTACTCGCTTCATCGACCGATAATCGGGGTCGCCTCCCTCTACGAGCCGGATGCCGACCTGTGGCCCGGAGCTCGGCATCAAAGTGATGAACCGCCTCCCCGATAACTCGGGCCGCTGAATCGCCGATGCCAGTGCTTCAGCAATCACTCCCTCTTCAATGACGCGATACCCGAGATACGCCTGATAGGCTTCCTCAGTCACCGCCAAGTTGGTCGCCAGCACCCACACCATCATTATCGATTTCAGCATACTTGCTCGCTCATTCAGAACACTGATACAGATCGAGTCGCCCGCCATCTGGTGCGATGACCGAAAAGCCATGGGTACCCAACACACCGGGCAGGTCACGATGTGCTAGTTGATTCAACACCTGCCCTGACCATGGACTGCTCAGCCAACGAGCGTAGCAGTCTTCGATGCTGCCGATGGGGATGCACAGCGATCTTAAACCGCGACCTCCCGTGGTCGGCACCTGCAGCGGTGGTAGGGGGTGCTGGGGAACATTGATCAACTCGATCGACCCAGACATTGAGGCCTGAGGATGAGCAATACTTAAATGAATACCCGCGGTGTCCGGAGGATGATCCTCTAGTTGCAACACTTTGGGACCCTCACCTGGCAGCGGGCCGAGATGGTCGATGAATCGCTGGAAGCCCGCCAGCTCGAGGAATGCCAAAGTACCCTCAACGCTGCTGACCATTTGCGTGCTGTTGAAAATACTGCTCATGCGGTCAAATTGGACATCCACTAGAGGTGGATGCAGTCGCTCCATGACCGCCAGGACAATGCCATCGTCCTGAATAAAAAGCCCTTCCTTGGTTTCGATCTCCCCAAAGCGCCACGCGACAGACGGAACCAGTTCCCGCCATCCATGTTCAAGCAGAAAAGCGCGAGCCCAGTCACTATCGGCAGTGCGCATGTTGATATCAAAAAGACCACCTGGCGTGGTCACCGGACACTCTGGCGGCCGCAGCATTGGGGCATCAATCGACTCAGAAAAGAGCAGCACCTCACAGGCCGCCTCGGGTGAAACCCAGCGAGTGAGGCCAGACTCGCTCGCCTTCACACCCCAGAAAGTGGCACAAAGCTCATCGACTGACTGGGTCTCCGAGGACCAGCCCAGCGCCTTGAAGAAATCACCGAGCACTGCGGCATAAGCAGTGATAATCACCACATGGGAAAAACCCGTCTGTCGCAAGCAGCTCCCTCCTCTATCGCTCCAGTGGCATCATACAGCGGAAGAAAAGGGAGTGCGGTGTGGACGTAACAACTGTGGTGTTGTTCAGCGTGCTGGGTTACCAGAGTCTTTTGTTGGGTATCGGCCTATGGGCCTCACGCAGAACCAAATCGGATTCAGACTACTTTATCGGCAATCGTCAGATGGGGCCCTGGATTACCGGTATTTCCTACAGCGCCAGTGCCTCGTCAGCGTGGACGTTACTCGGGGTCAGCGGCGCTGCCTTCACTTTAGGACCTGCTGTAGTGTGGGTTGCGCTGGGGAGCTTCTCGGGGATGCTTGTTGCGTGGACATGGGTTGCGCCGCGCCTGCTCGAGGCCAGCCATCGCCGTGAACTGACCACCTTCACAGAGTATTTAACGTCCGATGTCAGGCCCACTGACCGGACTGCTATCGTGCGCTCGATCGCAGCCGTCACTTTAATCGCCTTCGTCTTTTACATCGCCGCTCAATTCCAGGGTGCGGGCTTTGCGTTATCCGAGTCATTCGCCATCAGCAACGGACTCGCTATTATCGTCGGGGCGACTGTCATCCTGATTTACACTTGGCTAGGAGGTTATTGGGCAGTCAGTGTGACCGATGCAGTGCAAGGCGTGGTGATGGGTATCGCTGCGCTTGCACTGCCCATCAGCATTTCGCTGCATCTCGGCAGCCCTGAAGCGTTGTTGGAAGCGGTGGCGACCCACCGCGGTCCGCTCTCGAATCTCTCCCCCATCACGCTGTCTACGGTGGGCTTTGTAATCGGCTCGCTGAGCATCGGGCTGGGCACCTTTGGCCAGCCACACCTCATGGTCCGGTTCATGGCGCTCAAGGATCACGGTGCACGCCAGACAGCGGCTAGGATCACGCTGGTTTGGTATCTGATTGTCTTTTCTGGAATGGTATTCACTGGTCTCAGCGGCCGGGCACTGGTGACCGAAATCGACAACGCCGAGCAGATTTTCTTTGCGCTGGCGAACGTCGTGCTCCCCCCGGTTGCGGCCGGGTTACTTGTAGCAGCGGTGCTGTCTGCGATTATGTCGACCGCCGATAGTCAACTACTGGTTTGCGCAAGCACCCTTTCCCACGATCTCGCTCGCGACACTTATCAGGAAAGCGGCGCGCGCATCGCAACGGGTCGCGTGGCAGTGCTTGGCGTCGTTTTGCTCGCAATCGCCGTGGCCCTGTGGTTACCCGCGCCGATTTTCTCGCGGGTGTTGTTTGCCTGGAGCGCGCTGGGTGCTGCATTGGGTCCCACTCTGTTTGCGCGACTGCTACAGTGGGAGATATCGCCACGGCATACCGTTTTGGGTATTTGGCTGGGATTTCTGCTCACAGTGGGCTTTTCGTTTCTGCCCAATACTGCGGGCGATATCCTCGAACGTCTGCTACCATTTTTCCTTCACGGGTTGTTTTTGACGTTAGTCGGGAGGCGCTGAATGAATGCAATCGTATCGAATATCACCACATTACTCCCCGCGGAAATCATTGATACGGATCCTGAGAAGATCCATCTCTATTCTCAGGATGTCTTCACGATAGGGCCCACTATTTGTGCGATCGTCCGGCCGCGCAACATTGACGAAGTAGCTGCACTGGTGCGAGCGTGTCGCGAGAGCGGCACTGCTATCGTGACGCGCGGTGGCGGCATGAGCTACACAAGCGGGTATCTCGCTACCGCGGCAGACAGCATCCTCATTGATATGGCGAGCATGGATGACATCGTCGAGGTCAATCTTGAAGATAGGTATGTCACGGTTGAGGTGGGTTGTACCTGGCAGAAACTCTACGAGCGGCTCTCTCCGTTGGGTGTACGAACCCCCTACTGGGGCACTCTATCCGGTCGATTTGCGACCGTGGGCGGCGGGCTGTCACAAAACAGCATCTTTTGGGGCAGTGGTCAGCGCGGCACGGCTGCAGACAACGTGTTGTCTGTCAGCGTCATGACCGGTAAGGGCGAGCTGATCGAAACCGGTTCTGCGAGCCAACAACGAGCTACGCCATTTATGCGACATTTTGGCCCGGATCTCACCGGTCTGTTCCTCGGTGACTGCGGCGCGCTGGGCATAAAAGTACGGGCCACTTTGCCGTTGATCCCGGTAGCGGGCGCCAAGGGCTACACCAGCTTCGCCTTTGATGAATCGGGACCAATGCTGCGCGCCATGGCCCACATTTCACGGGAGTCGATCAGTACGGAGTGTTTCGGTTTCGACCCCTATTTACAGCACCAAAGAATGAAACGAGCCAGCCTAGCGGCAGACGCCCAGCAATTATCAGGGGTGGTTCAAGCTGAATCGGGCGTAATCAACAAGATCAAGCAGGGCGCCAAAATTGCGCTGTCGGGGCGCCGCTTCATGGATAACGTGGAATGGGCCATGTTCACCATTAGCGAGGGACGCACTGGACCTGAAGCGATCCATCAGGAGAACCGCATCAAGGCAATTTGCGAGGCCGAGGGCGGCACGGAACTGCCTGACAGTATCCCCAGAATTCTGGCGGCCAATCCATTTGGTCCTGTGAACAACATGGTAGGTGCTGCCGGTGAGCGCTGGCTACCGGTGCACGGCTTGGTGCCGCATTCCCGCAGCGAGGCGGTGTTGGCCGCAGTGGAAGCGGTGTACGACCAAAACCGCGCCCTGCTCGACCAATTCAACATCGAGACGGGATACCTCATCGCTGTCGTGAGCGAGCAAATTACGGTTCTGGAGCCCGTGTTCTTCTGGCCGGATGAACTCAATGCCCTGCACAAACACAGCTTGGAACCTGAACACCTTGCGCGACTGAATCAGTTCGCGGCCGTCCCCGACGCATGGAGTGCGGTCCACGAGGTAAAAACCAAGGTGATTGATGTTTTATCGCAAGAAGGCGCCAGTCATCTTCAATTAGGCAAGGCCTACCACTACCAGTCGGCCCTAAAGGCGCCCGCCTTGGACTTGATCACGGGCATTAAAGCCACACTGGATCCGGCTGGCATTATGAACCCCGGTGCGCTGGGCCTATAACGAGGTTGCTTCCGGCAGGCTCCTGGCAATGCCTGAAGCCAGCATCAGAAAATGAGACGGGCGGCGCAGCCTTGGCTGCACCGTACCACCTCAATGCAGTGCGCAGGCACTCTCATAGCGGGGCTCATGTCCACCAGCATGCTATATTGCTGGTGGCACCCATAACGCCCCAACCACCTGGCCGGAGGCACCCTGTGACTGCCTACATCATTGTGGAAGCTGTTATTCACAACCCCGAACAATTCGGTGCCTATGCGCAAGCCGTTCCCGGCATCGTCGCAGAATTTGGCGGCGAATACTTGGTGCTGGGCGGTCAGCAAGAGCCGCTTGAGGGCGAGTGGGGACACACCCGATTAGTCATGCACCGTTGGCCCTCAGCAGAACAGGCACGCGCTTTCTGGTCCAGCGACGCCTATGCCGCTGCCAAGCCCCTGCGCGAGGGAACCGGTGAGTTCAGGGTAATGTTAGTCGACGGCCTGCAACAAACGCCTCTGGAGTAATGCAGGATGACGCCCTATTCCGCTCTAGCACTGCAAATGGACTGCGTCGCAGTCAATGGCTTGAAAGATCGCGCTGCGGTCGAACAAGCCATGGCCAAAACACTTGAGAAAGTCGACAAGCTGATTGCCGGGAGCAAAGGTTTCATCAGCACTTTCAGCGGCGACAGCTTGAGGCTGGTGGTACTGCCGGAGTATTTCCTGACCAGCTTTCCCATGGGCGAGACTATTGACCAATGGCGGGACAAGGCGTGCATCTCTTCAGATGGCCCCGAGTACCAGCGACTGGCAGCAATCGCCCAACAGCGGAGTGTCTACTTGTCGGGTAATGCCTATGAACTCGACCCGCATTTCCCAGAGCTGTATTTTCAAACCAGCTTCATCATTAGCGATGAGGGCGAGATCATTCTGCGCTACCGCCGCCTGATCTCAATGTTTGCTGCCACGCCCCACGATGTGCTGTCCCGATATCTCGAGATATACGGAGAAGAGGGGTTATTCCCGGTTGCCGATACTCCACTTGGGCGACTGGCCTGCGTGGCTTCAGAAGAAATTCTCTATCCAGAAATAGCGCGCGCACTGGCAACGCGCGGAGCGGAAGTACTACTGCATTCGTCGAGTGAAGTGGGCAGCCCAAGGCCCACGCCCAAGAACATCGCCAAGTGTGCGCGGGCATACGAAAACATGTGTTACGTCATTTCGAGCAATACCTCTGCGATTCACGAATCGCCGGTCCCGCAAAATTCAACGCAAGGTCACTCCCAAGTGGTGGACTATAAGGGTCAAGTCATGTCAGAGGCGTATACGGGCGAGTCTATGGTGGCACATGCGATCATCGATATTGAGCGACTCCGCGACGCGCGTTCCAAGCCGGCGATGACCAATCTGCTGGCGCGACAAAGGCTTTCACTGTTTCAATCCACCTACGCGCAGACAGGTTTTTACCCAGAGGACACCCTCATCAGCGAGCACGGGACGACTCTGGCCGCAGATCGATCACATTTTATGCAGCAGCAGGCGGAAGTCATCAAGCGGCTGAAAAAGAACGGGATAATCTGAACGGTCAGTCGAGCGTGAGATCCATCGAGTACTGAAAGTGCTCCGGGTTATAGAGCACCTTCAGAAAATCCATAACCTGCTCGCTCTCTGTGCCCGTTTTCTTATAGGAACGTCGCGTCAGACTTAACAGAGGCGCTCCCTCCACTACCCCCAGCGCCTTGGCCACGGCGGAATCAGCGGATACCGCTGTCAGTGTCTGCGTCACATGGCTCACCTCAAGCCCCTGTTCTCGGAAATAGCTGAGGCGGGGGGTGTTTTCAAAAATTGTGGTATCCGAGGGCATGTCCACGCCGGCCGTCCAACTGGTGTAGTGACCAAACTTCATGCCATCCCGTTCTCGCACCCTGAGCAGATGCAATGCGGCTTCTCCGTCCGACAATTTTAGATCCTCTCTTATCGCCTGCGGCGGAATACGCATACCGTAATCGAGGATCTCGGCAGAGGAATTTCGCGCCATGCTCTCGATTTCCTGCAGCATGCCCGTGAGCGGGGCATGAACCGGCCGGGGCGAATACTGGTAAATAATATGGGTGCCACGGCCACGTCTTCGCTCGACCAACCCTTCCTTGGACAAATCATCCATGGCACGCTTGGCGGTGATTCGAGAGACCTTAAACAAATCCGCCAACTGCTCCTCGGCCGGCAAGCGCATCCCGTAAGCGAGCGTGCCATCGAGGATGCGGGCCTTCAGCAAAGCGAACAGCTGGTGGTAGAGCGGCGTAGGCGATTGCTTGGACAGCTGCTCCACCATATGAGGGCTAAAGAATTCTTCCATGATGTGGCAGTCAACTTACAGGAGTTCGGATAACGCTTAATGATATAACAAAATAAGCGTTTTAGATATTCTGCGCGCCAACCTCCCCCGCTTTGCGCCAGATAAAACTGGTGCACATCACCGCTACGCGGGCATTTTGGTATAATGGTATATCTTTAGTCTTCGAGAGCAGAAGGATGGGCGTTACCGAACTGGCTGTGCTGCGTTGGCTACACATCATCGCCATGGTGTATTGGCTTGGAGGGGAATGGGGCGTTTTCAACACCTCTACCCATGTGATTAACCGTAAGCTCTCGATGGAAGAGCGGCGACGCCACATGCAGACCGCCTATCACATCGATATTCTCGCCCGCATTGGCATCATCAGTTTGTTACCTCTCGGACTTCACATGGGGCACCTGTGGGGCGTGCAACCCTTCGGCGGAAACTTCCTGGTGGCGGTATGGTTATTGGCGATTGGCTGGTTGACGCTGTGTATTTCCGCTTATGTATACCGCGAAACTGATCGCGGCATGCAGCTCACGCTTTGGGACGAAAAAGTACGCTTCATCCTGATCCCGCTATTGGTGATTTCGTCGATCAGTTCACTTCTTGGCTACGGACCCTTCAATGTGGGTCCGATGCAATACTGGTTCTCGATCAAAATCCTGCTGTACAGCGTGACCCTGATGATTGGCCTGAAATTACGATTTATTATGCGCGAGTGGACGACCCTCTTTCGCGTATTGGCGGAGGGGCCCGATCAGGAAGCGGAAAATCAGTTGGAAAAAAGCCTCGCCCTGGGCAAGCGTCTGGCTTACTTCTATTGGGTAACCATTGCCTCGGTAGCCTTCTTCGGGGCAACCAAAGCGGTCTGATATTACTGCACAGCAGCAGCGGCGATGATGTGGCTGGGTGGCGCGTGCCAGATAGCGCCCGCTCGCTCCACCAGTAAGGCATCGAGAATCTCTCGCACCGTGCGAATGCGGTGCGGCTGACCCACCAACCATGGGTGGAAGTTGAGTGACAGCAGCCTACCGCCGTGCTCGCCACCCTCTTTGATCAGAAAATCTGCAGCATCCACAACCTGCTGCACAAAACTGTCCTCACTGTGAAGGTTCTGAGTCAGTACAAAGACGTCGTCTAATTCCAAACACGAGGGGAGACAAGTCATGTTACCCGCGCGGGTTTTAAAGGCGTAGGGCAACTCATCGTTAACCCAATCACTTTGATAAGTGAAGCCATTGCTGACCAGTAGCTCCGGCGTGTTCTCGGTCTGAATCCGCCCGGGGCTCAACCATCCAGCCAAGGTTTGATCGGTAAACCCCTCCAGCGCAGCCCGGGTTTGACTAATCCAGTTCGACTCCACCTCCAGATCAACCTTGCCCGCATGCATGGCCAACATATTCCAGCCATGGCCGAGCCACTCGTAAGGTGTTCTTGCGAGGCGCTCGAGCAACTTGGGATAACGTTGTGCGAGTGCGCCAGAGATGGCTAGCGACGGCTGTGCCTCGCATTCAGCCATCACCTTCAGCAACCGATAAATCCCCACCCTATTGCCGTAGTCTCTGAGGGTATAGTGCCTGAGATCGGGGTAAGGCATCGTGAGTGCGCCCGGGGGAGCGACCTCCGGTTTCTCACCGGAAAGAGGAAAATGCTGCACTGCAATATTGATCCACAGCGCCAAAGGCTTGTCTTCTGGCCAGGCAACAGGAGCCCGGTCCTGTAGCATCGACCACTCGTAACGCTCGTGGTCCATCCCATAATGGCGGTGGGAGTAGCTCAGTAACTCATCACTCATCCCGCCACCGCCCCATCAGCGCCGACCTGATCCTCCAGATAAGTGAGCGTATATTCGGCAATTTCCCTGCCCGTGGTCACCCATACATCCGAATGGCCCGTGATGTACTCCAGCGCTTCTTCAAAAGCGCGCAGGCGATGCGGGCAGCTGACCTGATAATTGTGGGTGGGGATACACATCACCGTGCCACTCTCGGCGCCCTCCGCATACAGCTGATCAAAGGCTCGGCGAATAATCTCGCCATACCGGCGCGGTTCCATCTTCTGCACAACATAGGCAATCGTGTCATTGAGTTCGAGCGAGTAGGGAATCGAGACGAAGGGTTTACCGCTTCGCGTTTTCACCCAGGTGGGTTGGTCATCGTGGAACAGATCACAGGTGTACAGTCCTCCGGCCTCGGCGAACAAATCAATCGTATGATTTGAATGTGATAACGCAGGGGCAAGGTACCCCGCAGGACGCAGCCCCACCGCGCGCTCGATCGTTGCCATGGCATCTTCGATCATCTCGCGCTCCTGTTGCTCGGTCAGACCGTAGGTATAGCGCGTGTTATAAATGCCGTGGCTAAAAAACTCCCAGTCACGCTCGGCACAGAGCGCAATGATCTCGGGATGATGTTCGCACAATGCCGCGGAGAGGCTAATGGAGCCGCGCACGCCATACTTATCCAGCACGGCCATCTGACGCTGATGTCCCACCCTATTGCCGTAGTCACGAATACTGTATCCCGGAATGGCGGGATAAGGTTGTGGCCACGGTTTACGATAAGGATTGACAGGCGGATTGAGCTCATAAAACTCGATATTGGGAGCAAGCCAAAAAGCCAGTCGAGCGCCGTTGGGCCACTCAATCTTGGGTCGATGCTCGTAAGGATTGTAATCGTAAAGTGCGAGCTCGGCGTGTTGTGTTGCAGAGGTCATTCAGCACCCTGTTGAAACAGCCAGTCGAGGACATCCTGAGTCTCGAGTACATCAGCATATTTAATGGCGAGATCGGTCAGGTTCGCAAAATGATAGCTCTCATGTTTGTCCGCGACACATTCCTCCGGAACAATCGTACGATAACCGCGCGATAGCGAGTCAACGGCTGTGGCGCGAATACAACCACTCGTCGAACCTCCCGTCACAACCAGCGTGTCGATCTTGTGCCATACGCAAAGGGATTGCAAAGCCGTCTCAAAAAACGCTGAAGGCATTTTCTTGCAGTAAATCACATCGCGCTTTTGATCAATGTCGAGACGCTCGTCAAACTCAGCGCGCTCTGATCCAAATTTAATATTTTGCAGAGAGTCAGGAGTATCGGTCCGCGTACCCCATATGCCACAGTCTTCCCCCGACTCCATAAAAGCAACGGAGGTCCACACAACCGGCCAGCCCAAAGACCGGAATGCAGTGGCCAGCCGGTTTACCCATTCGAGCTGATTGGGATCTGTCTCGTAAGCCGTTTTGAACAGATCCGTTCGGGTATACGCCTTCTGCAAATCCACATTCACAAGAATGGCTTTCTTGCCAAAGCCAAATCGGGCGCGGCTGGGATTGTCTTTTATCTGTTGGTATATCTGCCGCGCAGTTAGATCACTGGTTTCCATTTTTATTCCTGTTTTGCTGGAGCCCGAGCCCTCATGATATAAAAACATATCATTAATACATAGCCAGATCTGGCCTTCTGCATAGGGCCAATATCAGCCGGGAGGCACAATGGGTCACAGGGTCATTCAAGGCAGAATCGATTACACCAGTCGGAAACCTGAGCGCTTGGGACAGATCCGCGGACGCGAAATGTTCACGCTCACCTGCCAACCCGATGGCACCGACGTGCTGCTTGCGCACTGCGAGATTGATGATACACCCAAGGTGACGCGAGATGTCTGTCTCGCACTTCGCCATGTGGATTCAAGCCCAATTGACTGTTCCGTCAGGCTCTCGGTTGGAGGCCGATTTGAGGGCTCCGGGTGGATGCGCTTTGCCAAGGGTTACGCGGAATGCGAGACCTTTAACGCCAGAGACGGTCGTATCACCCAAGAATTGGAGACCGATGAGCCGGTAGGCTGGCTCCAAAGCCACCCTATCGTGGGTGATGCCCTGCTCATGCGGCTTTACCCGCTCGAGCAGGGTCCCGGCGTGCATTCACTGAAGAACGTGTTCCTGACGTCACCCGATCACCGTGGAGCAACCGGCCCGTTCTTTTTTGTGACGAGTTTCGACCTCGTTTACGTCGGAGAAGAAGAGATCCAGGTCGCAGCCGGGACATTTCCCGCCAGACACTTTCAGGTCACTGGTACAGCCGGTAATTTACCGGAAGAACATCCTCCCTACGACGTTTGGTGCACTGCGGACGACGACTATCTACTTCTCAAGGCAAGTGCAGAAGGCTACATGCAAACCCACTATGAACTGACTGATATCTCGATCGAGCAAACGCCATGAACGCTCTGGGGGAGAAGGCTAAAACATGATCGAGAATATGACCTTACGTGTTCCCAGGCTGGGCGATGCAGTAGCGGCCTATGAGGCGTTGGGTTACGGGACAGCAGCCACTAATGTGACTCAGGCCGCGGCGATCGCACTATCGGACCCTGCTCTGGAAGGGTGTGCGCATCACTGTATTCTCATGTCTGCCGAGCCCCTACAAACGCTGACCCTGGTTGAGTGGACCGGCGCGCTCCCCACGCCCTTTGCCACGCCCGGATGGTCTGCCATGGAGGTGTTGGTCAAGGACCTCGATGCGCTTCACAAGGTGCTACCCGCCGGCTTTACCGTGTTGAACCCTCCTGCGGCCCTATCATTCTCTGATCAAATTCGTGCCATGCAGGTGGCTGGACCCGCCGCTGAACTGATCTACTTCACAGAGGTGGCAGGAGAAGTACCGGGCTTTGAACTGCCCTCCGCGACGCATCAGGTGAATCAGTGCTTCGTCATGATCAATGCAGTGACCCGCATCGAACGATCAGTTGCGTTCTATGCTCACTTGCTGAATTGCGAGCCCCCGACACCCATGCCAGCGCGGGTATCCATTTTGTCGCGGACCAATGGGCTCGACGAGGATTATCGGCACGACATCGCGCCCATCGAGTTGGGGCCCGGTCAGCTCTTTGAGCTCGATCAATGGGTGGAGCGCCCCATTAGCCCTCCGGAGAGCCTGCCTTGCGGTTGGCATTCACTCTCTCTGCGGAGAGAGACACCTCCCCCTGTGGGTATTCCTGCAGAGCGACAGCAAGTAGATGACTCTACTGAGTGCTTCCACATATCCTGTCCTGACCATGAGCACATTGAATGGCTGTGCCCGGCAACATGACGCGAAACACCGTCACCAGCCCCCACTGAGAGAGACCTATGTACAACGCGATGCTTTACTTACACGTACTGTCGCTTGTTTACTGGCTGGGCGGGGACCTTGGAACCTTTCTTTCTAGCAGATATGTGCTGCGCACAGATCTTGGCGTTGAGTCGCGTCAAACAGCCTTTAACATACTGATGGAGTGCGACATGGGCCCTCGCCTGGCGATGCCGATTATTCTGGGATCCGGCTGTCATTTGGCGATGTTGTATTGGCCGAATCTGCTACCAGACTACACCGCGCTGACAGGGTGGCTGGTCGTCGCAATCTGGGTGGGTTTGGTGGCAGCAATTCATAGCCCGCTTGGGCATCGCACGCCCTCTCTGGCCCAGTGGGATCTCTGCCTCCGATTCGTCATCGTTGTCGGCCTGTTGGCAGTGGCCATGGCGGGCCTGAACGTTGGCTTACCCGCCTGGATCGCTCTCAAGCTTGGCATCTTCGCCTTATTGGTTGCCAGTGGCATCGCGGTGCGCTTTGCACTCAAACCCTTTGCTATCGCGTACGCCACGATGCTCAGAGAAGGGGCCAGTGACGCGGGCAACGACACCATGGTCAATCACATGCGCGTGGTCCGTCGGTATGTTTGGGTAATCTGGATAGGGCTTTTCGTGAACGCCGCGCTCGGCCTTCGCGTCATCATCGTTTGACTCACGCGCAAGGGTCCCCGCCCACCCTGTCGATCTCCCGCTGGTTGCTCGCGGCCATCAGCAGCCTTTCGCCATTCGGTATATCAATCATGGTGCCGCTGGTGCCCGCGCTCAGCTTGTCGCTCGGGCACAACGTCAGTGAACTGCAATATCTTTTTTCGGCATATGTGATCGGCCTAGCCGTGAGCCAACCCATCTTCGGTATCGTCGCTGACCGAATTGGCCGGCGCCCCATCTTGCTGACCGGGTTCACGGTATTCATCGTAGCAAGCGTACTCTTGGTCTTTACCGAAACGCTGAACGCGATGATCTTTCTGCGCTTTCTGCAGGCAGTTGGCGTCGGTGTGGGCACGGTGGTTGCACGGGGTATTATCAGGGATCATTTACCGCCGGCTGAGGCACTGAAGACTTTTGCCATTCTGACCGCCGCAATGGGCTTTACGCCCGTGATCGCACCGGTTGCGGGTGGGTTGCTCGCCACATTTTTTGGAATGAAATCGGTCTTCATCGTGCTGGCATTACTAGGTTCGGGCATGCTGGCACTGTGCTTTCGCTCAATCCCGAGCGACCCACCACGGGAACACGCTGGCGAAAAAGGCGCGTCGTTGAAAGGCTATCTGTCTCTTCTGAGATCCATCGGATTTTGGGGCCATGCAGGCGCGTTTGGCTTTCTTCAAGGCATGGTATTCACCTTGCTCGCTACGGGGAGCGTCCTGTTCCAAGATGAGTTTGGCCTCTCCATGCAAAGTTTCAGTTTCGTGTGGGGGAGCTCTGCCTTGGTATATGTCTCGGGATCATTTTTGCTGAGTCATACGTCTTATCTGAGCACCAAGAAATGGCAAAACCGTGCGGTGATGGGCATGCTCATTGTGTCACTGTCTGCCCCCGCATTGATCCTGGCACAAGGACTCACTCTGGTAGCCGTAACCTTACCGTTATTCGCTTCAATGCTGTTGTCAGGCATCCTCACACCCACCACGATGTATGGCGCGGTCAATGCGGTACCGCGCTGGAGTGGAAGTGCTGCTGGACTTTCAAGTTCAATCGGGATGACCATGGCGGGAATTTTTTCGTGGCTTGGCGCATCACTTTATGAGCATCATCCAGCACTGATCATGGTGTGTTTTGGCGGAGCAGGGGTCGGCTTCGTCTGCTGTTGGCTATTGGCTCATCGGGGCCAGCAGTCATCGGGTTGAGCCCTCGGCAACCAGCAGCGCCTCTCCATTGACGGCAGCCCACGATTCATGGGCGGGAACGGATACTTTAACAAGCGAAGGAGATCATTATGACGGGTGCAAAGGTAGCAGTGTGCACGGGCTCGGGCAGGCATGGCGGGTTGGGTGAGGCCATCCTGAGCCGTTTGGGGAAAGAGGGCTACCGCCTCGTCGTGACGGATATTGACGGCGAGGGCGCCTCGCAGCTGGCGAATACCAGCGAGATGGAGTCCGTTGCCAAAGCATTGAGCGCCGAGGGATATGAAGTGCTGTGTCATCCCTGCGATGTACGCTCACCCGATTCAGTAACCGCACTTTTTGATCACATCATCCAACAGTTTGGTCGCGTTGATGTGTTGGTAAACAATGCGGGCATCGGGTTTGTCATGAAACATTCCCGCGAAGTATCGCCCCAAGAGTGGGCACTGGTCATCGATGTGACCTTGAGTGGCGTATTTTTCTGCACCCAAACAGCGGCTAAATATATGGAAAAATCGGGCCATGGGGGGCGAATTATCAATATCGCCAGTCAAGCCGCCAAATCAGGTTTTCCGCATATGGCGCCCTACTGTGCCGCCAAGCACGGTGTTATTGGTCTAACGCGAACCGCCGCAATCGACTATGGTGCCGCGGGCATCACCGTGAATGCGGTGTGCCCGAATCATGTGACCACCGGATTGGGTAGCGCGCAAAATGCGTATTTTTCTGCCTTCAAAGGCATGACCGAGGAAGCGTACCTTGAAGAAATGGCCGCGCGTATTCCTATGCAGCGGATCGGTCAGGCCGGTGACACCGCCGCGATGTGCGCTTTCTTAGCCTCCGATGATGCCAGCTTCATTACCGGAGAGGCGATCAACGTCAGTGGCGGTGAGGAGATGCACTAGGCCTCTGTTTACACCTGCAATGTCGCACTATAAGGCGCGGCCAGCGCTGTCGATGAAGCCGAGATCCTGCACTCCAGAACACGCTTTCTCTCGCCCGTTTATGCAACCCAAATGATGCAAAGCAAAAAACCCCGTTCGAGTCACACTCGCCGGGGTTTCTTTAGTGACCACAGTCTGTGGTCAGGTCAAGCGAATCAACCGCCGAAGCGATACTTCAGCGTCGCCAGATACGTCATGGGAAGGTTGTAATAACGCGTAAACAGGAAGGACTGGGTATAGGTTTTATCGCCACAGTTCTTGCATTCCAAATTCAGCTCCCAACGTGAATCCGCCGCTGCCAGCTTGATCCCCGCGTTGAGGAGAGTCACTGACTCGTTATAGCCACGGTTGATCGTTCCCGGGTATTGCGAGCCTAAGTAACGCACCATGACGTTAGGTGTAAGGGTTAGCGAGCCAATAGTGAAATCAGCTGAAGTCCCAACGGTGTAAGTTTGATGTGGGCTTCGCTTGGGTTCAGCGACATTACAGTTCGCGTCGTAAGCAGCTAGGTCTGCATTGGGAGTGACACAGCCACCGGGTAAACTCTGATATTCGGCGTTCTGCCAACCCAGCGCGGCAAAGATCTGCCAGTTATCGGTGGGCAGCGCCGTAATCTCAGCTTCAATCCCGGGCACCTCTAAACCACCGGCATTGGTGGTAAGAAACGACCCCTCAGGGGTTGCCGCTGTGGTTTGAAGATCCTCAAGGTCAGAGTAAAACGCGGTGACGTTGGTCCTCAATCGTCCCTCCATCCAGTCAGCGCGCATACCCAATTCATACGACCAAATCGTCTCTGGCGCAAACGCTTGTAGTTCATCGGAGCTAGATGCACGCGCATTCCAACCCCCTGACTTAAAGCCATTGGTAGCCGATGCATACATCATCATGTTTTCAGTGAATTTGTGCGCGTAAGCAATGCGTGGCGTGATTTCCTGCTCGCTCTGCTCCAGCGGAATACCAGCGGCCACCATCCCAGCAGAGTTCACCGTCCCCTGAAAATCCACTGTCTTTTCTTCGTCAGTGTAACGAGCACCCAATGTCAGCGTGCCATTCTCACCGACTTGGATATCAGCTTGAGCATAGATCGCAAAACTCTCTGTGGTATTGGTCAGGATACGATCTGCTAGCGTCAGAAATGCTGTGGAGGGTGGTACAGGAACACCCACCGCAGCAAGGTCAAGGTAATCAACGAAATCGACTTCGTTGTCCTCATCCATGTAGTACACACCAGTCTGTAAAAAACCCCGGCCGTCCATAATATCGCCCGACCACTTCAACTCCGCCGAGAACATATCGTGCTCGCCCTCATTATCGATAATGAAAAAGTCCGGAATGAAATCGAGGCTGAAGGGAAAGTTCAGCAGGAAATCCTGCTCAATAGAGCGTGCGCCCAGTATCAGATTCGCGGTGCCGCCCATCGCATCCCACGCCAGATTAGACGTGATATTCAAGGTCTCGACCTCGTTACCGTAATCTGACATGCCGCCGCCCATTGGCAGGCCGTCGCCCAGCACAGAGAGAGAATAACGATCGTCGCCATCTAAAAAGCCATGAATGTTGGACACTTCTGATTTACCGCCATCTATCGCGATATCCCAGGTCATGGAATCAGAGATGAGCCAGCGCAAGGCTGCCCTGACGCCCGTTAAATCTGCCTCGTTATAGTCCTTGCCGTCGGTTCGGTTCTCAAGATAGCCATCGTCATCCACGTAATAGGCAGAAAATTTAGTCAGCACAGTGTCACTAAGGGGAAGGTCGATACTACCTCGGAGCAACGTCTTTCCGAATCGACCGGCACCTGCCTCAACGTAACCTTGCATCGTGTCGGAGGGCTTCTTCATCACGACACTGATTGCGCCACCCGTGGTGTTACGGCCGTACAGCGTGCCCTGCGGACCTCGCAATACCTCAATACGCTCCACATCAAACAACGCCACATTGTTGACGTTCTGTCGTGTGATGTAGACGTCATCGACGTACGTGCCTACGGGTGGATCAAAAGTCGAAATGGATTCGTCATTACCTTGCGCTCGCAGGTAGTACATATTGGCGGTACCCAACCCGGTGTTGTTGCCGCCAAACATATTGGGAACGACATTAATCAAATCCAGCGTGTCATCAATTTGTAATTTGTCGATCATATCTTCGTTATAGGCACTCACTGCAATGGGGACGTCCTGCACAGACGCCTCGCGGCGCTCGGCAGTGACCAATACTTCCTCTAATTGGGCTGAGGCTGCTGTTGATAACGTTGCCGAGACAGCTGCCGAGAGCACGGCCGGCAAATAGACTTTGTGACTGATCATTTTCATCGAATTGATTCCCTCTAAACCTTATCTTTATGGCGCCCAAAGAAAGTGCCTACGTATTGACAGATCCGTATATCATTATAGGTATCGATCAATCAAGGAAGCTCGCGCGGCGACAACCTCTGTCGCCCTCGCGGACACAGGAAAACTGATCAGAGAGGAGGCTAATAATGGCTGGACTGCAACACAGTTTGGCACTCAGTAAAAATTTGGATCAGCGAGCGCGCGAGCGATTCACTTCCTCGATGCGATCATGGGTATTGACCGACCTCGCAGGGCAAATGCAGACTGATTACGACACCGCGAGTAAGTCGGCGGGTGTCACGCACGACACGGGCGAAGCGGTACACCAGTTCCTGAAAGATCGCGGGCTCTTTAAATGGTATTCCAGTTTACGGTGCGCAACGCAGGAGCTGGTATGGCAATCGGTGCTGCGCGCTATCGAGACTGATCCGACCTCGGTGGCGAGCATTCAGTGCGGGTCTCCCGCTGCGCAGGGTGGTTCACTCTCGTTAGATCCCGCTATTCGCCTGCCAGACTATGCAGACATCATGGACGTACATTTGATGCCGGGTAACTACCAAGGATCCCATAGCCCAGGCGCCGAGGCTGGCGTGGTGTATGACAATGGGTTGGATGTATTTTCGTTCGGCGTCATGGGCGAGAATCTGGATGACATTGGTCATTCCATGGCGAATTTCACACGCTTGAGGTGGCCGGATCTCGATCCGGAGTTAATTGTGGATGTGGGGTGCACCATTGGCCACAACACAGTGCCCTGGAAGCAAGCCTTCCCGTCAGCCGAAGTGCATGGCCTGGATGCAGCGTCCCCCTGTTTGCAATACGGCCACGCGCGTGCAGAGGCGATGGGCGTGGCGATTCAATTCAAACAAGCGCTATGCGACGCGCTGCCTTATGACAACAACAGCGTGGATGTAGTGTTCTCGTCCATGTTCCTACACGAGTTGCCGACTGCACAAATCAAAGCTTTCTTTGATGAAGCCCATCGCGTTCTCAAGCCGGGCGGCGTGCTGATCAATATGGAGCTGCCACCGAATGATGTGCTGGAAGCTTACGACGCATTTTATCTAGATTGGGACTGCTTCTATAACAACGAGCCGTTCTATAAAGGCTTTCGCGACCTGAGCTACCCCAAGCTCTGCACGGATGCTGGGTTTGGCGATACAGACTTTTTTCAGGCCACAATGCCGCGCTACACCTATGTCAGCGAAGCCGAGTTTGCTCAGGCATCGGGCGCCGATGCCACATTTGACGCAGACACGGGCCGCCTCTCCGACACCATCACCTGGTACGCCTTTGGCGCCCAAAAAAGTGGCGCCACGACATGAGCGATAAAAAGGCGGTGAAGGCGGGCCGGCCGGCCTTTTTTTCTGATCCCGAGATTGATCGCCTACTGGCCATTATTGTCCGGCTGATGACCGAGCACTCTGTATTAAGTGAGCGCGTCAAATCACTGGAGACGCTCCTGATTGAATCGGGCACGATTACTCGAGAAGCTCTAGACGCATTCGAAGCCGACGAGGAGCAGGAGGCAGAGTGGGCGCAGGCACGGTTTCAGCTCATCAAAGATGTGTTGGAATCCGGGGCGAACATCACAAAACAGGAATAAAGAGGGCACCGCATGGAAGGTTTATGGCTCTACGTTCATATTCTGCTGCTGGTTTTTTGGGTCGGCACCGATGTGGGGGTTTTTATTGCCGCAAAGTGGTCAGAACGTACCGAGCTCAGCATTGAAACACGCCAAACCGTTTTACAGCTCGGCATGGTGCTGGACCGGTTACCTCGCTCCGCACTCACATTGATTATCCCCTCCGGCTGCCAGTTGGCGGTGGTGAGTGGCTGGTTGGACTTATCGGGAGCGGCTCTCGGCGGCCTGTGGGCAATCGCGGCCATTTGGCTGGCTATTCTCTGGCGCGGTTTTCTCTCGACTGATCCCAAGACTCAGGAACAGTCTGCGAAAATCAATTGGGTGCTGAATCTTGTTGGCGCCTTGATCGTGAGCAGCACTGGTATATATCTGTTCACCCAAAACACTGTGCCCGACTGGCTGGCGCTCAAGATCCTCGCCGTTGGTGCCATTTTTTGTGCAGGAGTGTTACTGGATTTACTGTTCAAGCCGGCTGTAGATCTTTTTATCGCGCTGGGTTCAACGCCTGATAACGCGGAGCTCAACGGTGCTTATTCGCGAGCGCTGTCGCCCGTCTACATTGCCGTGCTCGCGATTTACGCTTTTGCGCTCATTGCCGCGGCGCTGGGGATCTTCAAATAATGCGATCACCCCGTACCAGCAAAGGCAAAAAGATCCACCTATACCGTCTGCTGTTCTTGTGTGGCATCCTGACCACTTCGTTCTCATGGGCTGATTTCGAAACCGAAATTGCGGCCGAGGGCGGCAAGTGGGCAAACTATTACGAGCAGGCAGATCTGGAGGGCCTCATGACCCTCTATGTAGACGACGCCATTGTGGCGCTCCATGGGCAGCCCGCACTGTTCGGGATCGATGCGATCAGGGAATACTTTTCCACCCGCATCGGCCAAGCGGAGTCAATTTTCGAACTGGACTATGAGCTGCGGGAAACCCACGGCGATATTGCCTACATCATTAGCAAGTACTGGCTAAAAGCGACCGACAAGACAACCGGTAAAGTATATCTGGACGCCGGCCGGTCGCTGCTGGTCTATAAGCGGCATGACGGCCAGTGGAAGATCGCCGCTGACATTGATCAGGCCACCCCCGACGTCACTTGGCCGGCACCCTCAGGCCTCAATTGAGGTAGTAACCATTTTCATTTGATCAGCAATGCAATACCGGTCCGCACGAAACATGAGGACGGCCCAATGACGCATGCACAGACGCAAAGGCAGTGGCGCCTTGCAGCGAGGCCAGAGGGCATACCCGACCGCTCCCATTTCGACCTGGTAGAGGTGCCCCTCCCCGCACTTGAGCCAGGAAAGGCCGTCGTCAAAACGCTGTATTTAGGCGTGGCGCCTGTGATGCTGCGCTACATGCGTAACGAGACCGAGTTCGAGTCACCGATGGCGCTGGGTGCTGTCATGGCCGGGCGTGGTGTGGCGCAGGTAGTGGAGAGTGACTGTAAAGACCTGTCCGTTGGCGCCATCGTGCAAGCAAGACTGGGCTGGCAGGAATATGCCCTTATCGATACGTCGCATCGCCCCGCGCCCTTCCTACTGCCAACAGACTTGCCACTCTCTCACGGTATCGGCGCAGTCTCGCTATCGGGTATTACTGCACTGGTCGGCGTGCGCGATATCGGCCTGGTACAACCGACAGATCGTATTCTTGTTTCGGGTGCGGCTGGCGGCGTTGGCAGCCATGTCGCCGACATTGCGAAAGCGCTCGGCGCTCGAGAGGTCGTGGGTATTGCCGGCGGGCCAGAAAAGTGCCGCAGGCTTCAGGCAGATATGCGCTACAACCGTGTCATCGATTATAAAAACGAGAATATGAACCAGGCCCTCGATGCGGCCTTTCCCGATGGCATTGATCTCTACTTTGACAACGTAGGTGGACCACTCTTGGACAATGTGCTGGCGCGACTAAGGCGCCGTGCACGGATCGTGATCTGTGGCTCCATCTCGGAATACTTAGTTGAAAAAGAAGATAAACACCGCTTTGTGAACCTGCAAAATCTTGGCCGTCAGGACGCCAAAATGGAAGGCTTCTTCGTGTTCGATTACGAGCACCTCTATCCCGAGTGTCTCGATACCCTATCGGGGTGGGTCCGCAATGGCCTACTCAATCCCATAGAGGATATCTCTGTCGGTATTGAAACGATGCCGGATGCC
>JAQWUD010000006.1 GCA_029242325.1 Luminiphilus sp.
ATTTATAACCAAGGAGGCTTTGGTATCGCCCACAATCTCGCCGTCTTGACCCTAGTGGCGCTGGCGGGCGGCGTGGTGATGGAAAAAACCAGGCTGGTCGGCTCGTTTTCAAAATACTGTCAGGCACTTTGTTACAGCAGCACGCTGTTGTTTCATATGATCCCCGCCATCACCGATTTCTTAAGACGACTTCCAGTCGGAGATCCTTTCATCGATACCCTAGAAGACCCCTTGCTGAGGCAATTCCATCTCGCCTTTTTAGCGATCTTTGTAGTGGGCTTCATTGCGCAGGTGCTCTGGCTGAGAAAATCATCACAGTCTCAATAGATAGAGACCGGGCGTTCACGACGCGGCGACGCCAGTGCCAGCAACGACATCAACAACGGTTTCATGCCTCGTTCCCCAACGCACCCGTTTCCTCAACGTAAGCTTCAACTGTACTTTCGAGCAAAACGCGATTACCTGCTGCATCTTGCTCGACCAGCTCTCTAAGTCAGCTCTTTGTTGAATCGTAAGAAAATCTTCGTCATGCGCAGTCGATCGGGCGCTGCGGTGGATCTGCCAGGGTGATCGCGTGCATTGAGGATCAGGAGATCATCGACAGAATCCTCGCTCATCTTCGCAAGAAGGAACAGGAAACCCCTGCCCGGCCCCTCCTGATACCGCTAACCCGGGCGCCACCTGCCAACCTATCTCTTTTCGCAGGAAGCGAATCCACAACTCCAAATCGGCAAGGACGCCACTGAAAAAGCTATGGCACGAACTGCTGCGTACTCTCGTTCACGAATGAACGGATATGAATGGCATGCGACACACAGTGAACCGGGTTTTGGGGTCAATCAGCGCGCACTTCTCCAGATCAGCAATCCCAGGCAACAGCATCAGTGAGGGTGTCTGCTCTCAACAGGGCCTTTATATCTCCTATACTTCCTCCCTATTCGCCCTATGGAATAACCCTGCTCACACATTCTGCCCCAAAAATTTTTTTAAGGCCTCTGCACCTCAGGATTGGAATGAGCGTACATACTTGCAAAATCTTGGTGCGAGTTCGGTTTTCGGTTGAAAAAATTGCTCGTAGCTCTTATGGTTGCGCGACTCGAGGCCTGCTCACAGGGAGCAGCGGTTCGGAATAGGTTCGGACTGCTTCAAATCGAAAATCAGCGTCCTACAAAGACCTTACGAATCTTCCGCTTACGGGAGGCTAAACCGGGTCTCCGGGATCCGCATAATCGATTGGTCGTAGGTTCAAGCCCTACCGGGCGCACCATTACTCTGCGGTCGTTACAGAACTGGCTCTTATCCACGGCAAGAGAGGGCCACGGAAAACCCTTGCTGAATGCGTTATCGGGATTCCTGATGGGAATTTAGGCACAACAACCGCGAGTAAGCCCATTGGTGCAACAGATTTGGCCAGCGGGATAACACGAAGATCAACGAAGATCATATTTAAACAACACAAGTAGGAAGGTTAATGAGCGACAGACTGGCACTGAACAAACTGGAAAAACTGATTGAGATAGAAACCCAGCTTCGAGAGGAATACCAACAACAACTCGATACCAAAGACACGTCGATTAATCAGCTGTCTCAAGAGAAGACGGCGCTGGAAGCCAAAATGGGTGAGTTAGAGAAAACGATCACGACCCAGCTGACGACCATTACCGAGCTCTCTGGCAAATCTCAAGACGTTCAAGCGCTTGAGCAACGCAATCGAGAGTTACACAACCGCTCAGAGAATATGAAGGAAGAAGTTGCAACGGTGAAAAGCCGACTCAAGACATTGCAGAAAGATCTTGCTGAAGAGCGGACCGAACTGGCGGAGCTCAAGAAGTACGATCCTCAGCGTCTTCGTAAAAACTTGGATACCTCTAAAAGGAAGCTGGTCGAAAAGACCGAGGCTGCGAACAAGCTGCAGAAATCACTGAGCGAGGCGCGCTCGGAGAAGGCCCAGCTCGAGCAGAAGGTGAATGGCCTCGAGGCACAGCTCGAAGAAGTCACTGCGCAGCAGGACGACCAAACTCAAGATGGAGCGCAGGCCGCCGCATGATGGTCACCCGCACGCGGGACGCTAAACTGCTTTCAATACGGTGTGGCATTGCTTTTCTCGTCGGCCTTGGCATGATGGCGCGCTTGCTTCACAGCGGCACCGTTTGAGTATCTTGCTTCCCTTTTTGGCTGCTATTGTGCTGCTTTGCACCATCGCCATGTGCTTGGCGTTTTACGGCGAGTATGCTTCACATATCAAGCGGTCAATATTGGTTTCCGCTTGTCTTGTGATCGGTTTTTCGAGCGGCATCGCGCAACAGCGTCTGCGCCCGCTCATCGAGAACATCACATGAATGTACTGGATCTCCATTTCTGGCGACAAAACCAGCGCGTACTCGGGATAATCACAATCGCGATAGGGGTCGGCGCGTGGGGTATGGAATTTGCCGGCACAGTATATGTGTGCCCCTACTGCAGAGTGCAACGTACCGCGATCCTGCTACTAGGATTGATTATGGTGCTGCCTTTCTCACGGCACTGGATTGCGCAATATCTCGCTTCGGTGGTCGGCTTTATGGGCGCCGTGGTGGCCGTCAATCAGAACTTCATGGGGTGGGTAAGAATCTCCAAGGGCACATTTACTTTTAGTGAGCAGCTCTATGTCGACCCCTTCCTGCTATCAGGTAGCGCACTGTTTATCCTCATTGGCCAACTGTGGCTGATACTCAGCAAGGACAGCACTGCTGCGTCTTGAACTAAGCCGTCTCCTTGCCGATTACCACATATCTAGTGGTTCACGGCGGCAGCAATCTCCCGAATCAACATCGTTGCAATGAAGAGCAGGTAATGGAGGAATCCTAGTGTGACCCCGGTAAGGCCCCCAAGATCCTATTGGGGGCACAGGAGAAGCTCCCGGGTCAGCATAATCGATTGTCATCGCGGGACACCCGGAGGACCGCCATGTCGACCCCCGGCAGATCAAGGGAGTAGCGCCGCCGCATGCAGCTGGTGACCCCGCCGCAGGTCAACTCGTCGTGAACTCCTTTTAAACTCTCGCTAGTCATTGCGAAATCTGTTTCTGGTGACGTAAAGGCTGGCGCCTTCCAGCTATTTAGGCCCGTGTAAAGTGCATCTCTGGTACGTAAACTTAGGAGAGCTAAGTTCATGTTGTACTAGGGTGCCTTGGTTAAGAAATGGATCAAAAATGACGTATTTCCGCTGGGCGTTAGTCTGCATCCTACTATTTTGGACCACGGCATCAGCAGCGGGCTCCTACCACTTTGACTTTAACAACACGCTTAACAGCGACCAAGAAAGGGTCAATGCCCGGAATCTAATTTTCACGCGCGTTGAAGATCGTGGAGGCTTGACCTACTCAAGTTTTGTCAGGGAGGCCGCATCTTTTGAGACCGACTCCGATCAGACAGCGGTCCAATTGTTGGGATGATTACCTTGATTTCTCGCCCAATTTGCTCGAAGACATTGATACCAGCAGGCCGTTTAGATTCGGCCTTCACTTCAAAGCCTC
This sequence comes from Luminiphilus sp., assembly GCA_029242325.1. Classification (GTDB taxonomy): domain Bacteria; phylum Pseudomonadota; class Gammaproteobacteria; order Pseudomonadales; family Halieaceae; genus Luminiphilus. The sequence continues at coordinate 3,515 of JAQWUD010000006.1, forward strand.
TGCTGTCGACGAGGTCACCAATGCGTCACCCTGCTGCCCAGACTCTATGGCTCGAACCCTCCTGACGACAAATACCGGAGATCAGCGCGATCTTGGGCTTTCAATTTATCTGGATGCCCTCGAGGTAGGTGACAATCAAGAATTTGTGCTCTTCGTCAACGTCGGAGATGGCCGGTCTTTCCTAACCTCCGATCCTAATGGTTACAGTGAGGGCTATCGCTTTACGGTAGGAACCGCGCTTGAAGATAGGTGGTACGAACTGACGGTCGAGATTGATCTACAACATGCGGGGAGGGAGAAGCTCACGGTTATTTTTGACGGGGCGCAGTACAATTTCGCAATTGATGACCCCAGTCGACTTAATACTGCTGCGCTCAAACGGCACTTTGAGGGTCAGTTAGTGGGTGTTCCACCGTTCGATGTCTATGCCGAATTCTGCGAACGCTATGAGTGCTATCAACTGGGTCTGCCAGATCCGATGTCGGCACCACAACTTTTCCTGGGGGCTTTCCCCGACATGGATCCTCATAACGCCACTATTGATGTGGCTATTGATCGCCTCTCTTTAGACAGCCCAGTTCCCGAGGCCAGCCCGGAAATATTGAATGCCATTCTTGAAACTTTTATTGCGCAAGTTGAGGGAGCCGCTTTACAGCCGGAGGACGTGTTAGCTGAGGGCTACCTTAATTTTGTGCAGGGCTTTTATTCAGATTGGGAAAATATTCAGACCAATGTGCTTGAGTTAATCGCGGCATACAGTGCGACAAATCCCCCACTTTTTGACGACGATTCACTGCGCTCTCCGGCTACGTTTTCAACCGAAGGAAAACTGGTCTATTTTCTCCAACAATGGCTATTGGATAATCGCTTCCAGGGAACTTTCAACGCAGCGGACGAGGGCATATTTTTCGAAGACAGTGAGCGCTGGCCGGGGTCAGTGTCAGTAAATGCGCCCAGAATTTCTGCAGCTTTTGATGTGGATGCCACCTATCAATCTGATCCGGCAATCCTTTTGAATAACCAAGAAACCGTGATCAGACCAACCGGTTATTACGCGGCCCCCGGAGAAGCCGTCACCTTAATCCTGCCAACGGCTGCAGTAAGCGATAACTTAAAAATCCGTATTGGTATCCACCGTGCAGACATGGAGAGTGGAGGGCACACAGAATTCAATCGATTCCCGAGAATTGCCAGTCTTTACGATATTACCCAAGAGTCCGTAACCATCGCGAATCCCTTCGGCGGCGGAGTCTACTTTGAAGTCAGTGACGGTACCGATCTGGGGCCCATACAAGTCAACATAGAAGATGCGGTGGCTATACCCATGTTCTCGACTTTAGATCTCATGGGGCATAGCGATGATCCAACGGATTTCTTTGCAAAGGTCGACACCTGGCAAGTGCCCTGGTTCGAGCTTCATGGGCAACATTTCTCCGCCACGCTACCTATGAATGAAGCGAAACTTTATCCCGACCCCGCTGCGGTACTGCAATTGCTGGATGATGGGTTCGAAGACATTCGATTGATGGCCGGCCGGCCTCTCACTGGTACTAGAGCCGAATGGCTGGCCTATGATCGCAATGTCACCGTATATGGCACGGCGTTGACCGCCAGCTATCCGATTTATCCGAATCAAGACCTCGGCGAGCAAGGCGTATTTCTGTCAGAACCCAGAAATTACGCATCACCGAGCCGCCTGATGGACCCGGATTTTTTTGACGTCACTGTAGATACAGCAGTTGCTGAAGCAGAAAATTGGTATATGAACACCTTGTTTCATGAATGGGGTCATTTACACAATCTTCCTACATTAGGCTACCAAAAACAGGAGTCTAACGTTCATTTATTAGCCAGTGTCTTTTATAACCGCACCATGGGAGCTGATATCGATACCGCCTTGCAATATTCAGGCTTCCAGTTTTTTGACCGAGACCAGGCAGCGCTCGACACCATGTTTTCACCCAACTGGCAAATCGGTGAACGACTGAGCGCGGGAGAGCAAATCTATGGTATTTGGGATAACGAAGTTCGTTACCAAACCCGGAGCTGGGCACGAATTGTTGAGATAGCAGCCCTTTATGGATGGGACGCCGTTGGTGCCATCCATAAAGCTTTTTATGATCGAGGCGTAGCGCAGGGTTCACCCATAAATTATGGCCTAGAAGACGATGACTTCATCGAGAAGGCATCCGCTGCTCTCAACCTTAATCTTGGTCCTATTTTTGACTTTTGGGGCGTACCTCCCTCCCGTGAGCTCACACAGCGGCTCAGCCAATACCCCCCACCTGACAGGTTCCGAGCGAGATTGGAGCACTACCGCAAGATCGCGCCACGCACAGCGGCAGACTTTGAATCGATCTATAAAATACATGCAAAACTGCATAGGCCAGAGTCTGAGGTCATGATTCGCATGGATTGGTATCGCGAGCAGTTTGACGCGCAAATGTCCGACACCATCATCGCTCGGATCGACGATATTTTAACGGCCTTTCCACAAAACCAAGATGGTGCCAGTGGAAGATTCAACAATCTTTTGGATACCATCAACAAGTCCATAGGTCGCGCTGGAGGTTAAGATGGCGCGATCTCTAGAAAGACTAATTCCCGCCTCATGAACCACCTGCTATCGCGAATACAATATGGTGCAGCTGTGTTTACTGAGGCAAGCGAGACCTAATCATGGCCATTAAATCGAGTATCTATAAAGCACAATTAAGCGTTACGGATATGGATCGGCACATCTATGACAGCTTTTCGCTGACTATTGCGTGCCATCCGTCAGAAACTAAAGCACGCATGATGCTGCGTATTGTGTGCTTCGCGATGCATGCAGATCCCAATTTATTATTCGGCCGCGGTATCAGCACCGACAATGAGCCTGATTTATGGCAGCGATCTTTGTCGAATGATATTGAGCTTTGGATCGATCTGGGGACGCCAGATGAAAGCCGGATCCGCAAGGCGAGCGGCCGTGCGAAACGGGTTCTTTTGTATGTGTATGGTGATCGCTCGGTTGCAGTATGGTGGGCAAAGAATGCAGCAGCGCTGAAGCGGTTTAATAATGTCAGTGTCGTGCAAATATCAGACGCATCGATGCGGGCTATTGCTGAGTTAGCCAGCAGCAATATGTCATTGCAGAGTATGATCGAGGATGGGCAGTTGGCCCTGAGCAGCGCCGAGCACGAGACGTTGATTGAGGTGGAGCTGACAACGCTAAAAGCATAAAACAGTGCATTTCGTCTGAGACATTGCCTCTTTTCGAACCCACAGCGCCAAACCAGCAAAGAGTAAAGAAATAAAACACGCTATGGGCTATCGAGCGCTCGTTGAGGATTGACCGAATAGGAATGACATGCCCAACGCCGCAACCAAGATTTGCGGTTAAATAGGCAGCGATTTCGACAGGTCCAGTCGACAGATTAGGTGAGCATGCCTGCCCTCGACAGGCTATTAGGTTTTTCCACCACAGGACCGAGGGTCCAGCTAGTCTTCATGTCAAATTACAAGGGAAACAATATTCATGTCAGGCTCGGCCTCCCTATTCGCAAAACTGCTCGCAACGCTGCAACTGATGAGCGGCGGGGGAACCCCCCCACAGGCCTATACCGTTGGGGGCAGCATAACCGGGCTGGATGAGGGGTCTTTGTTAGTCATTGCGCTGAATGAGGCGCAACTCGAAATCACCGGCAATGGAAGTTTTGTTTTTCCGAACGCCCTGAATGATTTAACCAGCTACGAGGTTGACACCATCAGTGAACCGCCGCGTGTGGACTGCGATATCAACGCCAACTCGGGGACCATCATGGGACAGGACGTGGGCGACGTCGAAATCACTTGCGAGACCAATGACAGCGCACAAGTATTTGCCCTCGATCGACTTCATCGGGTCCGGATTACCATGACTTTAGAAGAATGGCGGGCTTTCGAACTGGATACGATTCGAGCCAACTACTCGATACGCGATGCTAGCGGCGATGCCTCTCCCCTGACGTCCTACTCCCATAGCGAGGTTTACAGGCAGGCCGATTTTACCTGGCTCAATAGCGATGGCAGTGAGACGCGGGTTGAAAAGGTCGGCTTTAAAATGCAAGGCAATACCAGTCGTCAGTATCCCATCGACCAAGATGCCGAGCCGAACAGACCTGGACGCTTCAGCTTCTCAATTAAATTTGACGAAGAATTTGATGAGGATGAGAGCGTTTATGCCTGTATTGACCATAACGGCAGCCCCGCTGCCGTAGAGGGGTTTCCCTGCCTCAATATTGTTGGACAGGATTTAACCGAATATCCGGAAGCCGACGGTAGGGAGTTTATGGATGTTGAGAAGCTCCGTTTCCGCTTCAACCGGGATGATCCCAGCTACCAGCGAGAGGTTCTCGCCCACGAGCTTTTGAATGCGGTGGGCGTGCCCGCCGCTCGAGCTGCCCATGCCCAGGTTGATCTCGTTGTAACAGGGACTGCCGATCAGGAACTGTTCGGAACACCCCTGCCGCAAACTTTCAATATGGGGGTTTTCAATCTGATAGAGCAGATTGACAAGCCCTTCCTGAAGCACTATTTCGATAAGAATGGTTATCTTTTCAAAGTGGGTGCGCCAGGCAATCTAGCTGGACCTTCCATCGTGGATACAGACTGTAACCCCTACGAAGACGGTGAGGTTTTCTACAACGAGAACTTCTGTGTAGTGGGTGTCGAGAAGTCCGACCCCGACTCTGCCCTGGAATGGCTGGGTGAGGACAATTATCTCAGACCCGATTTCGTCAACAGCAATATCAATGGCGATGGCACTGAGGGTAACGTCTCGCAGTTTCTACCCTATAAGCCGACCTATGACCTGAAAACCAAGAAGAAGTCCTTTAATGAGGCTCGAGAAGCATTGCGAGATTTTGCGGCTTTTGTCCAGAGCCGGCCCAACTCCTCCGAATTGACCACACGCTTCGACGTACCGGGTTTCATTAAGGCCCAAGCGATAGAGATCGTGCTCGGTGCTGTCGATCATTACGTACGGGTGGCCAATAACTACTATCTGTACTACAACGAGACCAGTGACCGCTGGGTGTATATTCCCACCGATTTCGACTACACCCTCATTGACACCTTAGGACCAAACTGTGCGGTAAACCCGGAACTACCGACCTGCAACCAATTCCTGAACTTCGAGGCCTTCACCGACGTCGCTTCAACAACGGCCTTCGATACGGGTGTGGCGCCCCATTGGGCGGGCCGATTCTTCTACCCCAACTACCCGCCCATCCTGTGGGATCTTGTGTTTGACAGCGCCGACAACCGTATTGCTCTTTATGACGCCATAGCGGCTATCATGGAGCAACACTTCGACTGGACTTTAATTGGCCCGGTGCTAGCCGAGCGACGCGAGCGGTTGGACGATAGCATTAAAAGTACGGACGCCTCCGATGCAGAGGCGAACCTAGGTGGCTCCGATTGCGCCCAAACCTACAATCCAAATGAGATTTCGGGCGCCTCAGAAAATTTCTGTGATCCACGAAGGGCTTCGATTCAGGGCTTTGTTGAAGCGCGCCGAGCGACCTTGCTCGAGGAAATCGCGCAGAACCGTTAACAACACCCCGGTCATAAGACTCGGTGGTCGGATCACGCCCGGCATTGATCGATTGGTCGCAGGTTCAAGTCCTATTGGGCCACCATTTTCATAAAATCCAGAGCGTTATAACCACTTGGAGCATCCGACTATGGGCTCTGACTCATAGACTGAGGGAGCCGATGCGAGCGCAATTTCGAAATAATTGAGCGTCATCTAGGACGGGGGTTCCCCAAAGTCTGTTTTCGGAGATGGTCCCTGATACGGCCCCGCGTACCCACTATGATGTGGCTACTGTGCTCCAAAGAACCGCTTTGGACCTCAATTAATTGTCCACTACACAAGACCACAACTTTAATATTGGGCTGGTAGCGCGCCAGACGCTGTATCTCCTGCGCAAACTGCGTTTCCAACTCGCGAACGGGTTACAAAATCAGACCTTGGGCACCAAAATCCGGAGGGTTGATGATGGTCAAAAACGGCAAGCCAACAGCCACCGTTTCTCCGCTGCCGGTCTTGGCCTGATCAATCAGGCCTGCGTCTGCCAGCACCGTTGGCAATGCAGCCGCCGGAATCTTCCTAATCGACGCAACGCCCAGCGCTTCCAAATTCTACAACTGGGCCGGAGGTAGGTTCAGCATGCCGAAGCGCTGCTTGGTCATGCTTCCGGCTCGTCTGCACTCTGCATTCGGGCCTGACGTTCTTCTTCTTCCCTCAGAGCAGCCTGAATTTCAGTCAACACAGCGTCGACATCTGCCTCGGCCTCGTCGTCCTCAAATACGCCGGTCAGCTCACTTTCCGGGTGCAAGTCACCAGACTCATAGAGTGCCCACACTTCCTCCGCATACCGGCTGGTCAGGAGCTCGGGCGCATAAAGGCCGTAATGGGCAGTCATGTTATTCACATCGCGCTCGAGCATTGATTTGGCGTGATTATTTGCGGCGGCGTCTACCACCTGGGGCAGGTCGATAATGACGGGGCCATAGTCGTCAACGAGCACATTAAACTCGGACAGATCGCCATGGACCAGTCCTGCACAGAGCATTTTAACCACATAACCCATCATCACCGCGTGATCTGTAAGCGCCTGCTCCCGCGTTAAAATTACGTCGTTGAGGCGCGGGGCTACCTCACCCTCCTCTGAGGTAACCAACTCCATGAGCAATACGCCGTCAAAGCAACCAAACGGCTGCGGTACACGGACACCCGCACGTTCGAGTTTATAAAGCGCGTCAACTTCGGCGTTGTGCCACGCTTCCTCTTGCTGTTTGCGACCGTAATTTGACCGCTTCTCCATGGCACGCTGGCGCCGGCTGTTGCGACCCTTGCGTCCCTCCTGGTACTCCACCGCCTGCTTGAAACTGCGCTTGGCAGCTTCCTTGTAAACCTTAGCGCAGCGGATCTCCTTGCCACAGCGGACAACGTACACCGTGGCCTCCTTGCCACTCATTAGCTGACGCAGGACCTCGTCTACGACGCCGTCTTCAACCAGGGGAACAATACGCTTGGGAATTTTCATACAGTCGCTAAGTGGCGGAAAGGGACACGTAATATCACAGGTCGATCAGCAGGGACACCACTGAACGATTGTTGGCATGGTTTTCTGTGCACTTCTGTCCAGGCATGAACGGAAAAGATGTGTGTGGGAGTCAATACGAGCGCGATTGCAAGATGCTTGAGCATGATCTTAGCGTCAAAGACCTCGGTGGCGCGAGCGGGTCTCCAAGCTCATGTAATCGATTGATCCCAGGCTCAAGTCCTGGTGGGCCCACCGCTTCTCGCGGCTTTATCGATTGTGTTTTCGCAACCTATTGCAAGAAATAGTAGTTAGATTTATCAGCGTCATTCAAATACTTCGCCCTCTCATGTGGCGTCGGGTACCGAAGTATTTACCGCATTGATTACCCCTCTTGGTGATTGATACCCTGATCCCTGCGAGGAACCATGAGGTGCGGAAGCACGCATATGAACGAACGAGCTGACTTCGTATTCACACCGACAACCAAAGCGCCTGAACCAGAACTGGGGTTTGAACGGATCCCCGTTGATCGATACACGGACCCTGCATTTTTGAAATTGGAAGATGGCCGCATTTGGTCGAAGACCTGGTTGCTGGCCGGTGCAGCCTGCGATGTTGCCAAGCCTGGCGATTTTTTTGTTTTCGAAAATCTTCGAGAATCAATTTTGGTAACCCATGCAGACGATGGAATGATTAGAGCGTTCTATAACGTCTGCCAACACAGGGGGAATCAATTGAAGGCGTCGGGATGTGGAAACTCCCCGTACCTGAGCTGTGGCTTTCATGGCTGGCAATACCATCTGGATGGCGGCATAAAGGAGATACCCGAAGCACACGATTTCCCCCAGGGGGTCCCCGCCGAAAAACTGAGCCTCAGGGAGCTCAGGTGCGAGACATGGGGAGGGTTCGTCTGGGTATCCATGGATCCTGACATCGAGCCCTTGGTGGATTATCTTGGTATCGTTCCCGAACATCTTGCGCCCTACGAATTAGAATCAATGGTGCTTGTTTCTGACGAAACCGTCGAATGGAACTGTAACTGGAAGACATCCGTCGACATTTTTTCAGAGACCTACCACGTTCGCGGCGTACACCCAGAATCTGAGTATCTTGCCGATGATGTGAATGTGCAGATGGATCTATACGGCCCGCACACTCGCTTTATCGCGCCCATGTATATCCCTAGCCCCCGCAAGATTAGGCAAGACAAAGCGCTGAACGAAACAATGGTTGGATACCTGAAATCCGAGGGCTTTCCGGTAGACTCCTTTGAAGGAGATGTCACAACGCTGCGAGGTGCAGTAGCTGCACACAAACGGTCAATGACGAATGAAAACGGCCTCGACTTTTCGAGGCTGACCGACGATCAGCTGACCGCAGACTACCACTACAATATTTTCCCGAACGTCACGTTCAATCTCTTCGGCGAGCAGGTGTGGATGTTCCGTCATCGTCCACATCCCACTGATCCTGACAGAATGTACTTCGACCGTATGATCTTTAACCGTGTTCCGAAAGGCGAGGCTACAGCAGGCACAAAAGCCGGCGCGGTCGACCTGTTTGTTGAGTTGGGCGATGCCGACATTGATGGGCGCCCTGAGCACAGGTTTTATCGCTATGGCGAGGAGTCTTCGGGATTGTTACTTGACCAGGACGCATCGTGTCTTGCCGGCGTACAAAAAGGGCTGCACTCGCGCGGCATGAAGGGGCTCTGGATTTCTCATCATGAAAGGCGCATCCGCAACTTTCACCATTGGTGGGAAAAGTACATGGCGGACCAACCCCTTATGCCAAAGCCAGTCGATTGGTAATCAATTAGTCCCAAGTTCAAGTCCTGGCAGCCCCATCATTTTTCATAAAAGGCATAGAGTTATAACTACTAAGAGCACCCGCTATGGGTGCTGACGCGTAGACTGAAGGAGCCGATGCGCGCGCTATTTCGCGATGATTGAGCGTCATCTTCGGGTCAGAGATCTGGGTGGCGCGAGGGGGTTTTGCACAATACCTCCTTTGTATTGCGGATGCTTTTCAAGCCAGTTCGCCGTGGTGACCCCCGAGCAGAAACTCGTTCACTTTCTATCAGTCACTTGAGGTCGACAAATCGTTGGTACACCTTCCTAGGGCAACTTGTAAGCCGCTTGCAGGTAGAGCTGTTATCTACCCGAAGCGAGCAGGTCCTTCGGCCCGTTCACTCTGACTGCGTCAGTGATGCGTCTCGAGCTTCAAACCGCTCAACGCACCCTGTTTGCGAACAAAGGGTCGAGAAAGAGATAGAGCTCGTCATTTGGCTGCTGAAGCCACGCATCGAACTCTTCGGTGTATGTTTTATAGTCCTTGCCGAAACTACGTATAAATGTCTCAGAGAATCCCTCTTTATCTACTGCTTCCCAAAACTGGTATATCTGCTCCTCTCCATGCTCGGCTACGAGGTAGGCGACGAACCAACTACCAATTCGGTAAGCCAAATCAACGGTGTCACCTTGATTCCATGACAGGTTGTAGAGTTTTTCCGTCTCTTCAAAGTATTGAGCTTTCCGGGGCTGAGAAAAAGGGCCGTAGCCTTCTAGGGCGTCTTGCATTGCCCACCTGAAGTTATCGGCATCGCCACTGTACAGCGCGGCAAAAAAATCGGCGTTGCCTTCCATCCACCATGCAACATCCACATTTAGGTTGTCGCCAGATCTCTTGCCCATCTTGTTTTTTAGTTGGTATTGATCGAAAGCTGTAAAAACATTGGAGAGCTGATAGATATGAAATAATTCGTGGAAGGCCATGGACCGACTCGCTCCATGTCCCCTTGTCGACATGTTCAGCTTGTAATACCCGGTAAGCGGGCCGTTAGAACTGATTGAACCACCGCCTTGCACGTAGGTGAGATGATCACTATCGTCGCAATTGAGAATTTCTCTAAACCCCGTTTCTCGTATGTGATTACAGTAATCTAAATTAACCTGCCTGCCTGCCTCATCGTCAGTACCATAAACTATGAGGTAAATAGCGCTAGCTTGTTTTTTGCCATAGTAAGGGTCTTCCATCCATACCGCATACGCGTCTTGAGAATTGAGAAAATTTTCATCAACTATGTCCTTTGTTACGTCGCTTGCCGCGAAAACACGCCATATTTCAGGGTCAATAAACTCGGCGGAGGCTTCAGGCATAAAAATCTTGATGGGTATACTGGTTCGCCGCTCGATGAGTGACTGCAGTAAATTAGCAAAGAGGGTCTGTGGCGTGGTGCTCGAGTTAACCTCTCTATAAAACAGATTGGTCTCAACGGCTGGAGTGGCGAGATTCAATGGCTCGATTGCACGAGCCGACAGCTTTGCTTCATTTTTTGCGCTGATTCCATCTTCACCAGATTCACCCTCTGTCCCTCCTGTGTCATAACCACGCAATCTAACGAGCGTCTCAAGAACGCTTCCTTCGTTCACGAGCACATCAATGGTCAACTCTTGCTGCGCCGAATAGGATGCCGAGGCATAGATGAAGCAGAGTACCGTGGCAAATTTGTAAAGTTTCATCACAGTCACCTATCTCTCATAAACAAACCGGCCGCAGACTCCGCTCCTCTCATTTGGCAATATCTGCGAGGGCCTTCCTTAGCCCCCGGAAGCTTTTATGAATGGAATACCTAGCGCACTACTTTCAGCCTGCTAAGCCCCATTAGGGTCAATATGGTGCTAAGAATCAGAAAGCCCAATAAGGGCAGCACAGGAATAGGCGCTACCACTCCCGACCGATCCTGTGCTCGAGTTTCATGGGCGGAATTTTTGGAGCCTGCCGTATCCACGTTAGGCCGAGCAGCCGCTTGCAGTGAGCTTGAGGAGGCCTTGATACCATAGGAAGCTGCCAGCGCCTCAAACTCCGCAGAGCCAATAAATCCATCGAGCACATATTCTCGGCTCTTACCCTGCGCCAAGGCATCTAGCCATCCCTGCTTACCCCCCGCATCAGCCTGTCTGCCGAAAAATGCCTGATAGCAAGTATTCACAAAGGCATCGTCACCCGTGTTCTGACTCAGGTACTCAGCCGACAGGAAGAACGCTTTGGCAATATCGCCACCCGCATAACTACCATTGCCAAGAGCAGTCACCCAGTTATCAAAACCACCCTTATCAGGTTGCCTGCCCAATACCAGCGTATAAAAACGCTCTGCAAAGGCACGGATACCATAGGCTGACTCATCTGCCGCGCTGAACGCCGTCACGCCAAAGCTGTCTGAGAGATTCTTGAACTCTGCGCTGCGGAGGAATCCATAAATTACCATCTCTCTAAGCTTCCCAGATGCCAGCTCGTCCATCCAAACGGCCACCCCACCCGCATCACCTTCCCGGTCAAACAGAGTGCGGTAGAGGATGTCCACGAAAGCGGAGTCATCCAGGTTTTTATTAAGGAACTCGGCAGAATTTAAAAAACCCAGCGCCACTGCTGCCGCTGATTCGGTATTAATAACGTTGAGCCATGCATTGAGGCCACCTGAATCACTGGGGCGGCCTAAAATATTCGTATAAAAGCGCTCTACAAAAGCGCTGGCTGACGCTGAAGAGACCACAAGATTCGCAGTGAGCGTCGCACCCGAATAATCCATAAAAGCATCTATGCGAACGTAGTATCGCCCTTCGGCTGGGTCGGTGAACTCGCATATTTCATCAGCACCCGCAGCATTCCAACTGCGGCACAACCCGCTGTCGTCAGTTGGCGGAGGAAAAGTGGTATCGACATAAAGATCTGGATCCCCTTCCACCACATCCAGAGCCACCTTAAGTGAGGTGGCATTAGCAGGCACATCAATATAATAGACGCGGTAAGTATCTGCGGAACCCGCTAACCCGGATACCGGCACACCATTGGTGAGTTCTGCAAGCGATGTGGAGAAGGTTGCCGCCACGGTACAGGCGCTGCTTACTGCCGCAGTGGTGTAAATGTTATTGGTCAGAGATCCGCCACAACCTGTTACCGAACTAATCTCATAGCCGCTATCAGGCGTCACCGTGAACCTGGTGGTAGCCCCTGAAACGACGCTAACGCTCCCGGGCGATATTGTCCCGCCCGCACCCGCCGTTGCCGAAACAGTGATATAGGTGATCGCGCTCTCACTAAGCTTCGGCAAACATTGAGTCGAAGCTGCTGCAACTTGCGCAGCTTTTCTGGACATCCGCGTTGGCACACGCTCTGGCTCTATCCCGTATAAATGACCCAAGCCGAAGGTATTCGCAATATTCGAGTTGCCACCGCCCCACTCACCAGACGCTGGCTCATAAACATGGCAGTAGCTCATAATTGTCCCGTTGCGTCCTCGGATGGCACCACCGGTCAGTGAGGCAGCCCCTGGCAATGCCGTGGTGCCCTGAAAACACTGCTCAGTGTCGTCTTCATCCACGAAACAGCCATCGATTGGTTGGCTATTTCCCTCCACACCCGCATAGCAGTGGGTGTGTCTAGAGCCGAAGTTATGCCCAATCTCATGGGCATTCACGATAGCGTCCCAACTGACGTTAACTTGATCCGTCGGCACCACTCCATCCACGCCGCTCACCGAATGTCCGTAGCTATAAGAACACAACACATCCAAAGAGGCTCTGCCACCGCTCAACGTTGATGACAAGTGGGCGACCAATGCACGATCTACCTCGTTGCGGTTCGATCTCCAGTTATTCCTTACCTCTTCCAGTCTGGTTTTAGTGCTCTCCGTGTCCGTGTAAGGATCAGATTCTGATGTCAGAAGGAATACATCCCCGACCCGGAGTCTGGTTTTAATTTCTCGCTCGTAGACGACACTATTAAAAGCAAAGAGCTGCGCAACATAATCGTTAGCCGCTGCCGCCGAGCCAAGCTGAGCGTAAAGCTCATTGTCTACTTCTACCGCAACGGTTGCGAGATACAGATCATCAGACGCCAATGGCGTACCGTAGCCAAATTGGACGTTAGTTTCGGGGGTGTCCTCGTACAAATAAACGGCCAAATAATAGGTGCCCGCCTCTGGGTCGGCGATAAAGCATTTGGCAGATTCACAGTAATCAAGCTCAGACCAGACCGAAGCCGGATTAGGGTTTGCAGATACATATACGCTGGCAGATCCACCTCCATCTTCTCGAGCGATGGCACCCACATAGTCAGCGCCAGCAGGAACTTCGATACTGTAAGGACCATGCCAACCCTTGCTTGAACCAATCGCAATGTTGGTGCTGGGCGCGAGCGAGATTGACGAGGCAGGCTTGCGCATCGGTAATTGTCTCAACGAACTAGGAGGTGGCTTTCGCTTGGGCGGCACCTCGTAATCGGGATAGCTTGGTGTTTGGATTTTATTGAATTTCTTCAGCGCTTGGTTCTTTGGAGGCGCATGCCAGTTAATGGTAGCGCCCGTCCAAACGCCCTTTAATATGTCCTTTCCACTACCAACATAAAAATCAACCTCGTCACCTTGCTTTTTGATAACAATAAAGGCGTAGGATCCTCGACTTTCGGCGATCTTTCCGCGGTAATAAATGTGGTCCCCGCCGTGCTGGTCGGGAGACAGAGCTTTGCCGTTTATCCACACTTTTCGTGAGGGGTCAAATGGAGAATATCTTGAGAGATTGAGTAAGGTTTTAGGGTTGGCTGGATGGTTGATTAATAATGTGAGATCGGTAGGCGCCTCTAAAAACACTGCCTTAAAATCCGCCGCTGCGCTTTCACCCAACGACAAATCTATCGACCTCTCAGCCGAAAATACTGCTTGAGCCTGAAAACCAGTCATCCAAATAAGAATCGCGCAGCAGAATCGAGAAAAATTCTGTCTGTACATGATGAGTGCTCCAACAGTGATTGGGCTGTTATGCAATCATGAATAGTTTAACAGACAGCCAGCTACCCTTTATGACTGCGTCATTGATACGCGATTAGGGCTAATGACACTGTCATCGCACACTGAGAGTCATCAAGCATAAGGAAAGTGCCACCTGAATCTGTCTCTGATCTTAGACGCCTCGGCGAGGTTGATATTGTTTTCCCACCTCGTACAACCCGCGCAGGCTGCCATGCGGATCTCCTCGACTGGCAAAGGAGAGGTGTTTTTCATAAAAGGCACAGCGTTATAACTGCTTAGAGCACCCACTATGGGTGCTGACGCGTAGACTGAAGGAGCCGATGCGCGCGCTATTTCGCGATGATTGAGCGTCATCTTCGGGTCAGAGATCTGGGTGGCACGAGGGGGTTTTGCCCCATACCCGATTTATATTGGTTATCCACCCAGCGCGCATCACGCTTCGTTTGAAGAGACTCGGAGACCCCCAGTATCGATTACGGGTTAACCGGAGCACACTAGAAGGCGAAATCACCCTCCACTGTCGTCAGTCCCAATGCGTCCCAATCGAGCATCCCCCCACGATAGTAGTGGATTTTCTCTGCAGGAAAGCCGTCACGGATCATCGCCCGCATCGCGGTGGGACTTTGGGGGCAGACGGGGCCGTTGCAGAATCCGACTACGTTGGCGGCATCGCTACAATCCCAACCCCCATCGCCCTTCTTACAACCGAGTTCGTCCATCCGCATAGCCACCTCGGTGTAAGGAATGTTAACTGAGCCCGGGATGGTGGCATCTAGGAACCACTCCTCAGTGCGCATGTCCACCAAAATAGTATTGGGGTCACCAATCGCATTGAGGACCTCGATTTCCGTCACAGGCACAATGCCGGGCTCGGGCACCAACGGTTGCAACCAGCCTTTATTCTTGGCGCAGGGCGTCATTTGCCGGGTAATAGTGATGCTCTCTCCAGAGGGCAAGGCGGCAACGAAGCTTTTCCCCTCGTCAATGATACGGAGATCCTCATCCGCAAAGAATTGAATACCAATACCTTCAGCCCCCGTCGCGTGCACCATCATAAAGCCCGCGTCGTCGAATACCTGAAACTCGGTGTAGAGCCCATCGTTGATGACGGCCTTGTGAATCGAATCACTCACCTGCCCACCTGCGGTCATCTTGGTTTCGATAAACACGACATTACCCGATGCGTGAAAGGCTATCGGCTCAACCTTGAAGTCTGGCCAGAGCGCACCAATCGGCCCAAAGACCTCCTCGATCACCTGCTGCGGGCCGACGTAATTGCCTCCATAGGGAAAACCCTTGGGCATCTCCCACTTCACATCAGCCGACTGGGTGGCGGCCCAAGCTTCCATGTCACCTGTCGCGAAGGCATCGTAACCCGCCTTCGCGACAGCAATAACGGCGGCATCACTTTTGCTACCTGCCTGACAGGCCGCGAGCAACGAGAACAGAAAAGTTGTGCAGATCAATCGAACAAACATAAGAATTCCTCGGATATCACTAATTGCCACTAAACTATGCTCAAGCGCCTCGTTTTTCAAATCTTCCTGCATCGACCGCTTTGGCATAAACGGCCTTACATCACTAAATTGAGTTTTTCTTTTAGGGCGCGGTGGCTCGGAATAGGTGCGGAGTTCCTGAAATCGAAAGTCTGCGTCCAGAAAAGACCCTACGAATCTTCCCCTTAGGGCAGGCTAACAAGGGGTATCCAGGATCCTCATAATCTACTGGCACCCCGTTCAAGTCCTGGTGGCCCAGCATTTCTCCCCAGGAAAACTCGCTACTTCACTGACACCGGCATAAAAAGGGGAATCTCCAGTCTTTTAAGGTTGCCAATGCGATACCTCACCCTCTCCGTATTGACCTGCCTCTCAACAATGCCGATCGGATGCCAAAGCGAACCCTCGCCGGATTTTCTGCTGACTAACGGTGTGATCTATACCGTTGATTCTGAGAGGTCTGTTCATGGGGCGTTAGCGATCCGCGACGGTCTCATTACTTTTGTCGGAGCAACCGACCAAGCCAATAAGCCCGCGGGCGACACCACTGTGGTGATCGATCTGGCGGGCAAGATGGTGTTACCTAGGCTCCAAGATACGCATATTCACCCCATCATGGGCGGTTTAGAAGCCCTGAGCTGCGACCTCAATGCGGGCGACATAGCAAACGAATATGTGGCCATCATCAAAGCTTATAGTGAAGCAAATCCGCAGCTGGGCTGGATTACAGGCGGCGGTTGGCTCATGTCGGCTTTTGGACCCGGAGGCATGCCCAAAAAGGGACTCATCGATGCTGTGGTATCGGACAGGCCCGCGATACGGACTTCCACCGATGGCCACAGCGGATGGGCCAACAGTAAAGCGTTGGCGCTGGCAGGCATCACGGCTGAAACGCCTGACCCCGTCGATGGTCGCATCAATCACAATCCAGTCACGGGGGAGCCCATCGGGAGCCTGCAAGAAGGCGCCATGTCACTGGTCGAAGCGGTGATGCCAGAGCTGAGCCCTGAGCAACGACTCGCAGGGCTTCGCTACAGGGTGGATATGCTGCATGCCTATGGCATTACCCCCATTCAGGATACCATTGTGTCAGAGGCCGATCTCGCCACATATCAGGCTTTGGCTCGCGCGATATCGGCAGGATTTGATCCGAGCCAATACCATCAAAATCATGCAGGACGGTGTGATGGAAAACTACACTGCCGTGATGCTTGAACCGTACCTGCTAGACAAAGACGGTGTCACCGGCATTCCGATGGTGCAGCCCAAGCTCCTCAAAGATGCGGTGGTTGCGCTGGATGACGCCGATTTTCAGGTGCACTTCCACGCCAGTGGCGACGGCGCGATCCGGCAATCTTTAAATGCCATTCAGGCGGCAAGGGATCATAACGATCCCAGTGACGGCCGGCATCATATCTCCCATTTACAGATTATCCACTCCGAAGATACCCCGAGATTTGCGGCGCTGGACGTCGTGGCCAACTTCCAACCGCTCTGGGCCTGCGCCGATGACTATATTAACGAGCTGACCTTGCCTTTTATCTGTGAGGAGACAGCACGCTGAATGTACCCCATTAACAGCGTGCTCAAGGCTGGAGGAAAAGTCGCTTTTGGCAGTGATTGGTCCGTTTCGTCCGCGAATCCCTGGGCGCAAATCGAAGTGGCCGTTAACCGCAAAACCCCCTGATCGATGAAGACACCAGTTTTCTACCCGGCGAGCGCATTGGCATCGAAGACGCCATCGCCGCATTCACCATTAACGCGGCCTTCGTGAATCACCTCGACACGGAGACAGGCTCAATTGAAGTGGGAAAAAGAGCCGACCTGATGGTGCTGAATCAGAACTTGCTGGAGATTTGGCCTGAGCGCATATCTGCTACCCAGACACTCCTGACACTATTCAACGGGAGTCCCGTATACGGTGACTTTCATTTGCAGGAATTCTCTGCAGTAGGGGGCGCCCAGGGAATATCATGCACTCAGATCAGGTACGCGACACTCTGCTCACGATGGAGCGCCAGTTCCACAAAGATCAAATTATTCAGCGGTTGTGCACTCGGGAGCGATGCAGAGACGATCGCGACTTGCTATCGGCATTATCGACCGTACATGAGTTGGTTGCGATAGAGGATGCGCCCCTCGTTATTTAGCCCTGTAAGGTGTGACCGGCCGGAATGATCCAATAGGGCGCGCGCAGAGTAAAGTGTAGTGTTTCCTTTAAAGACGCGTGCCATGATATTTGGTTTCAGCCACTTCAGTGGCCAGCAGAAAGTATCTTCCCGTTTCCTACAAACCAAGTTGGAACAGATGAAGACAAACCAGCCAAGTGCGGAAGCGCAACCTGAGTTCACAAATGCGCAGATCTATGATCTCGCCCATCATCGCAAGCTCAAGGCCCTGCATTCGCTCATCGAACGCGGCGCCACGCTGAGTGAAGCTGCGCGATTGGTGGGTGTATCTCGCATTACTGCGCATCGCTGGAATGACCACGGGCGACGTTAACGTCGCTGAGCACTTCCGCTCAATTGAAAATGCCTTAACCGGCCAATGTTGCAATCACGTCGCTTGGTCACGCATCATGCAAGGCCCCGATGTTTCACGCGTTCTTGCCCCGGCGCCAGATTGCCAGGCACTCCGCGGGTGCGGTTCGTCCCCTGCACGTTGAGACGCGCTCTTACGGTTGACCGTTCTGAGTGCACAGAGACGAGGTCCTCACGCTAAGCTACCAGTGCCGCAATGATCTCCCTTACCAGCATCGTTCCCAACGCGATCCAGCTCAGCATAAAAAGGCTGAACCGCACCCAGACATGATTAAACGTGACTTGCACCAGTGAATGGATAAATCGCGAGCCGCAGTAAGCCCAAGCCGCATAAAGATGGGTTGGGTCGGTATGACCCAACGCCCAAATCACCATTACAACCGCATAAAAAAGCGTGGGCTGCTCCCATAAATGGTTGTAGTTATCTGCCACGCGCTCGACTTTGCTTGGGAAAACGCCACCCAATAGCGCAGGATGTGAGAGCCTCTGCAAATCAACCCCCTCTGCCTCAAGCACTTTGGCAGCAGGGATACGTGTGGTGTACATGAGTAGCATCATCACCAGACTCAATGCGCCCATAAAGAGGATGGGCTGGAGAATCAAATCATTCATAGGGACTCACCTCGGCATTCTGATTTTTGATCCATGAAACAGTCGCTTCCAGACAGGTGTGCGAATTTTCAGGGGAACGCCTGACCCGAGCGATCCTCTAACGAATGTAGCCTTCTGAGGGCAACACAAAACGATTCTCTTCGGATAGCCGCCTAGCGCAGCGCACCACATCTTTACGGGCGTCCTCAATATCACTGCGCCGAGTAGGGCCGGCACTCTCCAGATCATCGAGGAAACGTGCTCTGGCACGGCGCGACATACTGTGCAGGAACGCATCGCGAACCAACTTGGGTGCACCCGTCAGTGCCGTTATCAACGCACCGGCGTCAAGCTCACGAATCAGTCCTTGCAGGCTGCGGGTATCAGCACCGATGAGTTCTTCAAACCGAGTCATCTCGTCAACGACCCTAGTCGCCAGATATTTGTCCAAATCCTTCAGGTCGCTGAGTACATGATCTGCCTCAGCAACCTTGACCCGGTTTATGATACGCGCTGCGGTAGTCACCCCACCAAGCTTGATACCGTGCCTCATCGGTAATGATTACTCAGCAGGCAGCCGCATTGCGGCGACATACACCTGCTTGATTTTCCCCGCTTCGAGCTTGACATCGATACTGTGGTATTCCGCCACGGGGTTGCCCTCAGCATCGGTGGAGGAAATTATCTGCCCGGTCGACAGCCACTCCTCTATTTGTCTCTCTGTATTTTCGCCATCGTTGGCCACTACATACATCACTCGCCAAACGGGATTGGACTCTGCGATCCATGCCTTTAAGAACTCGGCCTGCGCCGCAGAGCCAATAACGCGCTCACCAGTGGGCACAATGGCCTCAAAATCCTCGGCATTCATCGCCGCAATTTTCTCGAAATCACGGTCATTGTGTGCCTGAATATACGCCTGCCATAGCCGCACATTAGTTTGAGAACCCGCCACCAGCGGCACGGATCGACCATCGTCGAAAATCTGAACCCCTATTGGGGTGTGATGCGCTTCTACCTCATGGTGGCCAGCTTGAGTAACAGGGCTCAGGATGAGCATCATCAACACGATTACACTATTTTTCATAAGATTCTCCTGTCGATGAAAAATGCTAGCCGGGCCACCACGGTAAGTGAATTTATCTTTAAAAGATATGATGTAACCCCATATAAGGTGATCGTATGTGTCTTATCCTTCAGCCTCACTTCAGGTAAAGCGCCATGAAAAAAGCAGTGATCGAAGAGAGCATCCTCAAGCATATGAGGCGCTGGCACAAAACGAACATCGATGAGGAGTTGATGAAGGCGCGCGCCTATGTTGCAGCGCTTCTCGCATACGAGAACTCTGAAGAAGCTAAATCTGACCCAGAAGCAATGAGTCTCAAGGATGCGGAAAAAATCGGCACGATTTGGCGAACAACTACCGGGCGACTCCAGATTCAGCTCAACGAGAACTGACGAGCTCGTGGCACACCAAACAACAATTGACCACGTGATCATTGCCGTCAGAGACCTCGCGCAAGCGACACAGGATTACTCACTGCTACTCGGTCGCCACCCCAGCTGGCAAGGGTCGCACCCAGACCACGGCACGGCGAACGCGCTGTTCAAGCTCGACAATATTTATATTGAGCTACTCGCGGCCACCGGAAAAGGAATGGCGGCAGATGTCGTCAAAGGCCTTCTGACAGAGCGAGGGCAATGTTTGGGTGGGCTGGTCTTTGCCACGCCTCAGGCGGAAGCCTTTGTTACGCATGCCAAAGCAAGGGGCTTGGCTACGTCAGACCCTTTTCCAGGCCATGGCATAGACCAAAATACTGGCGCCGAACGTCATTGGCGCAATGTATTCTGGGAGCCATCGGCCGCGCGGGGCATATTTTCGTTTTGTATTGAGCACGATCCGGCTTCCAGCCTACCGGACGCTATCGCATTGGCAGACGGCCCCTTATCTGGCGTGGATCACGTTGTCGTAAGGACACGCAGCGCCGACGCTGCCAAAAGATTCTATGGAGAGCAATTGGGTATCCGGCTTGCACTAGAGCAGGAGGTCCCTAAGTGGGGCGGGACCCAGCTTTTCTTCAGAGCAAGCTCGATGAGTATCGAGGTGATCGCTTCAGACAAAGCCGGCGAGCAGGATGACCTGTGGGGGATGGCATATAAGACTGCAGATATAGACCTTGCGAGAACCCGCCTAGCCGAAGCGGGCGTCGCAGTCTCTTCGGTGCGCGATGGCAGAAAGTTCGGTACGCGAGTGTGCACGGTTAAATCTCATGTTTTGGACATTCCCACATTACTGGTAGAACACACGCAGTAGAGTGTTGGACAAGCGACAGCGCCTCAAGGCACGGATAATCCTCTCTGAATGGGCAATGATGAATCATACGGACACACTGCTAACAGGAGAATTACTCGAAGGATTTAGTGCTTCCGATCGTTGCCAAGAGCTTTTTCACATCATAGCGATCATCATCGGCAGTCAACGGGGCCGCGCTTGAATAAGCGTCGGCAATAGCACCATGACGCTCCTCGATCCGAACTAAGTTATAGCCATGGGATACCGCGTAAGGCTCACCCGCTAAAATCTGTGGCAACACAATCGCCACAAAATCATCCACTGGCATCCCCAATGCGCGCATGAACTCTGGAATAAGCTCCGATCCGACAAAACCCGGAGCGATCATCCCGACCTTGATGAAATCAGGCACTTCCGCTCTCAAAGCGTCGGTCAGGCCATACACCGCATGCTTGCTCGCCACATAGACTGCGGCATTTTCAACAGCGATAAAAAAGCTGTTTTCCGACCCGGTGTTATAGAGCGCCGCGGGTGAACCTTGTTTCACCAACCGCTCCCCAAAGATCTTGCATCCCAACCATACGCCCTCGAAATTCACGGCCATGACGCGGCGCATTTCCTCAAGCGGAGTATCTAAAACGGAACCTGGTTTTTGGCCCACACCCGCGTTGTTGATGACCAGCGCGACGTCACCAAAAGCAGCAAAGGCCCTCTCTGCAAAGGTCTCTAGCTCAGCAGGAACCGAAACATCCACCGGGAAGGCACGCGCGGTAATTCCCTCTTGGTCGAGTAGCGCAATGGCTTCATCCAAACGCGCCCGCCGCGGCTCACCTATCACAATCCGGGCGCCTCTCTGGCCACACGCTTTGGCCAAACCAAAGCCAATCCCGGTGGCGCCGCCGGTGATTACGACCGTTTTATTGTCCAGATCCAGCATTGCCATGGGTAAGTTGAACTCAACAAAATGCGAGGTGGACGGGCACTCAAGATCCCCATGGATCGTCGTTTGGTGGTTGCAACTCCTCAATTTTGACATTGAGGCAATAGAGTACGCTCTCCCCGAAGTGATCTGCGCTCAAAAACGCACTCACCGAGGCTTCATCTAGCGCTCCACGGCCTGCGGCATCTGACTCAAGTTCAACAATCACTGAGGCCTCGGCCCCACAGTGCTCCAGAAACCGTCGGAATTCGGGGTCGAGGCCGTGTAAGACAGATCGCACCGAAGCGTAGTATTCACCTCGATCCATGGCCACTGTGAACGGCACGATAAAAAGCGCCCATAGCGGAGTCAGTATCCGAAGAAATAAGCTGCGCACGATTCGCTCTCCAAGTTGGTGTGATCCCCCGCAAAACTACGGCAAACCACCCCGGGTTTCAAAACACGCTCACCGGTCATAAGACATCACATAACGAGCCCATGAATTGTGGTCGCAGACACCCATATTACTCTGCTAAAACCCGTTCGGGTTGACCCTTGTCGTGCACCCGGAAGATCACCAGTGTCGCACCCGCCTCACCCGTTCGACCAGTGTGAACCACCCGCGGCGCAATGGTATTGGCCTCGCCCGCTGTGCTCAAAGTATCGGGCTCCCCCCGTCGGGCCAATGTGACCTCGCCTTCAATCACATAGAACACTTCTTCGCCAGGATGCCAATGCCAAGGCAGCTCGGTATGGGGTGGTAGGGTGACCCTGCTGACAATCAATTCTTTGCTGGGCACGCCCTGCACCGACTCTCTGAGCAGCAAATCAGACGTCACACCGATACCAGGCTGCGCTGCGACATTGCAACAAGCCACCAGCCCGAGAAGCAAAACAAAGGCCCTCAACACGAGCCATGCATGACTGATGACCATTTTTCTAACTCCTGTGGAAACGTGTCGGCCGAGGATAAACTGCATTCGCTGTCTGCGGTAGCATGTCGCCGTTAAGGGTGCCCGCACGCGATTTTCCTGCCGGACTATTTAAGCTATTTTGACGGCAGACAGCCGTATAATGAGCACCTATAAGGCCTGCAAGAAAATTGAGAAAACACGATGGAACGACAGGAAATTCAGGCACTGCGCGCATTGATGGATTACGAGGCGGCCAGGACCGCACCCCCTGAGGCATTCCCGCATCTGCCCGATATTCCTGCGGGCCGTTATACCGACCCGCGTTACTTTGCATTGGAGCAGGCCCAGATTTTTAAAAAATCGTGGTTATTCGCGGCGCATCTCGATGAGATCCCTGAGCCCGGCTGCTACATGACGTGGGAGCAGGCAGGTGAGCCGGTGGTGATCGTGCATACCGAGCGAGGGGACATCAAAGCGTTTTATAACGTGTGCTCTCACCGCGGCGCACCGGTTGTGACCGAACCCCGCGGCAAACGCCTGCGACTCACCTGTAAATACCACGGCTGGAGTTACTCGCTCGATGGAGAATTAAAGGCCATCAAAGACCCGGAGGACTTCCGTGACCTTGATTTCAGTTGCCGGAGCCTGTCGAGCGTGCGCTGCGAGACCTTTGGCAAGTTTGTCTTTGTCAATTTCGACCCCGAAGCAATCTGTTTGCTGGAGTGGCTGGGGCCCATTGCAGACGAGTGGAAAGAATTTCAGTTTGATCAATGCCGTCTGTCTGCCCGTTACAGCTTTGATCTGGATTGCAATTGGAAAATCGCCATGGAAGCCAACACCGAGGTCTACCATGTGCCCAACATTCACCCTACGACGGTTGCACCGCTGCTTGACCATCGACGCAACGTAAACACTCTCTATGCCAATGGCCATGGGCGCATGGTAGCGCCACCGCCACGGGTCAGTGATACCGAAGATGCCGAGTCGAACCGTGACGTGGGCGCGCGGGCAGAGATTGCCACTGTGGGGGAGATCGCAAGGACCTGCATTCAGTCCTACAGCATCTTCCCCAATTGGGTGTCACAGCTGACGGAGTTTGTGTTGGCACCCCTGTTGTTCTGGCCCAACGGCATCAACAAATGTCGACTGGAGTGCTGGACGATCGCACCCGATTGGGGTGATGCAGAGGGGCCCGATTACTGGACGCTCAATAACGGCGAGGAGCTGTGCAAGATACTGCGGGAAGACACCGAGTTCGGCGCTCTGATCCAGCGCTCCATGGAATCACCAGGCTTTAAAGGCGTGCCGCTGAGCTATCAGGAAGCGCGGATTTACCACTGGAATCAGCATGCCGATCGCATGATCGGACTCGACAAAGTACCTCATGACCTAGCGGTTCAGCAGGTAATCGACGAGGCGTGGATTTATCCCAATGACCCTCGCGCGGCGGCGCTACAAGGGCAATGACGCCTGTAATGACGTCAGCGCTAAAGGCATAGCAGCCGCAGTAGTAGTAGTAGTAGTAGGCATGATGAAACAAGCAAAGAAGGTCATGATGTCCCCTCGAGGTAAATGACTTTCTTCGAGGCGAGCACAGTCCCCGATTATTTTTGATGACGCTGTTATGCCAGGAGCCGGGCCCTTAGATCCGCCTCGCAGCAACGACCGCGACGGCCGACCCTGCTCCGACAATAGCGCACCAGATACGCATTAAAGCGCTCGGATATTGCGCAGCAAGCTGCGCCGCCTCGTCGCGGTGACTCACTTCATCTGCCTGACAGTCAGACAGCGTCTGCTTCAACATTGGGTATTCGCCCGTGGCATTCAGTCGGTCGATCTGTTGCTGGTAGTGATGATCTACAAATGTCTCAACCGCTTCGATGGTACTGAATACCGCCGAGCGCCCAAACAGCGAGGGCAGCGCCCCGGTCAGCCACCCCATGACGTGCCATAAAGGTAATAACCGCGTTCTTCCTGACTTTGGGATGATCTCCTGCATCAGTGACAGGTGCCGCTGCTCCGTCTGCAAGTGCCGCTCGGCGAATTGCTGCACCGCCGCATCACGTGACATCGCGAGTACACCTCGATAAATCATAACCGCCCCGTATTCGCCGGCATGATCAGAACGGAGCTCGCACTGAAGCCACTTCGGCAGCGAATCAAAAACCGGCCACGACGCGGCTGACGCCTTGTCATCTGTGACCGCTTCACACGCCATCTGCGCCGCTCGCTGAGGCACTGGTGGGGCATTTATTTCTTCCATTTCATCGCCTTCAATATCACATTGATCCGCGCTCAACGCTCTGGCGCCCGTTACCCGATGACGCGAACACTTCACGCATCAACATACACAAGCGAAGGAGATACCGCTCTGACAACATGTTCAGAGACTGTGGTCCCGGCGGATCATGTCGGTGGGGGACTCCCCCAGCCTAGCGAACTTGTAGACGCGAATCAGGTCGGGGCGATAGGGGTCTCTACTGCCTGGGCATAGGGCGTGCTGGCGCGGGCGAATGACATCGCACCGAACGCACAGAACCCCAGGCTACTTAACAACGCATAACGGATCGATGCGTCACCCATATGGCAGTAAACATCACTCAGCCACCCTACAATGAGCGGTCCCAGCCCCATCCCCAGCAAGTTCAAAATAAAGAGCAGGAGCGCCGCCGCCTGAGTGCGCCAATGCGCAGGCACCAGGTTCTGCACCGCCGCGTAGCTGGGCGCAATCCAGAAACTGGCGAAGATGGCACTGAAGAACATGAATATCAGTGCAACGGGAAACGGCCTGTCACCCAGCATCCACACCTGTTCTGCCGGCCAGAGTAAGAACAGTGCCTGCGTGGGGATCGAGATCAATACCCCCAACATGGGCAGGCGTAACTGCCATCGCGCATCATGCTGCGCGAGCCGGTCAACCAAAATAGCACTCAGCAGTGTGCCTAAAATGCCACCGAACACACCGATCAAACCAAGATAGAGGCCCGCGTCGATGAGCGACAACCCATGCACCCTAATCATAAAGCTGGGGGACCAGACACCCAGACCGTAGCCTGACACTGCCGTCATACCCACGCCCAGTGCGATCGCGGGGAAAGCCGGCAGCGCACTGATGCGTCGGATTGCCATCGACAAAGATTCGTCTTCCGCGATCACCTCGCGCGCGTGCAATGGTTCCTTGACCGTGGTGCGAATCAGCACCGCCAGCAATACACCCGGTGCGCCAAAAATCCAGAAGACATTGCGCCAACCATAGGCCTCGGACAGCAAGGCGCCACCAAAAAGCCCCACGAGTACGCCAATGTTCGTGCCGGAAGCCAACACGCCTTGCGCCAATGACCGTTGCCGAGGTGGAAAATAGTCGGCAAGCAACGATTGTGAGGGCGGCGTGCCACCCGCCTCTCCCACCCCCACTAATATGCGATACAACGCCAACTGACCAAAACTCGTGGCGGTGGCGCAAAGCGCCGTCATGCCGCTCCACACCGTCATAGAAATTGCCAGCACGTTTCGCCGGGACCACCGGTCAGCCAGTCGCGCCATCGGCACGCCCAGTGTGGCGTAAAACAGGGCAAAGGCGAGGCCCGTGAGCAGCCCCATTTGCGTATCGGTGGCACCAAACTCGGCCTTGATCGGCTCCAGCAGAATCGTCATCACCTGTCGGTCGACAAAATTGAAGATGTAGCCCAGCGTCAGCACAAGCAGCACGTACCACCGATAGGCAGCGGTGAACTGGCCATGAGGGGAGCCGCTCACGCTCATCCGTCTTTCAAATGCTCAAGGTCGATCACGAACCGGTATTGCACATCGCCGTCGTGAAGACGATGCCAGGCCGCTTCAATTTCGTCAGGTGTAATCAACTCAATCTCGGCCGCTACCCCGTTGGTATGAGCAAACTGCATCATTTCGCGGGTATCGGCTATGCCACCAATCAGAGATCCCTCTAGGCTGCGATCCCCAAACACAATCAATGCCGGGAACACGCTCAGCTGATCTGTCGGCACACCCAGTAAACATAACTTGCCGCCCCGGCGCAGCAGTGGAAACCACTGATTCAGATCGTGCGGATTCGAAATCGTATCGAGAATCAAGTCACATTGACCCAACCACGCCTGCACATCGTCCGAATCAGGATCAAGCGCGAGCTCTGCTCCCAAGCGTTTCGCATCAGCACGCTTGGCCTGCGAGCGAGAAGCCACCAGCACGCGCGCACCCATGGCGCTGGCGAACTGGATAGCAAGGTGACCCAACCCCCCCACACCCAACACACACAATGTCGTACCCGGGCCCACGCCGAAGCGCTTGAGCGGCGTGTAAACAGTGATGCCACCGCACAAGAGAGGCGCCATGCGCGCGAGGTCAGCCCCCTCGGGGATAGGCACCAAATAGTCGTAATCCACCACATAATCCGAGGCATAACCACCGTGGTTGGCCCGGCCGTCGCGATCCTTACTGTTAAAGCTCAGAGTAAACCCGGTCTCACAGTAGTGCTCGTCGCCCGACTCACAAGATGAGCAAACGCGGCAACTGTCGGCAATGCACCCCACGCCCATTGCATCACCAATGCTCACCCCTGACACCTCAGTACCCACCTCGGAGACAAGCCCCACCATCTCGTGCCCAGGCACCATGGGGAACATGCCACCACCGAGCTTGTCACTGGCTGCCACGAGGTCTGAGTGGCAGATTCCGCAGTATTTCAAATCCAATTGCACGTCACGGGGCCCCAGCGGGCGGCGCTCGATGCGCGTCCGACTCAGGTGAGTCCCCGCCGATTGCAATTGATAGGCCACCGTCATGGGCAGGCTCCTTTTTGCTCTATGAACGCTTCGACTGGCAGGTTCAGCGCAACCCCACGTTACGTGCTCGACATGCTAATAGCGAGCCTCGTGCGCCCATTCCTTTACCCTGGCTTCAATCTGGTCGATCACCGCCATAAAGGCCTCGTGAATCGACGAGGCGTCACCCTCCACTCTTGAGGGATCTATCAAGCCCCAATGGTGTTTCGGGGTACCCTTCATCCACAGTGGGCAGACCTCTCCTGCAGCGTTATCGCAAACGGTAATCACTCGGTCGGGATGAAAACCATCGAGATCGTGCCAAGACTGGCTGCGTAGGCCTGCTGTGTCGTACCCGCGCTCAGAGAGGTAGCGCAGGGTGAGTGGATGCACGGATTCGACCGGCGCACTGCCTGCGCTGGCAGCAATCAGCACGCCCTTTCCGCGCTGGTTGGCGATGGCCTCGCAGAGAGTACTCCGGCACCGATTGTGCGTGCAAATGAAGAGCAGTTTCATGGCGGCGCTCGCGTCATGAGCCGGCCCAACCGGTTATGCAGCGCCCTATGCGGGATCTGCCAAATAAAGCGACCGTTTGGGCTCTTTAAATACACGCTCCATCATGGGCTCAAAGAATGACAGATCGTAATATTCGGCGTCCGGGTTAAAGGCTGGCGCGTCATATTTTTCAATGAACTCGAGCGTGCGAGCATAGTGCGGGTGCTCCTTATATTGGTCCCTCACATGACGATCGAGCCCCATGTAGTGAAAAAAGTAGTAGCCCTGAAAAATGGCGTGATGCTTCACCATCCAATGATTGGCTTCACCCACGTAGGGCTCGAGCAAAACTGCCGCTACGTCCGCATGATTGGCGGGCCCAAGGGTGTCGCCAATATCATGAAGCAACGCACAAACCACATACTCCTCGTCCTTGCCGTCCTGATGCGCCAGCGTGGCGGTCTGTAAACAGTGCGTGAGCCGGTCAACCGGAAACCCCCCACAGTCGCCTTCCAACAAAAGCAGATGTTTTTTTATCCGCTGACACACTTCACCACGAAACTGCACAAACTCAGCACCGATGATCTCCCAGTCTGCCTGAGTGCCGTCTTTCATGTGATGGAATTGAGCGCGTTGGGGTTGGGCCTGATTCATGGAGTGTCTCCTCACCGTGAGTAGACGAGAATACTCATACAACCTCCCCCCTTCAATAAGGCAGACGGCCGTTCGTAAGGCATGCCATTCGGAGGCCTCACCGGTCCGCGGAGCACTCGAATCACGACAAATTCTGCTTAAATGGGTGCACTAAGGTGCACGCTTCTGGCACATTGGCGCGTGCGCCCCTGCCTGATACGCGGGACCCCCTACTGACAGGTGAACAGGAACTGATTATGAAGAACGCCCTTATTACAGCTGGCATGGCAGCCCTTTTTGTATTGGCAGGCTGCGCCTCCAGCTCCCAGCCTTTGCCCGAGACCACTCCCGAGGGTCTAGAGCTGGTCCGCAGCGATAAACACAGTGCGGTGTATATTAAGCCCGATGCGCAGGTCGCTGGTTATGCGAAGTTTGGAGTGGTGCCTTGTCAGGTCGCGTTCAGAAAAAATTGGCAGCGCGACTACAACTCTGCGCATCGGAGCAGCAGCCAACAAATGAAACAGCGCGATATTGATCGCATCAAGCGCGAATTGGGCGACGAATGCACCCGGTTCTTCACCGATGCCCTCAACGAGGCCCCCGCCTATGACGTAGTGAGCGAGTGGCAGCAGGGTGAGGACGTGCTGCTCATATTCCCCAATATTGTGAACCTCGATATCACCAGCCCGGATCTCAACAGCCCAAGCATGAGCCGCTCTTACTCCGCCTCCGCGGGATCGATGACCCTGTATCTGGAGCTGATCGACGCGGAAACCTCCGACGTACTGGTGCGCGCCTATGACAGCAAATCCGATCCGGAAACCTTCGTGAACTACGCCAACAAGATCACCAATCGCCAGGCGGCGGACCGGCTGCTTAAAGCGTGGGCAACGAGACTCAGGGCGGCAATGGACGACGCCATGACCGCGCCCGCTGACCCAATGTGAAGATCTTGGTGAGGGTCGTTGCGGGCATGGCGCTCCTGACCCTGATCGGAGCCTGGATAGCGCCGCATTGGGCGCCGATACAAGCCAGCAGTTGGGCGCCACCCCAGAACCCGGGGTTGGTGGGCGTCTTTAAGCCCAATCAAGCGCTGGCGGCCATCGTGCTTGAGGATGTTGGACCCGCGCCAGAGCACGTTGCCTGCGACGCGGAGGGTACCCTCTATACCAGCCTCGACGGTGGCACTGTGCTGCAACGCCCGGTAGATGGGGCATGGACACCCGTCGGGACCACCGAGGGCCGACCGCTGGGCCTGAGACCAGATGAGCAAGGGGGGCTGTGGATCGCCGATTCCATCCGCGGTCTGTTGCATATGGATGCAGCAGGCAACACCGAGGTGCTCGCTGACTCGCTGGCTGGCGAGCCACTGCGCTTTGTGGATGACCTCGATATCGATCAAAACGGGCGTATCTGGTTTTCAGATGCCAGTCAGCGGTTTGACTACACCCAAGTCGCGCTCGATTTTTATGAGGGCAGCCGCACGGGCAGACTGTTACGTTACGACCCCATCACGCGACAAACAGATGTCATGATGAGGGACCTGTTTTTTGCCAATGGCGTCACCCTCGGGCCAGACGACGCGTACGTATTGGTCAACGAAACCGGAATGGGACGGGTACACCGGCTGTGGCTAAAAGGACCTCAGGCCGGACAGCGGGATATCTTCGTCGATCAGCTCCCGGGCACCCCTGACAATATTCGATTTGATGGTCAAGACACTTTTTGGATTGCCATGCCGTCTCTTCGAGAGGGTATTGACGCGCTGGCCTCGCTGCCCAGACTGCGCACACTGCTATCACTGCTGCCGATTCCCCTGTTGGAGGCAGCCGCACAACCTGCCAGCTTCGTGATTGGGGTCAACCTCGACGGCGCGGTCGTGCACAACCTGCAGGATCAGGGTAATCCTTTTCACTACATCACCGGAGTCACACCCTGCGGCAATAAACTCTATCTCGGTAGCCTCAAAACGCAGGCTATTGGTATCCTCCCCAGGCCCTGATGTGGAGGTTCTGATGCAAAATGCCGCGCAAATAGAGTTCTGGAACAGCGATACCGCTCGCAACTGGGTCACGCACGACGCGCTGATGGAAGCCATGCTTTCGCCGCTTGGGGAAGCAGTACTCAATGCGCTCGAGCCTGCTCAAGGCTTGCGCGCACTGGATGTGGGTTGCGGCTGTGGCCACCCCACCCTTTCTCTGGCTACGCGGGTAGGTGCCGCAGGATCCGTTATGGGGGTTGACGTATCACAACCCATGCTTGCGGTAGCTCAGGCATTGGCCGAAAGCCATCACGCCGAAGCAGCCCCCATCACTTTTCTTCAGGCCGACGCGCAAACCCATGCGTTCGAGACAGAAAGCTTCGACCTGGTGTTTTCGCGCTTCGGCGTGATGTTTTTTGAGGACCCGCTGGCGGCCTTTCGCAACATGCATGCGGCTATGACTCCCACCGGTAGAATGGCCTTTTGCTGTTGGCAACCGCGAGCCGTAAACCCCTTTATGATGATGCCAGCCAAGGCCGCACTGGAACTGTTACCACCACCACCCGAGTTACCACCGCGGGCGCCCGGCCCTTTTGCGTTTGAGGAGCCGGAGTATGTTGAACGCATTCTGCAAGACGCGGGCTTTAGCGAGATCACCATCAGCGCCTTGAGCCACCCACTGGTTTTTGGGCAGGGTTTAACGGTCGAAGATATCGTTGAGCGACTGGTTCAGATCGGTCCAATTGCGCAAATGGTGCGTGAGGCGCCAAACGATCTGAAGCAGCCGGTGCGCGATAGGGTGATTGATGCGGTTCGCCCTTTCTGTACATCAGCGGACGGCATGACAGTTGAGGGCGCGTTCTGGCAGGTAACCGCCTCAGCTTGAACCACCCGCACTGGCTTAACACCGCCCAAGGGCACTGCTCAGGCAGCTGCCGCATTGCCCCTTTGCATAGCGACTCGGAGTATAAATTCCCGCTGAGTATGCGCTGAGCACCCGAGGCGTGCAGCGACACACCACTTGGTAAAAAACCCTCTGTTCGCGCAAGTCTTGGCTCTCGACGTTATGGCATACTGCCTGCCAATTGAGCCGCAGCTCGCACCTCTCTTCTCTGAAACAGGACCCACCCTATGGATACCCAATCTCTCTTCTCGTTAGCCGGACGCACAGCGCTGGTTACCGGCGGTTCACGCGGCATCGGCAAGATGATCGCTAGCGGCTTTGTCAGTCAGGGTGCCAAGGTCTACATCTCCAGTCGGAAGGCAGATATGTGCGAAGCAGTCGCCGCGGAACTGGGGCCCAACTGCATTGCCGTGCCCCAAGACATTTCCACGGTCGATGGCTGTAAAGCCCTCGCCGCGACCATGGCCGAGCACGAATCCAGCATCGATATTCTGGTCAACAACGCAGGCGCCGCCTGGGGCGAATCCTTTGAGACTTTTCCCGAGGCCGGCTGGGACAAGGTGATGAACCTCAATGTGAAGTCGATTTTCTTTCTGACACAGGCCATGCATGATTTGCTGAAGTCAAGCGCCTCAGCAGAACAACCCGCCAAAGTGATCAATATCGCATCGATCGACGGTCTGCGTCCAAACCCCTGGGAAACTTATAGCTATCAGGCATCCAAGGCGGCAGTGATCAATCTCACCCGAAGGCTTGCAGCGCGACTGGTGAGGGATGACATTCTTGTCACGGGCATTGCTCCCGGAGCGTTTGCTTCGGAGATGAACAAAGCCGCTCGCGATCAGAGCCATGTCGTTGGAAAGCATGTGCCGGCCGGACGTATTGGTAATGATGAAGACATGGCCGGTGTCGCAATCTATCTGGCTGCCCGCTCGGGCAACTATGTGGTGGGAGAGACCATTACCGTTGATGGTGGTGTGGTGCATGCCTTACTGACAGACAGCTGGGAGTTCGACCCCGCAGGCGGACACTAACACTGCGGCTTGGTCGTCACTGCCAAAGGCACTGTGAGACCGATCCACGTTAGCCATTAAAAAGCGAGCCCTACGCTCGCTTTTTATCTTTGCAGTCGTCTCCCCGCCGCGGGAGAGGCGGCGCGGTGATGCTGTATCACTCAGCGCGCTGGTAGAGCTGCTCCATCATTTGATCAATGGTAAAGGTCGCAGGACGCTGCCGCGGCGGATAAACCTTGAGAGATTCCAAAAAGCCGTGTAACTCCACCCGTGCAAGCGTCAGCCGAGGCAGTGCTGTGCGCACCCACCAGTCGTTATAAGTGTTGGAGTTTTCATCGGCGCGCTCAAAAGGATCACGGCGCAAATGAAACACCTTAGGGATACGCAGCGACTGGAACTGCTCCCGCCACACATCAAACTCTTTCGCACGTTGTTCGGCATACACCACTTTCCAGTCGCCAACGCGCATGGCCGTCAGCAGTCCATCGTCGCTCCAGTAATAAAAAGCATTGCGAGGACCCTTCTCTGACTCACCGGTCAGATAGGGTAAAAAGTTAAAGCCGTCGAGGTGGTTGTGATAATCGCGGCCGTTAATATTGACACCCGCTTTGAGCTCTTCCGTTACGGTAGGGCGACCCACCGCAGCCAACAGAGTAGGCACCCAGTCCTCGTGCGACATGATGTCATTCAGAATCGTTCCCGCCTGAATTTTACCGGGCCACCGCACCATGGCGGGCACGCGGAAGCCCCCTTCCCAATTGGTATTTTTCTCACTGCGAAAAGGCGTGATCGCGGCATCCGGCCAGGTATTAAAGTGCGGCCCATTGTCAGTGCTATAAAGCACGATCGTGTTATCGGCAATGCCCAGCGCATCGAGTTGATCGAGTAACCGGCCTACCAGATTGTCGTGCCCCACCATGGCGTCGTTGTAAAACCCCTGACCGGACAGGCCCTCCTCTGCTTCGGGCGTATGAGTATAGAAATGCATGCGCGTTGAGTTGAACCAGACAAAGAAGGGCTTATCTTCCTCGGCGGCACGCTGAATAAACTGTTGCGCACCGTCCAAAAACTCCAGATCAACCGTCTGCATGCGTTTACGATTAAGCGGGCCGGTATCCGTGACCCGGCCATCAGCGAAGCTATGCACCACTCCCCTTGGGCCAAAGCGCTCCCGGAAAGCCGGGTTCTGTGGATAGTCTGGATCCTCCGGCTCTTCCTCGGCATTCAAGTGGTAAAGATTGCCGAAGAACTCATCAAAACCATGCTCAGTGGGCAAAAATTCGTCGCGATCACCCAGGTGATTCTTACCAAATTGCCCGGTTGTGTACCCTTGCTCTTTTAGCAGAGTGGCCAGAGTGACATCTTCCGGTCGAATACCCAGATCAGCACCCGGCACGCCCACTTTTGTCAGGCCTGTGCGGATGGGTGACTGCCCCGTAATAAATGCAGAGCGCCCGGCGGTGCAGCTTTGCTGCCCATAATAGTCGGTAAATTTGGCGCCCTCGTTCGCAATCCGATCAATATTAGGCGTCTGATAGCCCATCATGCCCATGTTATTGGTGGAGAGATTCCAAAAGCCGATATCGTCGCCCCAGATCACCAAAACATTGGGTCGCTCAATCGCATTCGCACTGAAACTGATGCACCAGGTGGCGAATAACCCCAGCTGAAAAAGACGTCGCAACATGAAAACCCCTGCAGTGTGTTGTTATGTGTTGAAGGCCGAAAGATTACCCGAAGCGGCTAGCGTTGGCGATGCGGACAGAAAGCGGTCAGATGCTTATAGTGACATTCCCGGGGAGGAAGAAGCATGCGATCGGTTTACTTTAACGGACAGGCGGTGCAACCAGGCAAAGTGATTTGCGTGGGAAAAAACTACGCCGCTCACATCTCCGAAATGGATTCAGTCGCCGCTGAAGAGATGGTTGTCTTTATGAAACCCAACTCCTCCATGAGTGAAGAACTGGCTGCGGAGATCGATGAACCTATCCACTACGAGGGCGAAATCTGCTTACTCATGCAGGGCGGGCGGGCGGCCGGCGTTGCGTTTGGGCTGGATCTCACAAAACGCACGACGCAGTCAAAGCTTAAGGCGGCAGGTCTTCCCTGGGAGCGCAGCAAGGCGTTCAATGGTTCTGCACTCTTCAGTGAATTTGTGACCGCCCCACATGATCTGACGCACCTGGGTGTGGAGCTTTATGTGGATGACGTACTTCGGCAGCAAGGTGACGTGAGCCTGATGCTGTACCCTCCCGATGTGATCCTGCCAGAACTCAGTCAGTTTCTGACCCTTGAGGATTTTGACATCGTGATGACGGGCACCCCGGCAGGTGTAGGCCCCGTGAAGGCAGGCGAGTGCTTTCGTGGCCGGGTGCTAAACGGCGAGGAGGAATTGGTGACTGGAGAGTGGATCGCGCACTGATCGCTCCCGCCTATACTCTGTAGCGTGATGCATCTCTGCAGGCGCTGCGCGGTGGCTGACTGTCCCCATGCCGATGGATTTATGAATTTCCTGTGTCAGTCGTTGTCACGCACGAGGTTTTTCAGTACCGTCGAAGAAACCAGTGAGCGAGACCCATGCAAACGATTCTCAAGCTGGACGTGTCGGGCCAACCCAGAGGGTGGCTGACACTGAACGAGGCAGTTACCGCCTACGCTCGCGGCGATGTTCTTTACGGCATTGGGGGTGCTTTGTCCCCTGTATTGGGCGGTATACAGCGCCTGACTGGCGTGCGCTCTGAAATCATATTACAACCCATTGTGGCGCTTGAAGGGCGCGTCATGAGTCACTTCACACCCCCCATGTGCAACCGCACCCTTTTTCGACGCGACGACCACCGCTGTCTGTATTGCGGGGGGCAGTTCAGTCGCGGTGAGCTGACGCGGGATCATGTACTTCCCATTTCCCGGGGCGGGTCAGACCGCTGGGAAAACGTGGTCGCCGCCTGCAAGCGATGCAACTGGCTCAAAGATTGTCAGACACCAGAGGAAGCACGCATGCCGCTGCTGGCAGTGCCATTTCGACCTAATACCTACGAATGGCACTACCTTGCTAAAGAGCGCATTTTGGCTGATCAGATGGAGTATCTCTCCCAGCAGTTCAAGGCCGAGCGTGACTGGGCTAACTGACCGCTTTTCGTCGCCCCCCGCCTCGTGAATCAACCGCCATGACGATCCTTTATTGGCTCAGTGTTGTGAGCGGGTGATGCGCATATCATCCTGCTCACATATGTGCCGGTTCTTGCCCAGTCTTCGCACTGGGCATTGCATTCTGAAACGATCCGCACCCGGTCATCACGTGCTGTAAAGTGATCGAAGAAAAGGGTAATGCCGTAGGGTCTCCAATCTAATTGGCCCTTTAAAACCCGCTTGGATACATTATGCAGGGTGACCCGTTGTGACGCGGTCGCTCTGTGCGTGAGGAGTATCACCCTACTGTGACATCTGATTTCATCATCTCTGTGATTGGCATGCCGGGCAGTGGTAAAAGCACAGTAGGGGCAGCGCTCGCCCGGCAGCTGGGCCTGACACTGGTCGATGCGGACCGTTTGATCGAGCAGCACGAAAATCAGACGCTGCAGCAGATCATGGATACGCGAGGTAACGCGGCATTCAGATCTATCGAGGAACAGGTGCTCACACAGATGCCGCTGTTTCCCTCGGTGATCTCAACTGGTGGGTCTGTTGTTTACAGCGAAAAGATTATGTCGCGTCTGTGCACGCACTCTACCGTCGTCTACCTTCAGGCGCGATGTGAAACCATTGAGTATCGTGTATCGCTGGCGCCCCAGCGGGGTATCGCATCGGATGGCAAGCAAACCCTCCGCGATCTCTACGAGGAACGCGTGCCCCTTTACGAACGTTACGGAGAAATCGTGGTCGACTGTGACGCCTCCACGCCGGAGCAGGTCACCGCGGCGATTATCGAGCGCCTGCCATCCTAGCTAGCACCCGTCCTCGGGCCGCCGAAAAGAGCCCTTACTCGGCGCAACTCAGGGTCCAAGCGCCGCTAAACTATGGCAGGAAACCCACCTTTATACATCGAAAACAAGCACTGCACTTAGCTTAATTTGTTATGTGAGGTATACCGGCTCAGTCCAAAAAATTTCTTGTGGCCACCCCGACGCTGCGCTGTGATGGCGGCAACCAGCAACGGGTGCTGGGCTTTTGTTCTGGATCGTCGGGAGGTGATTTATGGGTGAGAGAGAGGTTGCGTCAATGACTGAGGACCCAGCGGAGGAACTGTTTGAGCTGGGACTGGGCGAACTCAGCGACGAGGAACTGGCGTCTCTGGACTTTGCGGAGGCAGTGACCGAAAAGGCTTTGAAAGCGGGCAAGCGGCGTCGCGCAGAGGAGCGCTTGGAGATCCTGAGGTTGCGAGAGGAACTGGGTGATTACGATCTCGATTTTGAGGATGACTTCTGACTCAGGAAATCGCTTCACCGTCTAAGGACTGCTCGCGGATTTCCTGCTGCCACTCAAAGACATTAAGCTCGATAAAAATAAAGGCAAACAGCCAGAGCGCAGCGTCCCAGAAATCCAGAAAATCACCCTTAAAGCCCCAGTAGATCGCTGCCACTACCAGGGTCAGGTAGAGAACGGCCTTGATGCCGTTGGCCACACGCACCAAAGGACGCGTACCCCCTTCCCATCGCGTCAGCAGCCTCACTTCGACTTCAAGGATAATCACAATCAAGATCCAGGCACCGGCATTGATCACGTCTACCAGCGCAAGTCGCTGCCCTTCCATGAGTCCGGTGGGCGAGGCGATTACCTGATCAAGGCCCACCACCAGACGCGGGTCTGTGCTTAATGCCACGCAGTTGTCTGCAGTCAGCGGAATAAAATCATCCAGCTTGATCATCACTGACCAGCCCTCGGGTACGAGGCGACACACGTCCCCGCTGAAAGCGGCACTCGGAAGTAACGCTCGCCACTCTGCCACGTAACCCAGAAAAGCCATAACAATCGCCAAAGTACACAGCCAGCGCACACCATGAATGCCGAATCGTAAGGATCCGCGCAAACGCTGATCGGGGATCACCGCGGTTTCCAATTCGAACAACAGAAGCAGAATCACCCAGGCGATGGTATCGAGAGTGGCAGAGAATAGCTGAATCCCCATAGCCACCTCTGCACCGGTTTCAATCGCGAAGCGGGCGCTGTCGAACTCTTCGGCAAAAAAGAACCAGACATTCATCGACAGGGCAATGTAAACCGCGTATTTCACCCATTGGAAAAGCGAATAAGGAACGGGTAATGCCGTCATGAATATCGCTGATCCCCGGATCTCGCAATCACCTGCGTCACGAGGTCATACCTGTAACAACAAATGTTCGCGCTCCCAGGAACTGATTACCCGGTTGAACTCCTCAAACTCGTCGAGCTTCACCGACGCATAAGCGCGCATGAATAACTCGCCAATCATGGCCTGTAGCTCAGGCGTATCATTGAGTTTACGCACACCCTCCTCCAACGTCCGCGCCACGCCCACGGCGTCTTCGTTGGCCGTACCCTGATGTGGCTCAGTCGGCTGCAGGTGCTGTCGCATACCCAAGAGCCCGCTTGCCAAAGTGGCGGTAATGGCGAGATAGGGGTTAGCGTCTACGCCGGGAAAACGGTTTTCGATCCGCAAGTTAGCCGCATCCGAGTTCGGCACCCGGAAAGCGGTCGTGCGGTTATCGAAACCCCAACTCAAATTAATGGGGGCCGAAATATCGGGCGCCAGACGGCGATACGAATTCACATTAGGGGCATAGAAGCTAATGAGCTCTGGCGTATAGCGCTGCAGCCCACCCATGTACTCCATCATCGCCTGGCTCGGCTTTCCTTCGGCCGTGGCAAAAATATTCTTCCCCGTCTCAATGTCTATCACGCTTTGATGAAGATGGAGGGCCGAGCCCGGTTCACGCTGCATCGGCTTGGCCATGAAGGTTGCATACATGTTGTAGCGCTGTGCTGTCTCTCGCACCGTCCGCTTAAACACGAACACCTGATCTGCCATAGCCAATGGATCACCATGATTAAAGTTGATTTCGAGCTGCGCGGCCCCGTTTTCGTGGATTAAGGTATCCACGTCCAGCTTTTGCTGGTCAGCAAAGTCATACATGTCTTCGACGAAGTCCTCAAACTCCGCCACCGCATCGATGCTATAGGAAAGCCTGGCCACCTCGCGTCTACCGGAGCGCCCCTTGGGTGGCATCAATTCATAATCCGGGTCGGTATTCTTGCCCACCAGATAAAATTCAACCTCGGGCGCGACCACGGGCCTGAGACCGGCCTCGTGATACAAACCCAGCACATAGCGGAGCACATTGCGCGTCGAGAGCGGATGGGGCTCACCGTTGGCTTTATAGCAGTCTGCAATGACCTGGCCCGTTGGCTCACGCCCCCAAGGCACCATCCGCAGAGTATTGGCATCGGGTCGCAACAACATGTCCGTATCAGTGGGTTCAACAAAATCCCAATGGTCATCGGTGTACTCACCGGTAACGGTTTGGACCATGATGGATTCAGGGAGTTTGATTTCGCGACTGGCGGTAAACTGGTGCGCAGGGATGAATTTCCCGCGCGCATTGCCGGTCATGTCTGGGACAAGGCATTCGACTTCAGAAATATTGTGCTCTTTCAGCCACGCTTCAATGGTGGCCATGTCAGCAGAAGGTACCCGAGAGCCATCACTTACGCTTTCAGGCGCGTAGGCACCCTGCTGATTGGATGCAGCTTTATGACTCGGTTCACTCATAACGCCCCGCGGGCAACTCAACAAGCGCACAGTATCGGATGGCGTCCGCACAGCGGCAAGCGGCATAATGCCAAGCATGACAAAGCAAACCACACCCGACATGAGCGGGAAATACCCGGATAGCTGGTACGCGGCCTCGGCACCATTACTGGCTGCCTTTCCACCACTGGAGGGCGATCTTAATACTGATGTCTGTGTAATCGGTGGCGGATATACGGGCCTCTCCACTGCGCTCCACTTGCGTAAAAAAGGCTATGACGTAGTGGTGCTGGAAGCAGAACGCGTGGGATGGGGTGCATCGGGTCGCAACGGCGGGCATGTTGGGACCGGACAGCGTGCCGACCAAGCGAGCATTGAAAAGTGGGTCGGAATGGAGACCGCGAAGGGACTATGGCAATTGAGTCTCGACGCCGTTGCTCTGGTGTGTGCACTGATAGAAGAGCATCGGATCGACTGTGAGTTAGGTTCGGGCAATCTGCACCTCGCCGCCAAACGTCATCAAGGGGCTGAACTACAGGCGGAGCTTGAGTACCTGAATGCCGTTTACGGTTACGATGGGCTGTCGTACCTTGGCGCGCCGGACGTACGAGAACTGACTAGTGCACAAGGCTTCCACGGCGCTTTGTTAGATAAGGGGTGCCGGCATCTGCACCCGCTCAAGTATGCCCTCGGCCTCGCCCGTGCTGCAGCCGACGCCGGGGTGCGAATACATGAGGGCACGCGGGCACAACCCGTCAGAGATGGCGCGTCCGGAAGGGTGACAACGGCAAACGGGACGGTAACAGCCCAACATGTGGTTCTGGGATGTAACGCCTATCTTGGCAATTTGGTTCCGCGGCTCGCAGGTAACATCATGCCCATTAATAACTTTGTGATTGCCACCGAGCCACTCCCCTCTCGTTTGTTACCGCAGGTTAATCGCGACAATCTCTCGATGTCAGACACATTATTCGTGATCAATTACTGGAAGCTCTCTGAGGAGGGGCGCCTGCTGTTTGGAGGAGGCGAAAATTATTCCAGCCGGTTCCCCCGAGACATTAAAGCCTTTGTGCGCCCCCATATGCTGAAAATCTATCCAGAGCTCGAAGATGTCGACATCGAATTTGGCTGGGGGGGGGCCGTAGGGATTACGCTGAACCGCATGCCCGACTTTGGCCGCATCGGCGGTTGCCTTTGGTACGCACAGGGCTTTTCCGGCCACGGGGTGCCCACCGCCACCATGGCCGGGCATCTGTTGGCCGAGGCCATTGACGGCGACAAGACGGGCTTTGACCTCATGGCATCAGTACCCACCCACCGATTTCCGGGTGGCACACTGCTACGCTGGCCTGGACTGGTCGCCGGCATGTTATTTTACAGCCTGCGAGATAAACTCGGGCGCTAGGCGTTGGATCAATTGCGGGCGAAAGCCCCACTGACCTAAAACCGCGCACCCTCAATGGCAGTAAATGTCTGGACATTGCCATGGCTTATGCAGAGTATATGGCGTGAATGTCACTTTGGTGTGACTACTTTCACCTTGATGCCGTATGAGGAGAAGGAGGTATTGCCATGTTGATCGTGCTGCGCACCATCACCGTATTGTTGGGTCTCCCCCTCCTTTTGCTGGGACTGGGGTGGTGGGTTCATCCCGGACCTGCCGCTGACTTATTGGGAGCAACGCTGCTTGAGGGCACGGGTCGCAGTACCCAGATTGGGGACTCGGCCGCCTTTTTTATCGGCTCGGGCGCCATGCTGATATGGGGCGCCATTCGCAGCAATGCCACGGTGCTGGTAACCGGTGGCTGTCTAGTTGGGCTGGTTGCACCAGGCCGCATTATCTCGGCCGTTATGCACGGCGGGTCTTGGACCGCCAATGAAATTGTGGCCGAGTGCGCTATTTTGATCGTTGCGCTCTACACTGCGTCAAAAATACATCAAGGCGAAGAAAGGAATCTGTTCCACTAAGTGTCACTAGCCACTCATGCTGCTATCCAAACTGAAAGCACTCCTAAACGGGAGGCCTAACGACGGGCAATCTCCCGTCCATCATCCACTGGAACTTGCCAGTGCGGCGCTCATGATGGAGGTGGCGCGCGCTGACTTTGCGCTTGAGCCCATTGAGCTGGATGCCATCCGGCATCTGCTGATACGGCACTTTGCGCTGACCCAAGAAGAAGTGTCGCTCCTGACTGAGGAGGCGACTGAGCGCATTGACGCGGCAACCTGCTTGTATGAATTCACGCGCGTGGTCAATGAGCTTGCCACTGTCGAGCAGAAGCGTGAATTGATCACTCTAATGTGGCAGGTGGCGATGGCAGATGACACACTGAGCCGCTACGAGGAGCATGTGATTCGAAAGGTGGCTGATTTACTCTACCTGCCACACAGCGAATTCATACGTGCAAAACAGGCAACCCTGTAGCCGCTGCGGCGTGCACTACGACTTGTCCTCGCGCTAGCGACGATCGCCTCTGACTGAAACCAGACACCCCAATACAATCAAGCCCGTGCCGAGCAGGGTGCGAGAGCTTACAGGCTCAGCGAAGAACAGCCAGCCAAGCAGTGCGGCCCATATGAATGCAGTGTACTCAATGGCCACCAGACGCTGCGCCTCTGCCTGCCGGTAGGCCATCGCCATCAGCATCAGGGAACCCACGGCAAATGCTGCAGCTAGCGCTGCCCCGGACCACTGCAAAGCGCTCTCCGGCCATGACACGGCAAAGGGCGCACCGACCAAGAGCATCAAAAACACAATGGTGTTTTGGTAAAACGCGATTTCCAGCGGTTTGGCTATCAATGCCTGCATACGCTGCAGTACCAGATTGAACGCGTACATCACAGCAGACAGAAGGATCGATGCCATACCCAGCAGGTCACTGCCCGCATCAACGGCCAGCAGCTCGCCACCGACCACCACCATGACGCCACCAAAACCCAGCACTGCAGCGAGCTTGGCGTTGGAGCCGATGCGCTCACCCAGTAGGGGTGCCGCGAGGAATAGCGTGATGATCGGCGCAATAAACGATAGTCCGATTGCCTGAGCAAGTGGGATTCGGGTGAGACCAAAAAAGAAGAGGTACGCCATCACGGCCGTCAGCGCGGCGCGAATCACATGGATTCGCAACACTCTGCCCGTGGCGGGCTGAGGGCGCCTTGGGAGATACAGCACCGCCACAAAGAGCGCGCCCATTGCCATGCGCCAAAACATGGCGTTATAGGTGCCCATCGCCAATGCCTGCGCTTTCATCACCGCATCCATCATGGAAAAAAACAGGATGCCCACTGTGGCGATGAAGAGCGGATGCAAAAGATGTTGTTTCATCAGACGAAACAAGCACGGGGTTTTGTACCCACTACAGGCCGCGCTCCGGCCCCCGGCAAGCGCCATGCCATGCTAACGAACCTCTGAAAAAAAGGACAACTTCTTCTCACCCTCTGCGGTGTAAACCGGCTCCCCCCGCTCAACCAGATAGGCTTGATGGGTACTGGAAACTATTCCCACGCCCTGCAACAACGAGGCCATACGGTCGTAGTACGGATGCTGAAAATGTGCCGTCAAGCTCTCGCTGTCTTGCCACAACTCGTATACCTGCATGCGCGCGGGCACTGCCGGGTCTGGAGCAAAACAGTAATCGTAACATCCTGCCTCCTCCTCCCGGGTCAGCCGCTGCACCTCGGCAACCATTGATACGGCGTAATCACGATCCTCCTGACTGGCAAATTCCAGCGCGGCCACAACAATAATCATGAGTCCCCCCCCCAGGATAACCACCATGTGGAGCGAACTTGCATTGGCCCTCGCTCACCCCGATGAGAAGGCGACCAGTGAGTGAGATGTGTCATCAAGGCAACCCCAGCCAGCCCAACAACGCCGTCGCACCCATTAAATACATGCCCGGCATTTTTAGAAGTCGCGAGTGTCCCAAAAGACTCAGCGATAAAAACAGCAGGGCGCCGAGCCCGTTACCCAACAAAACAGGATGCGCTAACAAGGCCCATTCAGGTTCGATGGCTACACAGATAAGCGAACCTCCGCTCACCACCAGAAAGACCGTGAACATTTGCCATGACACCGCGCTCAATGACCCCATCAAGGGATCTAGATCACTGGCGCTGATGTTACTCAGATAAAT
This sequence comes from Luminiphilus sp., assembly GCA_029242325.1. Taxonomy (GTDB): domain Bacteria; phylum Pseudomonadota; class Gammaproteobacteria; order Pseudomonadales; family Halieaceae; genus Luminiphilus. Next base: position 46,813 of record JAQWUD010000006.1, read on the forward strand.
TTTCCCTCCCACATAGCCGTGAAAGACGGCACCACCCGCTGCAATCAGTGCCGCGATTATCAACAACCACTGTTCCACTACCATCTCCTTCGTTTTGCCGGCTTATCTGTGCCCATGTAGTCAACTACCAACCACAACCTATGAGACAAGCCAGCTTGCCATACTTGGCATCCGATCAGTGTTCGCCCATACAAAAACGCACGGAAGGCCCTTGGCATGGAGCTCACGAGTCATTCGCATCTGTAGGGTCGGCACGCCAGGGCAGGAGGCGCGGGCTGCCCGTCTGAAACCGCAAGAATCCCGCCACCCCTCCCCAGACCAAGAGCAAATACGGCGTATCCGATATGAGATCCAGCGCCCAGTCACGATCATCAGATAAACCAGCCGCTATCTGCTCAGCAGAGAGGGTAATGCCGTGATGATAAGACGCCAGGATGGGAATGAATTTCAGGACGGCAGCCACGACCAAACCAAAGTTTAACCACGCAAGCAGCTCGGCTGATTTACGCCTCATCTTTACAGCCCTGTTGATTCAATAATGCAGCCCAGCGCGGCGCTTGCCTTTGAGGCGGCTTACGCGGGCACGCCCTAGCGCAAGTCGCCGGAGTATTCATAGCAAGGTAGCGTCTGCGGCGAGTAACCCGGTGAGCAGGCGGTTGAACACCACAGCCAGGTTATTGGCGGGTAGCTGCAGGACTGTCTGGCACTCGAAATCGTGGCGCTCGGCCACTGCCACCACGGCTTCCAGGTCGCGCACACCCCAGTGGGGATCGCGAGCACGCAGGTTTTCGTCGAAAGCGGCATTGGAATACGCTGTGTGCTCCCCGCGGCGTTTGAAAGGTCCATACAACACCACCACTCCAGAGGTCTCCAGCAAGCGACTTGCGCCGGAAAATAGCGCGTCACAGCATGGCCAGGGGGCGATATGCAGCATGTTGATATTGACGATGGCCGTTACAGGTACGGGTAGCTCACGTCCTTCTACAGGCCATACGTTAGCCAAAACATCGATTTGCTCCGGCGTTAGCAGGGTCTCGCAGTGAACCTCCATCGCCCAGCTTTTGATCGATGCAAGGCTCTCTTCATCCACATCGGTCGGTAGCCAGTATCGTGGTGCAAGATGAGGGGCGAAAAAAGCGGCATGCTGGCCCGTTCCTGCGGCGATCTCGAGCACCGTACCCTGATTCGGCAGGTAGGCCTGTAAGACATCAAGTAACGGGTCTCTGTTACGTTCGGTAGCGGGCGCAAAACGCTTTGTCATGTCGAGTAATGGTTGGCTTTTAAAACACGGATCACGGTTAACGTATGGAAAATGCGCACCCTTCGCTTGGCTCGCCCCCTCTTTGGATGCGGATTGACCATGGCACTAGCCACTATCGGACAAAAAAATGGCGATCGTGGGCAGCAATAAAATCAGTCCGCCCGCGACCAACACCAGCACCGCCAGCCTGCCGCGCCACTTGGACTGGGCTTCAGGCGTCTCTTCAGGTAAATCTTTCATCGATCTCTCAGTATCCCGATCTGATGACATGATGAGGCCGTAACCCATCATGAGCAAGATAGTCATACGTCGAGAACTGTCACTTTTTGCTCCAAAGAATGACAACCGGCTGGCCCCGGTGTCGCTACAATATGATTTATGATTCAGCGGTCGAGAATTGACCCCACGGCTATGGCCTTTGGTGGCCCCCACTGAACGGAGCGCAATAATGAAGTTATATAAGGTTGGTTTTTTAATCTGTTCTTTGACGGCGGCAACTTCCAGCATTGCCGATGTCGTGGTTGATATGTCGCAGGTAGAGGACTACACCCAATATCAAACTGACCTGCAGCAATGTGAGGGGCTCGCGGTGCAGAACCAGCCCGGTGCACCCCAGCGCGAGAGTGTGGCGGGTACTGCCGTCAAGGGCGCCGCGGTGGGCGCCGCAGCAGGCGCAATCAGCGGCGGCTCAGGCTCAAAAGCAGCTAAAAAAGGAGCAGGAATTGGCGTGATTGCCGCCGCCGGCCGCAATAGCCGAGAGCGCCGGCAGTCTGGTTCCAACGCCAAAACGCAGACCGACCAGGTCGTCAAAAACTGCATGAGAGGACGCGGTTACAACGTGCTCAACTGATCGCCAAGCCCCTCGTATCTGAGGAAACCAGACGGGGTCATTGACGCATAAGCGCGCGGGCGCCACTTCAGTTTGACTAGATATATAGCCGGTCAGATCGCGATCTCGCCGTGGGCTTTGCTAAAGGCTGCCACTGCTTGATCCAGGTTCCCCCGGGTGTGGCCTGCAGAAATCTGCACCCGGATGCGCGCCTTGCCCTTTGGCACAACGGGGTAGAAAAAGCCAACCGCATAAATGCCCAGCTCCAGTAATCGCTCAGACATTTTTTGCGCTACCACGGCATCGCCCAACATGACCGGAACGATGGGGTGATCTCCCTCCGGCACGGCAAAGCCGTGGGCCTGCATTTGCTCCCGAAAGTAACGCGTGTTGGCATGCAAGGTATCCCTCAGTGCGGTTGAAGCCTCCAGCATGTCGAGCACCTTGAGCGAGGCGGCGCAAATAGCGGGCGCGAGACTATTGGAAAAGAGATAGGGTCGGGAGCGCTGCCTGAGGATGTCCACAATCTCCCGACGCGCGGACGTGAATCCTCCCGAGCCGCCGCCCAGTGCTTTACCAAAAGTACCGGTGATGATATCGACCCGATCCATTACACCTCGATACTCGTGCACACCGCGTCCCTGATCCCCCATGAAGCCGGTAGCGTGGCAATCGTCATGGTGCACCATCGCGCCAAACTCATCAGCCAGATCGCAGATATGACCGAGTTGGGCCACTGTGCCATCCATCGAAAACACGCCATCGGTGGTGATCAGAATCCGTCGCGCGCCCGCATCGCGCGCTTCTGTTAACTTGGCTTGCAGATCGGCCATGTCGTTATTGCGATAGCGGTAGCGGGATGCTTTGCACAACCTCACCCCATCAATGATCGAGGCGTGGTTCAGTTCATCAGAGATAACCGCGTCCTCCGGGCCAAGGATGGTTTCGAACAGGCCAGTATTAGCATCGAAACAGGCGGCATAAAGAACCGTATCCTCCATGCCCAGAAACCGGCTGACCCTTTGCTCAAGCGCCTTATGAATGCCTTGTGTGCCGCAAATAAAACGCACTGAGGCGGCACCAAAACCCCACTCATCCAGACTATCTCGCGCCGCCGCCATCACATCGGCATTATTAGCCAAACCAAGATAATTGTTGGCGCACATGTTGACCACATTGGCGCCCCCCTCAAGCGTGATATCGTTCTTTTGATCTGACGCGATCACCCGCTCGGTTTTCCACAGACCTGCTGCTTTAATCTCTGCGATCTCTGCGGTGTAACTCTCTCTTACAGATTGGTAACTCATGTCAGTCTTTCCAGTCGAGGATGACTTTGCCAGATTGCCCTGAGCGCATAATGTCAAAGCCCTGCTGAAATTCGGTATAGTGGAATCGATGGGTGATGATGCGCTCGATCGGCAATCCGCTTTGCACCATCATTACCATCTTGTACCAGGTCTCATACATCTCACGGCCATAGATCCCCTTAATGTTCAGCCCCTTGAAGACAACATCGGTCCAGGAAATACCCGTGTCATCGGGCATCAGACCCAGCATGGCAATGCTGCCACCGTTAATCATCTTGCTCAGCACATCGCGAAATGCAGCGGGGGAGCCTGACATTTCCAGGCAGACATCAAACCCCTCAAGAATCCCCAAACTCTCCATAAAATGCTGGGTAATCTCTTGCTTGGCCACGTTGATGGGCTGGACTCGAGGTACGATCCGCTTCGCAAGATCAAGGCGATATTCGTTGACGTCTGTAAGAATCACATTCCGCGCGCCGCAATGCCCGGCCACCATCGCCGCCATGATTCCGATTGGGCCAGCGCCAGTGATGATCACATCCTCACCCACCATGTTGAAAGACAGTGCCGTGTGTACGGCATTGCCATAGGGGTCAAAAATACTGAGGAGATCCGTCGGGATGTACACATTGGGACGAAAAACGTTAGTCGCCGGGATCACGACATATTCTGCAAAGGCGCCATCGCGATTAACACCCACTCCCTCTGTGTTTGGGCACAGGTGCAATCGCCCCGCTAGGCAATTGCGGCACCGGCCACACACCACATGGCCCTCTCCGGACACAATGTCCCCGACCTGCAAACCGGCCACATTCGCGCCCAGTTCGACGATCTCTCCGGCATACTCATGCCCAGCTGTCATCGGAACAGGTATCGTTTTCTGGGCCCACGCGTCCCAGTTATAAATGTGGACATCGGTACCACAAATCGCGGTTTTATGGACCTTGATCATGACGTCGTTACCGCCTACCTCCGGTATCGGGACGTCCTCGAGCCACAAGCCCTCTTCGGCGCGTTTTTTAACCAGTGCTTTCATGGGAGAACCCGTTCAAATAGTGCTGCTGATGTGGCTTTTTATGCATGCTGAGGCCTTTTGGATGCCTCAAAATTAGATTTTTCCCCGCGGGCAATCCGGTCCGGCGAAGGTTACTTGGGCTCAATCATCAAATAAGACACTACTGTCGTGCCAGTGTTGACCACCTCGTGCCACTCGACCCCCTGGCTTGAAAAATAACTACCCGTTGCCAGCGCGGCTTCCCGGGTGCCGGCCGCATCGGTGATGCGCATAGTACCTCCAGACAGGGCGTAACCGAAATGTCTGGCATGGAAATGGCGCTCATGGCCGACACCGGGCTGAAAAACGCATCGGAAAACTCGGATTTCCGCGGTTTCCTGCAACGTCTCGCAGACACTCTCCCCCTGCCATCCCGCCTCAACGGGGTCGGGTAGGGGTTGGGCGAGGGCCAGTGGCCCCGCCCGGGACATCATTGCAAGCAATAAAACGGTTCCTGAGGTGCGCAACTGCATATTGAGATCTCGGTTTGTCAGGAGCGAAAGTGTGTCATAGCGGCTACAGGCTCCTGGTAACGTCAATGGGGCATTAACTCTAGCGCTGTGCCAGCGTGCAGCTGGCCTGCATCCACCGGAGATTTATGCCAATTCGCTCAGCGCTCGGGTCAGCCCACGCATACGACACCGCGCGATCCTCGTCCGGCCGATGAGCATAAAGCACTAGAGAAGGTCGATTCGGATCATAGGGCCAGCGCACGTTACGCATCTTAATGCCCACCTGCTGAGGGTCTGCCTCATCGGTACTTAGCCAGACCATACCCCCCTGATCGTATATCTCTAGCCCGCTTTGAAAGGTCCACTCACCATCGCGACGCATCGCGGTCATCCAACACTCGAATCGTCTGGCCTTCAGCAGCTTTACGGGCACGTCTCTAGAGTGATTGTCTGACTGCTCATGTGCAGCATTGCGTGCGCCCTCGTGCATCCACAGCGCCTCATCAGTAAGAAGAAAATGATGATCGATGATGGCCTGTGTAGCGGCGCGCTGTTCGTCATTGGCGCAGGCGTCCATTGTCGTGCTGCCCGTGAAGTGGTTAGCCCGGCGCGTCCACAAGACATCGCAGACCGAAGCGGTATGAGCCGCATGAGGAGTCAAGCGCTCTGGGTCACTGTGTTCAGAATCAGTAGCTTTGTGTGCGTCGTTTGGTAGGTAGGTCGTCATCCTGATGGCGTTCCTTGCGTAGTCAGGGCGAAAAGAGTATCGGGCCTGCACGGCTACTTGTGCGGGATCATCATTCCACTGCTGCCGCAGCGTAAAAACATGCTGCCCGACTGTCGGCAACGCTGTACGCTCGATAAACTGGCGGATGCGCTGATGTCGCCGTCCCTGCGGGATTGCCTGCTCTTCCTCGAAATAAACTTGCTCTTGATTGTCGTAGACGCCCGGGAGCCACTCCATCAGGATGCGGAAGTCCTTATCGAGAACAGCCGCCTCATCAGCGCGTGAATGAACCGCCACCACGTAAAGTACTGCCCATGCCAGCCGTCTCATAAACCCTCCATTGCCCAATGAACCCGCGCAGTCGCGCACATTGTCGTAACATCAGCCAGTAGGGTCGCACCACAGGGTGGCTTTCACCAGCACCACAGGCATTGCCTTTGCCTCAATTTGAACCTAGGTTTGACGATAAAAATTCAAATACTGCACCCGAAAGGCCGGCATTGCCGCGTGCAGCCAGCTATTGAGGCCGATAAGGGGACCAACTTTATGAAACCACTCGAAGGCATCACCATTCTTGAATTCTCCACCATGATTACCGCGGCACTGGCGAGCATGATGCTGGCCGAGCAAGGGGCACGCGTCATCAAGATCGAACCCAAGGAGATGGGAGATCCAATGCGCTACATTGGCGCGAGAAAGGGGGATATTTCCTCGCTCTTTGCAGGCTGTAACCGAGGTAAAGAATCACTCGCCATCGATCTCAAAAGCGCATCTGGTCAGGCAGTGATTCGCGACATGATTCCACAGGCTGACGTGGTGATTCATAACTTCCGGCCCGGCACAATGGAGGCGATGGGTCTGGGTAATGACGCGCTAATGGCGATGAATCCCCGACTGATTTACACCGCAATTTCGGGCTTCGGTACCGAGGGACCGCTTCGTCGAGCACCCGCTTACGATCCGATCATTCAGGCTCACTCAGGTATGGCAGCCACTCAAGGTACGGATGAGGCGCCGACCTTTATCCGTTCACTACTGTGCGACAAAATCACCGCCTACACAGCGAGCCAGGCAGTCACCAGCGCGCTATTTGCTCGCGAGCGCAGTGGCGAAGGCCAGCTGATTGATCTTTCCATGCTGGACGCGGGCCTGTTCTTTATATTCCCCGACGGCTTCCAGAATCACGCGCTGCTGGGCGAGGACGTGACACCCGGAGGGCTACTGATCGACATCCTCTACGACCTCACCCTCACAAAAGACGGGGGCATCACGGTTGCCGCAGCGAATCAGGAAATGCAGGGACGCATGCTCAACGCCATTGGGCTACTCCATCTTCTCGAGGACGAACGATTTAACTCCATGAAAAAACTGATAGAGAATCTTGCTACTTTTCGGGAATTAATCGCCGAGAAATGCCTGCAATATACCAGCGATGAGTTGCTTGCCCTGTTACGTGACGCAGAAGTGCCCTGTGCAAAGTGTCTGACGCGCGATGAGACGCTGGCCCAAGCCCAATTGGAGGCCAACGACAGCATCGACACAGTGAACCACCCGCATCTGGGGAAGTTGCGCATTGTGAAAGCGCCACCCCGATTTGGCGGTAAACGGTTGGAGCCCTCGCGACCGGTACCCGCCCACGGAGAGCACTCTGCTGAGGTGCTCAGCTCTTTTAACCTGAGTGGAGGGCGAATCAACGAGTTGAAAGCAAGTGGTGTGCTCGGCTGATTGGCTTTATCAGAACTACAATTCGAACACCGATAAAATCATCTCTCGATAAGCCTCGGGGCCAGACACAGAATACGGTCCTCGGTAGCCATACCAAGCCACTGAACCCGCTGCATCGATTGCCGTCGCCAAGGTAAAAAACCCCGACTCCTCCCAAGCCGTCAGCCATCCCAGCGTGAGAACGGTGGTCGCTACCCCTTGAGCAACGCTCTCTGCCGCCGTCACGCGCTGGCCGTCCGTCACCATAAAAATAACGACTTGGTTCTCGGCGAGACCTAGCTGAGCCAGCTCCTTTGCATGTAGCTCATGGGCTTCAGCATCGACGTCGATTCCACGAGCAATACGCCTCAAGGTCGCAATGTATGCGGCGCGCTCAACGTCAGACATCTCTGGCCCAACGTAAATATCTTGAATCTGTTTGACGCTCTTACGCGAGTCAGGCCGGACCTGTGCGCCAGCTGTAGAAAGCGCCACCCGAACAGTGTTAAACCCCTTTGAATCAAGTAGAGCCGCCACATCGGCCAAAGCAGCGCCTTCCTCCATCGAGCAAAGCTTTGCATTGTAGGTCTGGTCCAGAGCGCCTTCGGATCCATTGTCGAGGACTGAGCAATCTTGCACCAAGATAATATCGAAGGCAGCTGCGCCGCCGTAAGCCTCTACTGTCTGATCAAAGCTTGCCTGCACTTGATTGGCAGTAAATAGGGACCCGACCAGACTGAACGCCAGTAGTTTTAACCCAACAACTCTCGTTACCATAATGAACCTCCCTTTTTTCGCGATAACCGCGCTGAGCGACTCGACAGCAAACTTAAATTGCAAAATAGAGCCACTTTAAAGCGCGACACACGTCAGCCGCGCGCGAACTTGGGCGGCATCCGTTATTGCGGCGTCGCTGCAACCTCCAGCGTCACCCATCGGCTGTCTGGGCAGCGGAGTTTCCGTATCTGCGTGCCGTTTCTTTCTACTTCGACGTCGGTCATTTTACAGCCCTGCTCAATCGGCCGCAGGCCCGGCGACTTGTGGTGGGGAGTCTGCAGTATCTGACGCCGCACCGTCTTCCTCGCCTGATTCAGCGTCGTCGTCGCCCACCGTCGTCTCCACCCAATCGTTAATCATTTCCTCGAATGAGAAATCTTCTGTTGTCGCACAGCCTGCCATCACGGCCAGAAGCAAGGTGATTGAGCACATTTTACTATGCACCCGTGCGCTTCACTGCGCAGTAAATCCGCCGTCTACACTGAGCACCGACCCCTGGCAGAGGCTGGAATCCTCGGAAGCAAAAAACAGCACGGCCCCGGCAACCTCCTCCGCTGTACCCATTCGGCCAATCGGCATCACGCCGCGCAGCATGGATTTGGCGTCTTCTTTATCTGGCATCAAATCAGTCCAGCGTTCCATCATTGGCGTTTCAATTACTCCGGGACACACACAGTTAATGCGCACCCCACTGGTGGCAAGTTCAATTGCCATATCCCGCGTAAACACCACCAAGCCACCCTTGGCACTGCCATAGGCCGTGGACAGAGGGAACCCAACCAGGCCATTGAGAGAGGCAATGTTGATCACGCTACCGGATCCCCGTTCGACCATGACGGGGACAAAGTGCTTGCACAGCAACCAAGGACCCTTTAAATCAGTGTCGAGCACACGATTCCATTCATCGAGCGTGGTTTCACTGTAGGATTTATTCAATTCAGAACCGGCGTTGTTGACCAAAACATCGACCACCCCGAACCGGGCATATACAGCCTCTGCGATGCGCTGCACTGCAGATTCATCGCGCACATCCAGCGCTAACGCATAGACCGCCCCACCGCACTCCTTGGCCAACGCTTCCGCAGCGGGCAGATTTCGATCAAGGATGCACACTTGTGCGCCCTCTTTGACAAATCGCCGGACCGTGGCCGCACCGATGCCACTGGCCCCGCCTGTCACTACACATTTCAGGCCTTCAAGTCGCATGCTCTTTACTCCCCGCCAGACAAAGCATCACTTAACGCAACTCTGCAGAAAAGATCAAATCGGATCGCGTGCACCCCTTGAGTCCCCCTTTGCATCACTCGTGGAGCGCGTGGTATTGACCCCGCGATTAAAAGCCGCAAGACAAATGGTGCGCCCGGGGATAAATCGGCCCTTGAGAAACGTCATGTCAGTATGAAAAGCAGAACTTTGAACAACGTCGAAACCTTTTCGCTACTCATGGCAGGCTGCGTGCTGCTCGCGCTGGGCGTTGTAGCGATTTAATCCCGCCGCAAGTTGCAGACCTTGCCCCAGCGTCTGCGTTACTCAGAAGTGCCACTTCTCTGCAAGCGTGTTCTCCCGCCCTTGGCTTCAATTTTACAAGCCACGGGCGCACAATATGTCTCTTACAAATAGGGTTGGGTGGTATGCAATGCGACACCAAATTATAGCGTGTGCAATCATGGGGCTGTTGGCAAACGGCACCTCAGCAGATGACCGGCACTTTGTACTTGACGGATTTGAGCGCGGTACCGATGCCGCCTACGTTGAGCTGACAGGCACCATCGAAAGGCCAGACCTCGGGGTCATTATCCCGGCAACTATCCAACCCGACGGGTCAATTTTATTGGGTGACCCCCCGGTAGACAAAATTCCTTCATCGGCAGTTCAGCACGCGGTATGCGGGCAGACGATTCATTTCGACGCCTTGCCCGAACGCATGCTCTACTGCCCTCCCGACTGACGGCCTCTCTCCAAAAGTACGTCTGCCGACCCTGAAGCCGGGGACATATCGGTAATGCGTTGGCAGCAATGGCGCTTCGGGGCAATCCTTTGCTCGCTTACTGTTGCAGCACCCGAAATAACAGCGCAAAGGCGCTCGAAAGGAGAGGCATTAGGGTCAGAGCAGTACCCCCCACACGCAAGGGCATATTGGATTTGAGAAAACCCATACAGATGCCATGCATGACCCGCCCCAATAAAAAGGCACCGCCTAATACATGCAGTATCGGAGCGGACGTTCCCGACATCTCGAGTAAGTACAAAATGATCAGCATCAGCGGCACGTATTCGGCAAAGTTGCCGTGGGCGCGAATCGCTCTCTGAAGCAGCTCCTCGTTGCCTTTCCCCTGCGCCAGCAAGCCAAAAGCCGGATTACCCCTGAGTGCAATGACCCTCGCAGACAAAACAAAAAATAGGATGGCGAGCAGCGAGGCGTATAAAGCTGTGATCATGAATGATGAATCCCAAAAGCGGCCCCAGCATTTGCCGGGGCCTTAGCGAGCAATCAGTTACCGGTGTTTTCCCGAACTTGAATGGAAGAGAACAATACATGCTGCTCGCAAGTGCTAATCTCTACAAACTTGGCAAAGGAAGCACTGCCCTCTTCACCGTTGAAAAAGCCATCGAAGCCCGCACCCATATTTTTGTAGTCTGGCCATGCGCCCACCCACAAAAAATCTACCGCCGACATCGTGCTGGAAAACATGGGTGTCATCACCCAGGCGTTGTAGCCATCATCAGGCAAGGCGTCAATAACGTCAGTCCACTCCTCGGTCCAGGCCGTAAGGTCCGCCATATCCTTTCCTTCATTGAACTGGCAGCCCCAGAATTCGACAGGATTAGATGCCAAAGCTACCTGAGTTCCCATCAGGAGAACCATCGCCGCTGCCATACTAAGTATTGTTTTCATTGTTGACTTCCTCTTTTTCACGAACGGTTTTCAATTTTTAGATTTGCCGGGCAATCGCCCTGGCACCAGCCAGGACCACTAAACACCGTTCATTTCGTCTGATCAATAGGCCAACTCAAATCGAGCGCCCAAAGCATGCGCTTACCGAGTCAGCGCGCCGGCAAGCCATCTCGATGGGTTACTGCTGACGCCCTGGCGGTTAACGTCTTGCGCCCGCTGCTGGGCCCTTTTTTTTAACCGTTATGCAGCCCGCGAGAAGTTTAGCTCTACGCCCGTTCCCACCGGATCAGTCAGGTTTAACTGGGTGACTTCGGCGCCCTGAAAAGAGAAGTCCCGCCGTTTGAAATCAACCCCCAATGCATCCAGCTTGTTGATAAACCTTTCCACACCACTACAGCTAAAAGCCACATGATCCAGATAAGTGCGCTCGGAAGGTGGTTGAGTGGGGGGCTCTGTCCATTCCATTAAATGCAGCACCGGTAAATCGCCCAGATACAGCCAATAACCATATGTCGAAGTAGCCGGCCGCGCACCCACTTCGAGCCCAATAACTTCGACATAAAAATATCTTACCGCCTCAAGCAGGGGGCGCGGGGCACGGATATTGAAATGATTAAAAGACTGCACAGCCATTTTACATCAACCCGCCGGTGGCGGACCCACCACCTGCCTCGCCGCTACTAGGTCTACTGTTGCCGAGGATACGACTTGATGAACAACACCTGAGTCGTATTGATGTTCTCGCGAATGCCTGCGGTCTCTTTTGAAAACTCGGCATACGCAGGATGTGCAAATAACGCCCGCTGAATTTGAGCCAGTTGGGTGAGTGTTTCAGCCCCCACATAAACCGAGTTGGTGAACGTGTCATTGCCAAAGCCCGCCATATTGTTCCCGTAAGACCTCAGCGCCACGTCCTTGGCAGCCGTGGCCATCATCTTGGCATAAGCCATGGCATAGGCCTGCTGGTGCTGTGGCTCCACTCGGACATCAAATTTCGCGAAAGCCACATCCTGAGTCGAATTACCCTCTGTAACAAGGGGAAAACTGAGATGCTCCATCGTGAATAGCACACCGGATTGGGCCATCTCGGATAAAAATGCGATCGCAGCCGGGCAGCTTCGAAAAATCTCGGCGGCTTCCTCCTGGGCTGCGGCATCTCGATAGGTATTGAGGAAAAAATGGGTAGACGGGTCGCTACCATTGAAAATCTGCTCTGCTAACGACACGTCTGCGGGATATCGCCTGCCACAATCAGAGGCGTAAAACTTGTCTACCGCCCGCACCACCGCTGACGGGTTAGGCGCTGAGAAATAGTAAAACCCGAGGTAAGGTTGGCTGGGCTCATGGTCATCAGCCATACCCACAAGTGGCGCCAGCAAGGCGAAAAA
>JAQWUD010000026.1 GCA_029242325.1 Luminiphilus sp.
GGTATAGAAGAACCCGTCATCCGCATGCGCTTCTGTATTTTGATCTGGGTCGGCATAGCCCAAGAACATCCCCGAACCACGCGCAGTAATCTCGCCATCCTCACCGTCGGGGACCACCTCGCCATTGTCATCGACAATACGCACCTCGTAGCCATAAGGGTGGCCGTCGGTAGTCGCCGCTAGTTGAGCATCGTCGAGCCAGCCCAGCGTAATAATGGGCGCCTCGGTGCTGCCATAAACGCGAACCGTCCGGCAGTTTTCGAGCACGTCATAAGCCCGCAATACCAACGCGGGAGGCACCGCAGCGCCACCACAGGAAAAGACCCGCATAGTCGGCAATGAATCGCCTCGACGTTCGGCCGCGTCTAATAACTCCTGTAGAAAGGGCGTAGCGCCAACTGTCATCGTCCCGCCAACCCGGTGGATAAAATCAATGCACTGATCGGCGTCCCATCGCTCCATCAACGCCGAGCGCCCGTCGCGAACAAAAGGCAGGTTTAGACCGCTGCTATAACCGGTGATGTGGGTAATCGGTGACGGCATTATCATGACGTCGGAAGCATGGGTACCGGAATGCTCGCTCGTATTATCGAGAATACGAATAAGTGTGTTGTGGCTGTGTAATACCGCCTTCGGGAACCCGGTAGTGCCGGAAGTATAGAGCCGGCACTTTACGGAATTGGGATCAATACCTGGCAAATCAGCTTCGCTAGCTGGCTCGCAGTCAATCAGCTGCTCATATTGGGTGGCACCGGCATAGTCGGTACTCGATCGCAATGTCACGACATGCTCGAGACTAGGAAGTTCCGAGCGAAGCCGCGAGATCATGTTGATATAATCGATGCTCCGATGTTGATCAGGGATAAATATCAGCTTGCTCGCGGCATCACTCAAAATGAAGCGCAGCTCGGCGTCTCGGTAAATAGGCACAATGGGATTTACAACCAATCCCAGAGCCGCCGCCGCAATGTCGATAACAGCTCCCTCTCTCCAGTTGGGTAACTGAAAGCTGATCACATCACCCTGGCGCAAACCCAAAGAGTTTAGTGCCGCAATCAGCCGCAAGGCCTCTTCAGCAATAGCGCCATAGGTTGCGTCTGGTTCGTTCTCTAAATAAATGGCAACGTCATCGGGTTGCGCCTGCGCCTTTCTGAATGCTTCTACCGCTATCGTCGTATTGCGCCATTCTGAGGCGTCGCGGGACAGCCGGGCTTCGCTAATGGTGATCATAATTCGATAAGCACCTTACACTGTGAGGTGGGCGATCTAAGCGCCTCAAAAGCCGCGGGCATCTCATCTAGCGTCACCACATCGGTAATCATGGCAGTCGCGTCTATTCGTTGCTGTCCCAGCATTGCGATAACCGTCTCGAAATCGTCGCGGGTATAGGCAATGGCAAAGTAAAGTCGAAGCTCTTTCACCAAAGCCTGCAGAGGCACAATTGTATCCGGATGTTCGCAAACGCCGACCGGGACAATGCGCGACCGACGAGGGGCAATCTCGATCGTCTCCTGCAGTAAGCCCGGGGCACCTACACACTCAAAAATAACGTCCGGAGCGCCCCCGCTCACGTCGCCGAACTCCTCGCCCAGCGTGGCGCCGGGAGTCAGGGTGCCGGTAGCACCCAGCTGCGTCGCCAACGCGAGCCTTTGTTCGGCCATCTCAGAGACCAACACGTGCTGTGCGCCAAAAAATTGACACCACAGCGATACCGCGAGGCCCACCGGGCCACCGCCAATAATGAGCACTCGCTCGCCAGCCTTGAGCTGGGCTATGCGCACAGCGTGCAGCCCAACAGCCAGAGGCTCAATGAGCGCCGCGCTCTGCATGGCCAAGTCATCAGGTAATTTAAGCGTCTCACTGGCGCCGGTTTTGACATATTCGGCAAATCCGCCGGGGCTATTCATCCCCGTCAATTTCACTTGAGCACACTCAAATGGACGTCCGTTGACGCACGACAAGCAGACCCCGCAGCCGATGAAGGGCAGGGCCGTCACACGATCACCAATCTCCCATTGATCTTTTAAGCCAGACCCCACCTCGGCAACATGACCACAAAATTCATGTCCCAAAATCGAGTCGCACTCCGCGGCGAAAGCCCCTTCTCGGGTCGAATGCAGATCGGTACCGCAAATGCCGCAATAGCTCACCTTTACCACCAACTCTGCAGCTTCAGGCGAGGGGTCTGGAACCGTCTCCACCTGCAAAGGCTCTCCCAGATTCTTCAATACTGCTGCCTTCATAACGCCATCACCTCTACGCTTGCAATTGAGTCAAGCTCGTTGCAATCCATAAAACCACGTTTACCAAAATGCCGCATCAAACTTTTTACTTGCTCACCTTAATGCTTTCAGCAAGTCTAATAGACAACACCCTGCAATCACTTTTTTGACTTTAACTCAAATTAAGTTGAGAATAACTCAAATAATTTCTAAGCCGCTGACGGAAATTGCAACGGTTTTCTACTCACAATATCAAGCTCCGGGACCCTGTAGTTCTTAAACCGACGCAGATTCACTGGAGACAAATCACTCACCACCGAGCGCACTGATGACCACACAAACCGAGACGCTAGACTTATCCAGCGAAGCCTTTTTAAGGGAACCGCATGCCGCCTACAAGCAAGGCAGGGAGCAGTGTCCGGTCTATCGGGTACCCGACCAAAACGTTGTGATGGTATTTGGTTACGACGAGGTGCTGGAAGCACTGATGAAACCAAAGATCTTCTCGAGCAAAAATGAAGAGTCGATTCTGGGTGCGTCAGTTTATAACCCTAAGTGCCAGGAAATTTATGAAAAGGGCTGGCCTCAGGTCCCTACCCTGCTCACTAACGATCCCCCCTCCCATACTCGATTTAAAAAACTGGTGAATCAGGCCTTCACAAGAGATCGAGTCGCCGGAATGCAAGACCATATCGAAGAGATGGCCGACAGCTTAATTGACGCCTTTATTGATAAAGGCGAATGTCAATTTATCGACCAATTTGCAAACCCGCTTCCTTGTCAGGTCATCGCTGAGCAGCTTGGCTTTTGCGAGCAGGACATCGCCAAAGTGAAAGTCTGGAGCGATGCCTTTATTGACCTTATCGGGACCGAAATGACCTCTGAAGAGCAGGTGGAGCGAGCGACGCGGGTGGTGGAGTTTCAGCATTACATGAAACAGTGTCTGGACGAGCGCCGCACCCAACCGCGAAAAGACGTATTGACTGACCTGGTCAACGCTCGGGTCGATGACGAGACGCCCCTGAATGAAGCTGAGTTATTAAATGTTGCTCAGGCGTTGCTTGTGGCGGCAAACACAACCACTTCGCATATGCTCTCGGGTGGACTCCTGACCCTGATCGACAACCCAGAGCAGTACGCTAAGGTCCGAGATAACCCGGCACTGATACCCAATATGGTCGAAGAACTCCTCAGATTTCAGACGCCTACTCAGGGCATGTGGCGACGGACCTCTGAAGACACTGAGTTAGGTGGCGTAACGATTGAGAAGGGGACAATGCTGATGCTGTTGTTTACGTCAGCAAACCGCGACGATAAATATTTCACTAACCCCGATCACTTTGAAGTAGACCGAGATTTTTCGACGGCGCACGTTGCGTTTAGTCGCGGAGTCCATACCTGCATCGGCATGATGCTTGCACGCCAAGAATTGGTCTGCGCATTTAGACAAATCTTTAAGCGACTCGATAACATCAGGCTGTCAGAGAACAGCCCACGACCCCAATACGAAGCAAACTTGATCTTTCGCGGCCTTGACCAGCTCAACATCACGTTTACGACCCGGTAGGCCGTCGCGGCGAGCCCGCAGGGACTCTGGCGACAGCGGATCAGGGCGGGCGTTGGCCTGAGACTCAGTGATTGGCAAACCCGCACATGGGCAGCATGGCCTGTAAAAATAAACGGTGCGCGTCTTTCAAGCCGATGCCTTTGTCGAAATAAACAGACGAGCGCAATCCAATGGTGAGCGCATAACACACCTCAGCAGCATCAACTGCGTTCTGCCCCAGCGTAGAGGGTGCTTCCTCAAAAAGCGTGACTAAATAGGATTTGCATACTTCATCGAATTGATTTTTTGACCGACACAGTTCGGAATGATTCACGGCCACACCGAAGCACTCCAGCATAATGCCAATCTCCTTGCGGGATCGCGCCTTACCTTTGAACCAAAAGTCAGCAAGAGCGTGAATCTGGTCCAGCGGTGTTTCTCTGCTTAATGCTTCGACCTGTTCCAAAATGCGGCCTGCAACCGACTCAAAGTACTCGAGCAAAATCGCGTCTTTACCGGAAAAGTAATAGCAGAGATGGCTAGCTGACATGTCGGCGCGGTTGGCGATATCTTGTAGCGACGTATTGACGTAGCCTTCGGCTTCGATGCAGTCGTGCAAGGACTTGAATATTTTACGGCGGCGTCGCTCCCCGGGGGCAACCGGCTTGTCTGAAGATTGTTTTTTTATTGCCAAAGTCGACTCACCGCATAACACAAACACTAGCGATCCATGTTACCGAATGGTTATGGTCGTGGGAAATCGCGTGCCAAAGCCCATAGATCCTAAGGCCTGCCTAGCCACCCGCCAAGAGCGGACCGGGTGGGTGACCAGGATACCTGCTCATTACAGGCCCAGTGAGCGCCCAATAATCTCCTTCATAATCTCGGTTGTCCCGCCGTATATCGTTTGCACACGACCGTCCCGCCAGGCTCGGGAGATGCTGTAATCGTCCATGTATCCATACCCGCCATGGAGTTGGAGACATTTATCGTTCACTTTGTTTTGTAGCTCCGTGGTCCACCACTTCGCCATGGCTGCCTCCTCCGGGCTGAGCTCATTGCGGTTTAAGGCTACAACGCAGCGATCGACAAATTCCTGCCCTATGCGTATTTCGGTATTCATCTCCGCCAACGCAAAGCGGCTATTTTGGAAAGAACCGATGGCTTGGCCAAATGCCTCTCTTTCCTTCACATAGGCTAGCGTCAGCTCAAAGCTGTATCGCGCCGCAGTAATGGCCGATATCGCAATGTTCAGCCGCTCCTGAGGTAAATTAGACATCATGTAATAGAAGCCCTGAT
Source organism: Luminiphilus sp. (assembly GCA_029242325.1). Lineage (GTDB taxonomy): Bacteria > Pseudomonadota > Gammaproteobacteria > Pseudomonadales > Halieaceae > Luminiphilus. The sequence continues at coordinate 5,068 of JAQWUD010000026.1, forward strand.
TTTCGCTCCCTAAGCGGTTCGAAACAGGTACGCGACAATCGGCAAAAGACAGCTCAGCCGTATCCTGGCAGTGACGACCGATTTTTTTAAGATTATTACTACGTGTGAAGCCCGGCGTGCCCGCCTCTACAACCATCAGGGTGATACCTTTATGTCGATCAGTCCCTGTGCGAGCCGCTAACACCAGCACATCGGCGTTGATGCCATTAGAAATAAACGTTTTAGACCCGTTAACCACATAGTGATCGCCCTTTCGCACGGCGGTTGTCGCCAAACGACCCAAGTCAGACCCAACACCCGGCTCGGTCATTGCGATAGCAGAAATCAGCTCGCCCGAACACAAGCCCGGTAACCACCGCTGCTTTTGTGCCTCATCGCAGAATTCAATGAAGTACGGAATGATGATGTCATTATGCATGGCGATACCCGAGCCCGCGCTGCCGACACCCGCTAACTCGAACTCCTCCATGATGATCTGGTTAAAGCGAAAATCGTCGACCCCCGCACCCCCGAGCTCGGTAGCCACTTGCGTGCCTAAAAAACCGCCGCTTCCCGCTGCAATGAACATCGAGCGATCACAGATACCGTTCGCCTCCCACCGCGCGTTATGAGGCACGACCTCTGCCTGCACGAATTTTCGGAAGGCGTCTCGAAACAAAACATGATCTTGTTCGAAATGATTACGCTCCATGGATCCCCACCGTGATTTTGAGAAAAAGGCGCTGCGCGCTGGCAGCGAAGACGCTCTGTGTCCATCCAAGGCATCTGATCACCCGGCCAGTGGCGATGGTAACCACTTTCAAAAGGCCCGGCAATAAATTGAGTGTATTACAAGAAAAATTGAGTTCTTTTCAATTAAAGTTCCGAAAACGGATTTAGTACGATATGCTCTCGAGAGTTGCGAGGGCGCCCATGCAGCGGCCTACTTCAATACCGCAGTCAGAGGAAACTACCGTGGCCAAACAACACGCCCTTTATGAACCCAGCAGACATTCAGCCCAAAGCTATGAGGACATCCTGGCCTCTGATGCCGTGCCCTCTCCTGATTTTTATCGGGAAGGTGCAAACCCGGCCGCCGCACTGGAGCCATACGCCACGTCCCGTTACTACGACCCCGGTTTTTTCCAAAAAGAAGTGGATTACCTCTGGCCCAAAGTCTGGATATGGGCCTGCCGAGAAGAAGAAATACCCAATATCGGCGATCACGTGGTCTTTGATCTTGCGGGTTATTCTTTACTCATTGTTCGTTCATCTGCTTCGGAAATCAAAGCGCTTCACAACTCATGCTTGCACCGCGGACGCCAACTCATTGAATGTGACGGCCAAGGCGCCAAGGTGCTCCGCTGTCCCTTTCACGGTATGGCTTGGAACCTCGATGGATCATTAAAACTCAACCCGTTTGCCTGGGATTCGCCACAGTGGGAAAGCGAAGACACGCGCCTACCCGAAGCCCTTGTCGCCACCTGGGGAGGCTTTGTCTTTATCAATATGGACCCCGCCGCCGCGCCCCTGGAGGACACGCTGGGCCCTATACCCGATCACTTCGCACGATACGAATTGGAAAACCGATATAAGGCCGTGCACGTTAGCAAGAAAATCCGCGCGAACTGGAAAGCATCGACCGAAGCCTTCATGGAGACGCATCACGTCGTTGGTACGCACCCACAAGGGCTACCTATGACTGCGGACTCTAATACCCAGTATGACCATCCCAGTGAGTATGTCGGGCGGCAAATCTGCGCGCACGCAGTGCAAAGCCCTCATATTGCCGGAGAACTCGCTGAGCAAGAGATCTTCGACGCGTTTTTCGGTTCCGGGCAGCACGATGTAGACGACGAATCGAGACTGCTTGTGCCCGAAGGAATGAGCGCCAGAGCCTACGCTGCGCAGATTATGCGCACGCAACTGTCGACCATCACGGGCGAGGATTACAGTGAAGCAGGGGACGCCGAATTTACCGACTCGCTAATGTATAACGTCGCGCCAGCGATGAGTTTCTGGGGCGGCTTTTATCAAAATATCATCTACCGATTTCGGCCCAACGGTAACGACCCAGAGAGCTCGATTATGGATATCGTGATTCTTAGACCCGTACCGAGAGACGGGCCCCGCCCAGATCCCGTTCCCATCATGCATCTCGACTTTGATGATCCCGTGACGCTGGCCGGCGAAACGATGGGCGAGGGGCTTGCCGTCGTATTTGAGCAAGACGCCATTAACCTGCCATGGGTCCAGAAAGGTCTCCGTGCCAGCCGAACCGGCACGGTGGAATTTACGAACTATCAGGAGATGCGCCTTCGCCTGCATCATCGACTGATCGATCGCTTAATTGCAGAAGGAGAAGCCGCGGAATGAGGTCAACAATATTTGCGCTATCAGTCTTGGCAATCTGCTTTTCATTAGCGTCCTATCAGGCGGTCGCAGACGTCGCAGAATCGTATAAATGCAAAATGAATGCAGGCGTGACCAGAGCGCAAATTGCCGAGATGGGCGAAACGTATATCAAGCTTGGCGAATCCAAAAACTTTAGCGATTTTCAGCTCAGTATTTTATTCCCCATGTATACGTCCGATATGTCAGCGGGCACCTTCTTCTGGAACGGTACCTCTCCCAGCCTCAGCAGGCTAGAGGAAGCGATTGCCATATGGGAAAGCCCTGAAAACTCCGAAGCCCAGACGTTATGGCTGAAATACGTTAAAGACTGCGAGAGCGCCAGTCTCTTCAGCTTCATACCGATTAACTAGTCCCCACTACAAGCACGACCCGTAGCGGCGAGACCGGAGAACACCAATGCTCATTGCGGAAAATTATCACTCTATGACGATAGAGCGGCGTGAAAACGGCGTCGCCATCGTCACGCTTAACAGACCCAAAAAGCTCAATGCTGCTGATAGCGTCATGCACACAGAGCTCGCTCGCTTCAGCACTGATTTTGCCAATGATGATGATCTACGAGCACTGATCATTACTGGCGCTGGCCGTGCCTTCTGTGCTGGCGGAGATTTCAGTCCAGAAGACCAGGTCTCGGGCGGTGACGACGGTAAAAAGCTCTGGAGAGAGTCCCGTCAGATTGTGGAAAACATGCTCGCCTGTGAAAAACCGATTATCGCAGCCGTTAACGGGTATGCACTGGGACTGGGCGCTACGGTGGCACTACTCGCGGACGTAGCTGTGGTATCACCCTCGACTCAGTTTGCCGATACGCATGTCAATATGGGGATAGGTGCTGGCGATGGCGGGCAGGTGATATGGCCCTTTCTTATCGGCGTCAATCGCGCCAAGTATTACCTTATGAGTGGTGACAAAATTGGCGGTAGAGAGGCGGTAGAAATGGGCCTCGCAAGCTTTATGGTTTCTGAAGACGAACTGTTATTGCCTCGTGCGATCGAGATCGCCTCGAAGCTCGCGGACGGTGCACCGCTTGCGGTGGCCGCATCAAAAATGGCGGTCAATGCCTACCTGAGATCGGTTAGCGCCATGGTCTTCCCTCTCGCGGCGCACGCTCAAGAAAACACAATGGCGAGTGCCGATCATCAGGAGGCCATTCTGGCTTTTCGAGAGAAACGGTCTCCCCACTTTAAGGGGCGATAGCATGTTTGCCGCCCCTCGGGCACCGCTTTCCCCGCAGCCAAACGCTTAACTACAGCAAAGGACCCAGTCGATGTCAGAAACCTATAGAAAAATAGTCGCGCACAAGTATTCGAAGAACTTCCGGGAAGCTAGCGAGATCGTCACTGCTGACATCGTTGAGCCCGGTCCGGGTCAATTGCTGATTAAGACGCGTTTTGGGGGAGTGAACGCATCGGACGTCAATATTAGCGGCGGCGTCTACTTTTCAGACGGAAAATTTCCCTTCGATCTCGGCTGCGAATCTGTTGGCGAGGTTGTCGCGGTTGGACCCGATGTGACCCAGTTCAAAGTGGGCGACGCAGTCGCCTCACCGCAAATGGGTAGTGCTTATACCGAGATGCTCTGTCGTGATATCGACCAATTCATCAAGGTACCCGATTGTTCTCCCGACTATTTAGCGGTATCGGTGGCGGGCTTAACAGCCTCCATTGGGTTATTCGAAGCCGGCAACATGGGGTCGGGCGAGACCGTTCTGATCACAGCGGCAGCGGGCGGTGTGGGTAATTGGTGCGTCCAACTGGCCAAACTGGCAGGCAATCATGTCATCGGGACCTGCAGCACAAAAGAGAAAGCGGAGGAGCTCAAAGGCATTGGTTGTGACCGAGTCATCGTTTACTCAGAAGAAGATCTTGGAGGCGTTCTGGCGACCGAGTATCCCGACGGCATCAATTTAATTTTCGAGCAGGTCGGGGGTGCAACCTTTGACACCTGTGTCGATCACCTTGCGCAACGCGGGCGAATACTGATTTGCGGTTTCATATCGGAATATATGGGAGATCCCGAAGCAGTGACTGCCCCCCGGATTTATCACAAGCTGCTATGGAAATCAGCGCAGCTGCAGGCATTTCTCTATAAAGATTGGCCCGATCAGCTCGCAAGCCACCTTGAAAAGCTGATGGGGCAAGTTGCTAATGGTGACATTAAGCCCCTACTCGACCCCAAAGTGTTTCAGGGTATAGAAAGCGCAGCAGACGCGCTGGAATACCTTCATGCGGGAGAGAACACAGGCAAGGTCGTGGTGAGGTACTGACTGCGGCGATGCCCACAGCTACGATACGAGCACATGCTCTCAGGCGTAAGACACGGGATTGACCTATGAAAAAACATAGCTTGGCTTGGTCATTGATATTTCTCGGAGCCATGACACCGATATGGGCGTCTGCCTCGGAACTTGCCTCACCTGACCCATCTAATACTCTCCAACGCAATGCAGGCCCTGTAGCGGATCGGCTCGCGATCCGCGAGTTGATTGAGTCCTACAACGCTGCCGTTATAGAGAAAGACGCCGACAAATGGATTGCTAACTGGGCTGAAGATGGCGTCTGGAATCTGGGCGGGGGCAATATCTATGGCAAGGAGAAAATCCTCGAATCGTGGTTGACCATCATGGCGCCCTACGAACACGCCGCCGTCTTCGGCCAACCTATATTCATCCAGGTAGAAGGTGACGAGGGCATTGCTCACTGGCATACCAATGAGCGACTAAAGCTGTTCAGCGGTAACGAAATGCTGGCTGTCGGGCGTTATAAAGATCGCTACATCCGCTCAAATGGAGTCTGGAAAATCAAGCTCCGGGATTACAGCGTGGTCTTCACCAGCACCACCGCACCGGTCTCTGCCAAAAAGAGTGATGAGTGAACGCACCCTGCTCCGCAGTGCGGGACCATGAGGCAGATAACAACATCTGGACTCGCTCCCTACTTTGACGCCACCGGAGCGAGACACTCCCCAACAGCATAAAAAGGAGCTTTTCATGTCAATTAATAGACGCCAGTTATTAGCCAGCAGCGCCGCAGTGAGCGCGATGGGTACCGCAATGAACACCTCGGCAAAAAAAGCCGATAGCCGCGCCTCGCAAGAACCTATTAGTTCATTCGACGGCTCGCAGGACACGCTTCCCGGGGCGACCGGCTTTAATATCGAAGACAGGCTTGCCATCGCGAATCTCTGTAACTCTTATGCCAGCGGTTACGATGCCGATGATTTTGAGCGCTGGCTCATGCAGTTCACTAGCGACCCCGTTTGCACCATTTATAATCCTGGCGCAGAACCCATCCGGGTCGCGGGAGACGAGTTCCGTCACCTGTTTAAGCAATTTCGCACCAGCGCCACGAATGACAATGTGCAGCCCCTGCATTACAACGGCAATCTGATGATAAAGGCGCAAACAGTAGATTCTGCGATTGCCGAGATGTATATGTTCTATATTCCTTTCGACGTCACGGCACAAGACAATAGCGGTATCCACTCAGGCGCCCTTAGCATCACTGGCACCTCCCGATACCGGTTTGAGATGGTGAAAGGTGGCGATAATGTCTGGCGTATTGCCGAGTACACCATCTCGTTTGATCAGAAGACCGTCTGACGATCCGGAGTGTTGGTGGCCAATAACGTGTCTAAACGGGGCGCTGAGCTGGATCACATTCACGTCACAGCCCTGACTAAATCATCGGCCTCTAGCCAATGAGCCAGACCGATGATACAGCCCTGTGCTACCCGAAAATGGCGCTGCTGCGCGCGTGCGCCAACTTTTAATTACTACACAACCCGCAGAGAACATACAAAAATGAAATTAGTACGACACGGAGAACCGGGAAAAGAAAAACCGGGCCTAATAGATAGCCGCGGTGAAATCAGAGACCTATCGGCGATATTAGATGACGTTAACGGCTCCACTTTGTCAGATGACGTGCTCCAGTCGCTTCTGGGTCACGACCCCTCATCACTTCCAGTGATCGCCCCAGAGACCCGCCTCGGCCCTTGTGTTGGCAATGTAGGAAATCTAATTTGTATTGGCTTGAACTTCGAGGACCATGCCAGAGAGGCAAATTTACCCATTCCTCAGGAGCCGGTCGTATTTATGAAGTCCACCAGCGCAATAAGTGGCCCTTTTGACAACGTGATCCGCCCAAGAGATTCGCAAAAAATGGACTGGGAGGTTGAGCTGGCAGTTGTCATTGGCAAACGCGCAGCGTACGTAACGGAGGAACAAGCAGAGAGCCACATCGCGGGCTACTGTGTTGCAAACGATCTGTCTGAGCGCGAATTCCAGTTCGAGCGAGGGGGTCAATGGGACAAAGGGAAAAGTTGCGAAACCTTCGCTCCCATTGGACCCTGGCTGGTAACGCGAGACGAAGCTGCCGACATGACGAATCGCGCAATGTGGCTAGAGGTCAACGGGCATCGCTATCAAGACGGATCCACATTGCATATGATCTTCCGGCCGGGTTTCCTCGTGCATTATCTTTCTCGATTTATGACGCTGATGCCTGGTGACGTTGTGCTTACCGGCACCCCGCCAGGAGTCGGTTTTGGGCTGACACCACCCGTGTTTCTGGAGCCGGGAGATTCCATCACCCTGGGTATTGAAGGGCTTGGCGAGCAACGAGCGGTTGTTGTCGAAGCGCCCCTTTGAATATGCAAAGGTAGTGAAGCAGAAGATTGAGGCAGTGGGCATGACGGACATTATTAGTGCATTAGCGGAGTGCCTCGGTGACCAGCACGTCATACTTGGCGCTGATATCACAAACAGAGCAACGAGTTACTGGCGTCCGGAACCAACGCAAACCCTAGCTTTGCTTAAACCTCGAAGCACAGATGAAGTTAGCCAAATTTTGGCATTGTGCCATGCCCATAACCAACCGGTGGTGGTGCAGGGCGGGCTCACCGGCTGCGTAGACGGCGCAATATCGACAGATCAAGAAGTGATCATTTCCCTTGAACGAATGAACAAGATCGAGTCAATCGACCCTATTGGCGGCACGGCGACGGTTGAGGCCGGTGTCATCCTAGAAGTACTCCACTCTACCCTCGCCGACGAGGGGTTGATGTTCCCCCTCGACCTTGGCGCACGCGGGAGCTGCACTATTGGCGGCAATATCTCGACTAACGCCGGGGGCATCAACGTATTGCGATACGGCATGATGAGAGACTTGGTGCTTGGCCTTGAGGCTGTGCTGGCAGACGGCACGGTCATCTCCTCAATGAATCAAATGATCAAAAACAACGCGGGTTATGACATCAAGCAGCTCTTTATCGGGTCGGAGGGTACGCTTGGGGTAGTAACGCGCGCGGTCGTCAAAATCCACCCCCGGCCGACAAGCAAAAATTCGGCAATGGTGGCGGTTCAAGATTTCGATGCCGTAACCGGCTTTTTACAGTACTTGCGCGGCGCCCTCGGCGGCACGTTAAGCGCCTTCGAGGTGATGTGGGGCAACTATTTTTATGCAGTGACCGAACCCGGCTGGCACCGTTCGCCGATGCAGCGTGATCATCCTTTTTACATCATGATCGAGACCGAAGGCTCGGATCCGGAGACTGACACGAGTCGCTTCAACGACACACTAGAGCGGGCTTTTGAGACGGAGATCATTAGCGACGCGGTCATCCCGAAATCAGAAGCCGAACGCAAATCACTCTGGGATATCCGAGAAAATTTTGAGGCGATTCTCGAAAAGCAGCCTTATTACCTCTATGACGTTAGCCTACCTATTAAAGACATGCCAGAATACGTATCGAGAGTGCATACCGCTTTGCACGAACAGTTTACTGATGCCGCATGCTATGTGCTGGGTCACGTTGCGGACGGCAACCTACATCTGTTTCTCTGTCCCGGCGAACCCGGTAACTGGCATGAAAGCTGCGATCAGGTCGTTTACGGCCCTTTAGAAAGCTTCAACGGATCTATCTCGGCAGAACACGGAATAGGAACTGAAAAGATTAGCTGGCTAGGCATCAGCCGAAGCGAGCCGGAGATCGCGTTAATGCGGCAACTGAAAACCACGATGGACCCCACTAAAATATTGGGCGCCGAGCGAGTCATACCGCGAACTTAGCCTAGAGAAATCCAAGGCGGGCTGGATCACCTAGCCGCTGCTGCCAACGCAAAAACTTCTGGACAGTATTTGCCGCGGGTTTAAGGCTCTCCGGCCTCCATAGACTCCAGCTTCTCTTGCTCTGCAATCCACTGGCTCTCCAGCACCGCCAATTCCAGCTTTATTGCGCCCTCTTCCCTGAGCAACTGAGCCAGCTCCTCACTGTTTGACTGCTCATAGAGTTGTCCGTCGGCCAATCGGCCCTGAAGCACCAGCAATGACTGTTCAGATTCTTCGATACACCGCTCTAATTTTTGCACTGCTTTTTTCAGCGGCTGTAATTGCGCTCGCTGATCGGCCGCAGATTGTCGACGCGCTTTCCGATCCGCCGCCGGAGCAGACGAACTGATCTGTACATCAGAGGCATCAGGTTCTTGCGAGTTTCCTGCCGATAAAACCTATTTTTCGTAGCTCTCTGCGTCACCAGAATAGTCAGAGACCGCCCCGTCGTGGACGAGCAGCAGCTGCTCCACCGAGTTGCGGAGTAAATGACGATCGTGGCTGACCAGCACGATAGCGCCCGCGTAGTTCTGAAGTGCCACCTCAAGGGCATGACGCATATCGAGATCAAGGTGGTTCGTGGGCTCGTCAAGAATCAGTACGTTCGGCGCCTGCCACACGACATTTGCCAGCGCGAGTCGTGCTTTCTCCCCGCCCGAAAAAGGTCGAATCGCCTCTTTGGCGCGGTCTCCACGGAAATTGAACCCACCTAAAAAATCGAGAATCTCTTGATCCCGCGCCTTGGGAGATAACCTTTGCAAGTGAAGAAGCGGACTCGCATCCAGATCAAGTACTTCGAGCTGTTGCTGGTCAAAATAGCCTATCTTCAGATGAGCCCCCTCGGTGCGCTCTACCGCCATTAATGGGAGGTCGCCAGTAAGACTTTTGAGCAGCGTCGACTTGCCGGCGCCGTTTTTCCCCAACAGCCCAATACGATCCCCGGGACTCAACGACAACGACACTCCCGACAACACTGCTCGCTCCCGATGTCCCGACGACGCGTCGCTGAGAGTCAGTAGCGGGTCACTGACTTTACCGGGCGCCGGAAAGGTAAAGGCTGAAGGGTGAGTCGACGTGTGCCTGAGCGACTTTCTGCATGCGCTCAAGCTCTTTAAGCCGCGACTGTGCCTGGCGCGCTTTAGTGGCTTTAGCCCTGAAACGACGAACAAAATCCTCGATATCCGCGATACGTCGCTGCTGTTTCTCACATGAGGCCTGCTGTTGTGCCATATGGGAGATACGCAGCCCCTCCACGTCGATCGACCATAAAAAAGCCGGGCTGAACCCGGCTTTGTGAGTGCCAAAGAGCCGGAGCTAAGTCAGCCGCGCGCCATTTTAACGCGACCTTTGGGTTTGGGCTGTTGCTCGAGGAACTTCAATGCCCAAGCCTGAAACTCAGGTTGTCGCGGTGCATCGAGCCCCGTTTCCTTTTTGCACCGCTTCTTCAGCTCGGCGATGTCACCACCACGGTCAAACATCTTGACCTTGCCGCGCGACTTCGCCATACGCGCTCGCAGCGACTTGGTTTTCTTCTCGTCCACAGTGAGGTCTGCGTTCATGACCACGCCGTAACGTCGGGCACCCTCGGTTGAAACCAAGCCCGCTCGCACGTCAAATTCAACGCGTTCGGTCTCTCTCTTGAGAGGATCACCACAGCCTCCTCCACCCCAAGTGTTGAAGTACAGAATGTCCCCGGCGCTGACGGCGATGCGGTCACACTTACTTGGCATCCGCTCTTCACTACCATCGACTCGCTTCAGGATTTTTTCTGAGCGGCGTCCCGGCAAGCCTCCATTCACACCCCAGGGATAAGTGAGCCACCGATCGTCATGGATCGAGATCGTTCCCGGCTCCAAAAAGCAGTAACCCATACGCAGCCCGTTACCACCCCGGTTGTAGCCGGCACCACCACTGTCCGTGATAGTCTCGTAGGCCTCGATTCGCAGCGGAAAGTAGCTCTCGAGGAACTCATTGGGCACATTGGTAAAGCTCGGCCACAGTGAATGACCATCCGGGCCGTCGCCCGAGGGCTTCCCGGGGATACCACCAAAGCCAATTGAATACAGCTGATACCACTCGCCATTCTTATCGTAGCCCGAGTACATAAAATGAGGGCTGTCGGAGAACCCGGCTCCGGCGAGAAAATCCGGATCTCCTTGCCCCAACAAGCCGCCCAGCACATCGAATATACGGCCCAATGCGTGAGTTCGACACGACAGTGCGGCTGGCTCTCGTGGTTTCAACAACGTACCTTCCGGAATATGAACTTCCATCAGATCGTAAAAACCGTCGTTGAACATAATCTGGGGGTCAAACACCATAATCATGTAAACCCCGCAGAACATCTTGAACATCTCCTCGTTGAGGTAGAAGTTAATCGAGCTAATCGACTGCGGGTCAGTGCCATCAAAGTCGAAAATGACTTTGTCTTTATCGCGCCACATGGAGCACTTGATTCGATACGGGCCCATCCCTAAGCCGTCATCACAAATATAATCTTCGAAGTACTGCTTTTTCTCCGGGACGGTATCTTTAATAAGCTTGGCCATGGCGCGCTTATTGCGGGCCAGAAGCTCATCAAGTGCAGAGTAATACTCGTCGTCACCGAAGCGCTCCGCCATCTCAATCACGCGCTTTTCCGCCGTTCGCATTGCAGCCACCAGCGCATTGAAGTCACTGCGATTCCACGTCGGCATACGGCTGTTATGCAAAATGAGGTTAAGCACATCTGTCTGCAGTTCGTCATTTTTAAATATCTTGAGTGGCGGTACGCGAATACCCTCCTCAAAGATTTCTCGAGCGTCCGTGGGCAGACTACCCGGCACCTTGCCACCCACATCAGTCATATGGCCAAACATGGCGGCATAGGCAATCAAACGACCGTCTTTGAAAATAGGCCGCAGGAGCAACCAATCATTGATGTGACTAATGGCGCCATTACAGGCGTAGGGGTCGGTGGTGAGAAACAGGTCTCCCTCTTCGATAGTGCCGTCATAAGCCTCTTTAAAGCCATGGATAAAGCTGCCGAACTGGCCCACCACCATCTTGCCCTCGAGATTGGCAATCATTGGGAACATATCATTCTGCTCCCGGATACCCGGTGACATCGCCGTCCGAAAGACCACTGCATCCATTTCGTAACGCGCATTCATCATCGCGTTCTCGATAATGTCGAGAGTGATAGGGTCGATATCCTTACGCTTCAATTTCTTTGAGTTTGTTTCAACGATTGTTGCAGGCATTTTTATTTCCCCTCGATCAAGCTGACGGTGCAATCAGGATGTTGCCGAATTTATCGACGTTGCCGGTGTGGCCAGCCAAGATGACCGTGGTCGAATCCATCTCCAGCACAATCGCGGGCCCGTCAATTTTATTGCCGGCTTTGAGTTCGTTTCTTCGATACAGAGTGGCTTCCATGTCCTTGCCGTCCATAAAGACTTTTGAGGTGCCAATCTTGGCCGCGGCAACCGGTGTACGGCTTCCTGCTTTGGTCACCTTTTTCGAATCAATCTCTGCGCTCTTCCCTTGCGCAACTGCGCGCACGTTTACAATCTCTTTGTCTGCATCAAGCGCAAAGGTGAACAGTTGCCGATGCATCTCATCGAAGGGCTCTCCGATGACAGACAAGCCCTTGGACTTCAGCTTCTTGAGATCGAAATCGACTGTGAGCTGCAAGCCCTGGCCCGAATAACGGATATCCGCCTGATAGGTCACCGACCGGTGCGCCTTGGGGACCCCCTCTTTCTCGAGGGTCTTCAATGCCTTGCTGGCAAGCTGCTGAAAGATCCGGCTCAGTTCCGCAGGAGAAGTATTACCGAACCGGCGAATAAAGGTTCTCGAGGCCTCATCGCGCACACGGGTAGTGGCGTCACCGTAGGCACACAGTACGCCCGGCCCAGGAGGGATAATCACAGGCCAACTGTTCATCAGCTTGCCCAGGGCGTTAGCGTGCAGTGGTCCGGCCCCACCAAAACCGATCAAAGCGAAGTCCCGTGGATCGAAACCCTGCTCTACAGAAACCAATCTGAGCGCGCCGTACATGTTTTCGTTGACGATATCGATGATGCCCGCCGCCGCTCTTTTCATCGAAATACCGAGCGCGTCAGCGATCGGCTTGATCGCCGCCTCCGCGCGATCCTTGCGAATTTCCATGTCGCCGCCAAGGCGCACTTCACTAGGCAGGTAACCGAGCACGACATTGGCGTCGGTCACCGTAGGCAGCTCTCCACCCATGTTGTAGGCGGCGGGGCCAGGCTCTGCACCTGCACTTTCCGGCCCAACCCGCAGGGCGCCCGTGAGTTCAGGCACGTGCGCGATCGAACCGCCACCGGCCCCTACGGTCCGAACATCGACTGACGAGGCCCGCACGGTCACGTCGCCAACGGTTGTCTCTCTTCGCAACTGCGCTTTACTATCTTGCACCAGCGCAACGTCTGTAGAGGTCCCGCCCATATCGAAGGTGAGTAAGTTGGCAAAGCCTGCCTGCTTTGCCACCCAGACTGCTCCTGAGACGCCTCCCGCGGGCCCGGACATAAGCAGATTCACGGGCAAAGATTCAGCCACTTTTGCCGAGGCCATACCGCCGTCTGAGCGGAGAATGTGAAGCTTCACATCTTTCATGGTGCTCTTGAGTTTTCGTTCTAGATTTTTGACGTATTGCGCCACCTTGGGACGCACATAGGAGTTCGCAACCGTCGTAATGGTGCGCTCATATTCCTGCATTTCGGGTACAACGTTGTAAGATAGCGAGACAGGTATGTTCGGAAATACCTGCTTGGCAAGTTTCTCCACTTCCCTCTCGTGAGCCGGATTCGCGTAGGAATTCACCAATGAAATGGTCAGCGCCTCGATATTTTCTTTTTTGAGCCGCTTAAGCTCTTTTGTGAGGACTGTTTTATTGAGCTTGCGCACCACCTTGCCATCGGCTCCCATGCGCTCATCTGCTTCTATCGTGCAGGCGAGTGGCGCCAACGGCGCGGATTTGTTGTAGATCACCCAACCACCCAGACCACCCGGCACGTAAGACCGTGCGATCTGCAGGACCTGTCGGTAACCCTTTGTCGTAACCAAACCGACCTTGGCGCCAGATCCCGTTAAGACGGTATTGGTAGCAACGGTCGTACCGTGCATTACCTGAGCGATTTCGGCCGGATCGATACCCGCGTTGTCGCAGATCTTTGCCACCCCATTCATCACTCCGATAGACGAATCAGCGGGAGTACTGGGGACTTTGGCGGTATAGATAGCGCCTGATTTCTCATCAACGAGAATCAGGTCGGTGAACGTGCCGCCGACGTCGACACCAAGACGATAAGGCATGCTGGCCTCCTCTTGTTATGGATCTTGTTGTGATCTCACTGCGAGTTGCAGTACACCGGCGATTCAGGACCTGACGTTATCGCCACTCGCAACAATTGACCGGACATTTGCTACAATCTCGCTTCACCGACAACGATGCACCAAACTGCACACTGGTGCAAGGTATCATCCGATCCCATTTTGAAATCCATCGGAGCTTCCCATGATGAAACCCCTCGCCGGCATCCGCATATTGGCCATTGAACAATTCGGCGCGGGACCCTATGGGTCCATGTACCTCGCCGAGCTCGGCGCAGAAGTCATCAAAATTGAGAACCGTGCCACCGGCGGCGATCCGGCTCGGCAATCCGGTTCAGTAAAGTTGGCCGAAGACGATAGCGCCTACTTCCAAGCCTTCAACCTGGCGAAAAAGAGCGTCACGCTCAACCTCAAGAGTGACGAGGGTCGGAAGCTGTTCCATGAGTTGGTGCGCACCAGCGACGTGGTCTGGAACAACCTCCGGGGTAGCCAGCCCGCAAAAATGGGCTTGGATTACGAAACGCTTCAGGTCGTCAAACCCGACATCATCTGCACGCATATCTCCGCCTATGGGCGTGACAACGACCGCGCGGACTGGCCAGGATATGACTATCTGATGCAGGCTGAGTGCGGTTTTTTGTCGGTCACGGGCGAGCCCGGCACGCCGCCCGCGCGCTTTGGCCTATCGATGATCGATTTTATGACCGGTGTCGTGGCGGCGCTTGGCTGTGTGTCGGCTTTGCTGGCACGAGCGAGTCAGGGTGGACGCGATGTCGATATCAGTTTGTTCGATGTGGCTTTGCATCAGCTCACCTATCCCGGCACCTGGTACCTGAACCACGGCATTGAGACCGGGCGCGTGGCGCGCTCCGCGCATCCCTACAACACTCCGGTGCAGCTCTATAACACTGCCGACGGCTGGATCTTTATTATGTGTATGACCGATAAGTTCTGGCAGCTGCTACTGGAACGGATTGAGCACACGGCGCTCGCTGATGACCCGAGATTCAATTCCATGGCGGGACGGGCAGAGAACCGAGACGCACTGACCGAGGTCCTTGACGAGATATTTCAGACCGAAGAAACCGACCATTGGTTCGCACTGTTGCAAACCTATATTCCAGTCGCACCCGTATATAACTTACCCAATGCGCTCGACAACCCTTTCGTTGCATCGACTGGCATGATGCAAACCCTGTCGCATCGTGAGTTCGGTGAATACCGCGGATTGAGTAATCCCATCAAGATTGATAACCAGAGAATGACCACTCACTGTGGGGCCGGCCTCGGTGCCGATAACGCCGCAATTCTGGGTGGGGAACTGGGCGTTGAAAATCTTGAGGACCTGTCTGACCGAGGCATTATCTAGGTGCTTGCTTTGACCGGCGAGCAGTTGACGTGCTTGCTCTCAAGTGTCACGGGCAGCCGACCCCCACAAAGAGGCTGATTGGTTCAACCGGTATTATGCTAAAGCTGTACAGCTAGCCTCGCAACGGAGGGCTATCCCGTTTTTGGCCGATCAATGGCTCCCAAGAAAGTCGAACAGGATTTTGCCGAACGCAATCTTTTCCTCTTTGCCTGCCACAACGTGAGCAACTTGATCCATCGTAACGCCCACTGAATTGCGCAGCCCTTCCTCCAACGGCTTCGTGGTCCGGGGCCCCGTGATGATGTCCTCGCCGGCGTGAATCACCAGCGTAGGTGCTTCGATCTCGCCAAGGTGTGGCCGGATATCATGCCCGCGGCATGCCTGCACGAAGCGCAAGTGAGTTTGGATGCGTCCCTCAAGCGCGCCCCACACACCGCCGCTGCCAAGGAGCTTCTCGCGATTGGCATTGTAGTAATCGGGTTTGAACGAGAGAGAGGCCACCATCGACTGAAAGGCGTGAAATCCTGCGTGCTCATGAATATCGCCGAATGCCTGTAAATGATCTGACAACATGGGGTCAGCCCAGGTCCAGCACCCCATATTGGCCATGCAACGCACGAGATCAGGTCGCTTCACTGCCACCCATTGACCAATGCAGGCACCGATCCCCACGAGCCCGACGAAATACACCGACTTCATGTTGAGGTGATCGAGCAAGCCGATAATGTCATCGGCAAACAATTGCGTCGAAGCGGGCACAGAGTAATCGTCAGTAGACTCACCCAGACCCCGGTAGTCGATGATGACCGTAGAAAACTGATCGGTCATTCCCCTCGCGAGGTAATGGTGACGCCCGTGGCAAAACGTGTCCCAGCCACCGATATAGACCGCCGGGGGGCCGTCTCCATGCACCTCGTAGTACATGTCGTGTCCGTTGATATGGGCGATGGGCATAGCGGGGCTCCTGCTCGGAAATTGGGTTCAGTTATCGGATTGGTCAGAGTGTGTTGATATGCTCAAGTACGCCCTGTAGATCAGTGACGTCGGCGTAGCGACGACCCACGTCACGCAAATTACTGGCGTGAGCATCTTCGTCCTGATCACCGCAGCAGTCCGCCGGGACTATAGTGCGATAACCTGCCGAGAAGCTGTCGACAATTGACGCGCGTACACACCCCGAAGTCGTGCAGCCTGTGATGATGGTGGTGTCGATGCAATGTGTCACCAACCAAGGCTTGAGAGGCGTCTCATAGAAAATGGATGGCGCGGTTTTGATGAACTGAAAAATGTACTCATCGTCTCTGATGCGAGGGTCCAATTCAGTGCATGGGTGTCCGTGATAAAAACTACCGTCGTACAGCGAGTCGATCTTCCAATACGTCATTTCATCGGGACCACCCCAGGACACCGCACAGGATGCTACGGGGACACTCTTTTCTTTGCAGGCCGCCAGCAAGATCGCCGTATTATCCACCGCTCGCTGAACATGGTCGCTACGACCCAAAGGGTTACTCGCATCGGTAAATCCTTGCTGAAAGTCAACGATGATCAGTGCCGCTCTGGCACCAAAACCGATGTCCCGCTGTCCGTAGCCGGCTTCTGCGAACTTATCCATGTCTTCCTGCCTCGCTCTCTTCGTCACGCTAGTCGCGCAATATGACTTAGAATGTACGAACATTTCAAGGACAGTGACCCCGCCATGAGCCAGCCCAGCTTTATCGATACTTTCAGTCAGCAATTCACTCTGGAGCCCGCGCGCACCGCGCTATTGGTGATCGATATGCAAAACGCGACGGGCAACCGGGAGATGGGGCTTGGCAAGCTTTTGGCTGAACAAGGCAATAGCGAATCCGCACAATATCGCTTTGATCGCATTGATCATCTGCTGATCCCCAATATTCAAAAGCTCATAGTGGGCTTTCGAGCAGCCGGCGCGCACCTGATCTGGATTACCTACGGTGCCAATGCCGCCGATGCCAGCGATGCGCCCC
Source organism: Luminiphilus sp. (assembly GCA_029242325.1). Classification (GTDB taxonomy): domain Bacteria; phylum Pseudomonadota; class Gammaproteobacteria; order Pseudomonadales; family Halieaceae; genus Luminiphilus. The sequence goes on from JAQWUD010000026.1 coordinate 22,269, forward strand.
GGCATATCGCACCGATCATTAAAGCGACGAACAACATTGCGGGACAGCCTGAGCACGAGATTGTGGATGCATTGAAGCCCGGACCAAGCGATTTGGTGCTCAACAAGACGACCCAGGGGGCGTTTCGATCGACTGCGCTGGATAGCTCCTTACGCGCGCTGGGGGTCGACACCGTGGTCTCTACGGGGGTGTCGACCAATAATTGTGTGGCCATGACATCAATGGAAGCCTGCGACCTGCAATACCGGGTGGTCGTCACCAGTGATGCCACGGGTACTGACAGCGACGAGATGCAGGAGGCCACACTGACGATGCTCCGAAGGTTGTGGGCGCGCGTGCTGACAACAGAAGAAGTGCTCAGCGAACTGAACGGCGGGAGCAGTCACTCCTGATAACAACTCAACATCCCGGCGTAGTCGGTGGCCTGCTCGTTGCCATCGGCGCCATCCTGTTGGCCGCCAAGGGGCTCTTTGCAAAGACGCTCTATGAATTAGGCCTCACTTTTCACGACGTGGCGGCGATTCGATCGGTCTTAGCGGTGCCCGGGTTCGCGCTTTTAGCCTGGCTCTATCGCAGTAAAAGTTCATCAGGCTCCGGCGGCACTTATCAACGCAGCGATATTCTGCTGGCTATCTTCGCAGGCGTGCTCTGCTATTACCTCGGCGCGTTGGCGAATTTTTATGCACTCACGATTATCGACGCCAGCGTTGAGCGGCCTTTGCTATTTGCCTACCCCATCTTCGTCGTGCTCATCACCACCCTCATCACCCGAAAACTGCCGTCGCCGAGAGTGCTGATGGCATTGTTAATGACTTCCCTTGGGGTTGTACTAGTGACCGGCGCGTTCAGCACTGAACTGACGCCGGCGCAGTGGTCGGGAATGGCGTGGATCATGTTCTGCTCATTGAGCATTGCGATTTATTTTCTGATCAGCGGCGAACTGACGCAGCGTCTGGGCAGCGGCATGTTTACGCTCGTTGCCATGACTGCGGCCGCGATTGGTATGGCGATCCACTATCAGCTTGTACAGGGCTGGCAGCATATCGAACTATCCAGCACCGCCTGGCGGACGCTGGGTGCGCTCGTGATTTTTTCTACTGTGCTGCCTCTTTTTCTTATGGCGGAGGGGGTGCGAAGAGTCGGCGCCTCTCAGGCCTCCCTGATCAGCACGATTGGGCCTCCGGCCACAGCCATCATGGCCTTCGAAGTCACGGGAGAAATGCTAAGCGCTACACAGCTTCTGGGAATTGTAACCGTCTTGATCGGGGTGCTCGCGCTGGAACTGGGCCGATCGAACCGTCGATAAATCGCCCACCATTCAGGGCTGTTGGTAATTACCTCAAATGTCCGTACAATTGCGGCTTAACTGCTCAGAGGTGTAGAGATGTACGCAACCCGCCCGCTCAGCGTCAGTTTTGGCGCTGAAATCCTAGACTTTCAGCTTTCGGACGCGCCCGCCGGCGAAGATATTATCGCAATTCGAAAGTTGTGGGCCGAACACAAACTGCTCTTATTTCGGAATCAGTCCTTTGATGAAGCCGCACTAGTAGGGTTCAGCCGCAAATTCGGTGACCTCGAAATCCATGTACGTGAAGAGTATCTCTCTCCTGAGCACCCCGAGATATTGTACGTCTCTAACATCGAGCGCGACGGCCGCCACATTGGCATCCTGTCAGATAACGAAGTGGGCTGGCACTATGACCAGATCTATCTGCCGAAACCTGCGGTGGGCTCCTTGCTCATGGCCGACACACTGCCCCCGGAGGGCGGAAACACCGAGTTCGCTGACATGTGTGCGGCATGGGATGCACTACCCGAGCAGACCAAAACGAAACTGAACGGCTGTTTGGCGAACCAGTCCTACGAGGCCTTCAATCAGGCCTACAGCGTTCCCACAAATAACAAACAAAAGGCGCGATCACCGGACATTCACCACCCCATTGCCCGAATCCATCCCGTCACAGGCAGAAAAGCGCTGTATCTTTGCCCCGGCATGACCACGGAGATTGTGGGGTGGGATCCTCAGGAAAGCGCCGACATGCTGGAGTTCCTGTTCGACTGGACCACACGTCCGGAGTTTGTATATTCACACCACTGGCAACCAGGTGACGCGGTGATGTGGGACAACGCCTGCACCATGCACCGGCGTGATCCTTTCGATCCTCGACACGAACGGTTGATGAAGCGCACGACGATTCTGCCACCCCCTCATCGGGCGGCACCGTTTTGAAGCCGTATTGAAATCGCCGGAGAACCCTGAGCGCCTGTTCAGGCCTGTGACGAGGCGAAACCTTGGAATGAAGGGCATGCGAACACGCTCAGGGTTAGTGTTCGCTTAGGACGGTGCCTGCGCCATGCGACCCAATGATTTGCCATCACCGAGCACTCTACCTACGAAGCCTTTCACCACGCCAAACAAACCCTTATTCAGTTTGGAAACCACTGAGTAAGCCGCGTCCCCGTCGATACTCCAGGCGTTGATCGAAGACACCACATCCACTGCATCATCAAGATGCACTCCAGCCAGGACCTCTGCCAACCCGATCACAGCGCCCTCACCCAGTGAGCACTTTACCGAACCACGCCTGAGCTCGAGCTTGCCAGAACTGACAATGATGGCTCGGCCGGACAGGATATGATTTTGAATGGCGCTGCCGTCAGGCAAGTAAACAGAGTTCAATGTGGAACCCCGTTCAAAGGTCGACCAAGCATATTCCGACGCACCGCCGGACTCTATTGTGAACGTGCCCGAGGACTCTTCGCTGTTTGCTACCGAAGCAATGTAGTTTCTTTGTAGCAGTTGTAATGTGAGCGCAGAGAAAACATTTTTGAGTAGTGGTGCCGCGCTATTGATTTGTCTGCCCAGCCAGTCAGCGGGGATCTCCAGACAAATAGCGTCTGATTTAGCAGTAGCCGTTGCCATTCGATATTTGGTGCCCACCACGGCCTGTTCGCCAAAGCTGTTGCCCTTCTCGAGGGTCGCCAGCACATGAGCCCCTTTGTTTATAGCAATGTCAATCGCGCCCTGCTGGATGATATACATGGCATCAGCCCGGTCGCCCTCGTTGAACAAAACGGTGCCGGCAGACATGACAACCTCGGATAATTTGGGGTTGGCTTGGGAGCGCCTTCTTTGTATACCACTCATTGTTTCCGCTACCTAAATCGATTCTTCGTAGTAGGAGAGGAACCCTCCTCAGTCATCTTTGCTCAATTCCTGTTCCAAGGCCACAAAATTGGACTCTTTTTTTGCCGCAAACAGGCGTTTACCAGCAGGGCTTTGCCAATCGTGTCGCTCCATCAGGGCGCGCGTCATCGGCAGCATATTACCAATCTCGATCCCAAGTTCCTTGGCCAATAGACTGGTTTGATCCCAAAAATCATCTCTACCCAAGTTGGCTAGATCCGCGTCCAGTAACCAGGGGGAGAGTCTGGAATTGGAGATCTGCGCAGGACCCTCCATAACCAATTGAGTATCGAGGATCATCTGCTCCACCAGATCCTGCTCAGATTGGCTGAACCGTCCCGAATCAGACATGGCCTGAACTGCCATTTGCGCTCCAATGGGCTCGTTTTTAGGGCGTTGCTCAAGAAAGCCCGCGTCATGAAACGCCGCGGCAATAGCCAGCAACAACACATCACGCGAATCGAGGTCGTCCGCCTGCGCAAGCTCCATAGTTTGACGGAGCACATCTTTAGTGTGGTCCGGAGAGTGATAATAAAGTGTGGGATCCAATCCGGACGCAAGGCGTTGCACCGTCTCTGTAACGAGCGGTTCAGCCTTAATTTTAGTACTTAGACTCTCCATACAACACCTTAAAGGAGACTCATCTCACCAGCCTTCCCGCTGTAAGCGAGCGCTGACCTCATTTATGAGGGCGAAGATAGCAAAAGAGAAAAATAAGCGCACCACGGTCGTGCAAAGTGCCAAAACAGAAAAATCAAGGATTCAGGACGTTCACAGCCAGAACACAGCATCAGGCGCGGAGCAGAAAGGTTTCCATGGCTCCTTTCCCTTTAATCTCCATAATCCCGCGGCTCTCGATGGCGAAACGGTCTTTGATAATGTTGGCGGTATCTGCACTCATATGAATTTTATTGGGGATGCCGTGTGACTCCATTCTGGCAGCCGTATTCACGGCGTCACCCCAGAGGTCATAAATAAACTTGCGCTTACCGATGACGCCAGCCACTAGAGGCCCAGAATGGATACCGATTCTCATAGAAGGTATATGGCCCTCCACTGGCTTCATCGCCTGAATATAACGCACCATTTTTTGACCCATCTCAGCGATTTTGTAGGGGTGCTCTGGGTCAAAATGGGGCACACCGCAGGCAACCATGTAGTTATCGCCGATGGTCTTAATTTTTTCCAACCCGAGCTCGTCGCTAAAGTCATCAAACGCGGTGAAGACTTCATCCAGAAACTCTACCAACCGCTCTGCGCCCAGGTCCTTGGAGAGTTGCGTAAAGCCCACAATATCGCCAAACAGAATACTGCAGGATTCATGCGCATCGGCGATGACCTTCTCATCCGCGAGTTTTCGATCAGCAATAGACTTTGGCAGGATGTTCAGCAACAGTTCTTCATTACGATCCAAGGCTGACTTGATTTCGCCGGTGCGTGCCTCGATCAACGCCACCACTTCATCAGACATTCGTGACACGGCGATGGACATCAGTTCAGCCGAGGCCTCCTCAGCCTTGTCAAAGTCGTCTGTCTCAGTGAGGCTCTTCATCCGATCGATATCGGCCTCTAAAAGCTTCTTGGCATCCCCCTTTAGCTGGCTGGATAGCGACGCCATTTTATCCAACACGACCTTGTCACGCTGTTGCCGCTTCTGGGACTGAGTGGCTCTGATCGATTCCATTTCTATCAGGTGGCCCTTATAGGTCTCTAAAGATGTGTTGAGCTGCCCGACCTCATCGCGTTCGGAGTGGAGAAACCCGGGCTTTGGCATGGCCACATCGAGTTGGCCCCGAGTGAGTGCTGACAAAACACCAATAGCTTTACTGATGCCACCAAAAGAGTAGCTGGTTAACCAGGTAATAGCGCCCAAAATAAGCAAAAATACCGCTGCAAAAACCCCAAACGCGTACTGATCGGCGACGACCTGCTTGGATACCGATTCTCGCTTATTGCTAACAACCACCAATTTGCCATCTTCTATTTTGGCAAAGTCACTCAGGGCGATCGCGACATAAGACACACCCAAGTCCCGATTTAATTCTCCCCAGTAGCCCTTCTCTTGCATGGAAAGGAGGTTTTCATCAAGTAACGCTTCAAGCGGCTCTACAACGGGATCTATTTCACCCAGCTCGGCATAATCCTCAGCTTCAAAATAGTCATTAAGGTCAACCGTGTAGCCGCTGGATCCCAAAACGGCTTTCACAGAAAAATCATACTCGAAGATCTCTATGGCCTCGGCAAGATTCTTCCCTAGCAATACTGAGCCCACTTTCTTCTGAGCATTGTTCAGGTCAATGAGTAAGGTTTGGTAAAAACCGGCAGCCAATTCTCCGGCATCATCACGGATGGTGCTAACACTTCTCACCGCTCCCAGTGAAAATTCTTCCGCCCGCCCTGTCTTCAGGCGGCTAGTCGAAGTAGAGATAAAATCAGGGCGAGCACTCTCTTCGCACGGGTCCACGCCATAGCCCTCGGCGGCTGTGCCGCAGTAGAGGCTATTACCCTTTTCGTCGAAGACCATTGCAAAACTGAGTTCACCCCAAATAAAAGCCTCCTCTAGCAAGACGTCCAACGAATCCGCAATCGTCTCCCGACCCAACACCGTGGTCACTGCAACGGGCAGATCAAAAAATTTTCCATCGATATCTACTGCTTCCGCCCATAATGCAGCTTTATCGGGGTCACCGGACTGAGGATGGAATAACCCCAATGAAGAACTGAACGTATCGTTTAATACCGTACGCCACGCCTGACCATAGATGGTGGCGCTAGATTCAATCGAAGAGGTCTCTTTTTGGCTGTCCTGATAGTCACTCAACGCAAAGAAAATGGCGCCGATGGCGATGTTGCCAAAAAGAGAAAGCAAAATGATGCGGGCTTTGATCGACATTAGCGCTGGCCGCCTCCTCTAATCACTGTATCTCACTCTGATCAATTGTCACCGCCTGCTTGGATCAAAAACGAGCTTAACCGCCATTTCGTCAATATGGGTGGGAGACCCATTTAAAAGCGGGGGTTGGTATTTATAGGACTTGATGTGCTGCAGTGCAGCGCGCTCGAAGACCCCAGGTGGCTCACTAGCAACCACATAAGGGTCAGTGACTTTACCGCTTTGATCGATCCCGTATTTAACGATCACCTGACCCACGTATTTGTAACGCCGCGCTTTCGGCGGATATCGCAGAGGGCCGGCGCCAATCAAATTACAAGAAACTTGCACTACCCCCGATTCCGTGGCCACCACGCCTACACTAGTGCTTAAAATATTAGCCGCTGCAGACAGGCCGGGCACCAGCAAAAAGCATAGCGCCGCAAACAGGCATATTTTCAATGGGCCATGTTGCCGCTGTTGCAGAGCCGTGCCGTCTAACATAAACAAAAACCACATTTGAGCCGCGCCGTGACACAGGCCCCGTGTCCCAGATTCAGTATCCAGTGTGAATAGTGCAATCCAAGATGTTCAATCATAGAAGGACCGTATACGGCGGGCCATCAGTGCGGGTATTTTTGGATATCGGCCCATTTTTTAGAAAACAGCTCCGACTTTAAGGAAAAATGTCCGTCCATAAACATCGTAGTACTGTGAGTAGGTGTTCGAAATAGCCGGTGAACTATCTGTCCCTATCACCTCATTAAGTTCCCACGAGTTGGAACCAATAGCTTCGGGTTGCTCGTCGAACAGGTTCCTGACACCTAGCGTCAACCGCAAACCGTCGCTGATCTGATACTGCCCAGAGAGATCAAACACTGAGTACGTACTGAGCTTCTCTCGGTAGTATACCCTCGACTCATCTCCATCGCTTAAAGACCCATTCAGGCGCCAGACCAGTTGCGCGTCGAAATCACCTTTTGACCAAGCCGCCGTCATGCGATGCTTAAAATCAAAGACTGGATAACTAATGAGATTGTCGCAATCACCGTTGAATTCACCCACACACCGAAAATCAACGTTCCCAAAAGTATCGTCCTTGATTGATCGCTCTTGGATCTTCGTTGCAAAATAATTGACGTCCATGTACCCGGATAAAAACGGGAATCCGTAATCAATATTGATGTCAAACCCGCGCACTCGGTGCAAACCGAGGTTTCGATACCCCACGTTAATGTAGTTCAGTCGGCCGTCTGCATCGCGGCCAAGCGAATTACAGGAAGCCGAGCCAGGGCCGCCAATACCTAGCGAGGGGTCAAAGCAGTTTCGTATGAGGCCCCATACGTCGACCGGAGTTGTACTGATGTAGTCTTCGATTTCCACGTGGAAATAATCAAAGCTCATTGACAATCCGTCGACGCTATAAGGAGTCCAGACCACACCCAAGCTATAGGTCTTACCTTCCTCGTTGACTAGATCGGCATTACCACCCAGATCCGCAGTACCAGTTACTTCTTTGAGTAGCGGATTATACAAATTCCCCTCCGGCATCCCCGTGGCCAAACAGGTAGCGGCTAATACCGGCGTCTTGTCTATCAAAATTGGGCCAAAATCACTCGGTCCAGCGATATTCGCTTGCGGCCCCGGCTGGGTACAGGGATCTTCCGCAAAGTTGTATTGAAACTGAGAGGCACGAAATAGCTCATTGATAGCCGGTGACCTCACCGCAGCATTGTAGGAACCCCTGAGCTGGATATCGGGGGTAGGGTAATAGGCAATAGCCGCTTTGTAGGTGGTTGCGCTACCCGTGAGGGAATGCTCAGAAAACCTCCAACCTAACTCAAGCTCCAGAAAGTCAATGCCGGGCTTGCCTGCTACGAGAGGTATTAGGGCCTCGCCAAAAATCGAGGTGATGTCGGTTGAGGCATCCATGCTAAAAGGGCTGTTGCTGAATCCCTCAAACAACTGCTGCTCAATAAATTCGGGCGTATCAATTTTTGCGTTTATCTCAAGGTACTCTGCACCGAGGACCAGCCCTATTGGCCCGGGATCACCGGGCAAAGTAAACCAGTCCGCGGTATTACCCGACAGCGTTGCCATGACAACGTTTTGCTCATTGGTCGTCACGGAACGGCCCGCTCCTTTTGGATAGGTTATGAAATCCCGAGCCTCGGCACCAATGTCATCGCCCCAAATATTTACGGGCACACATCCATTGGAAGGGTCCTGACACTCCCCATCTTCATTCAACAGCAGCCCTTGCTGGATTCGCTCTGGATTTAATAACGGGTATGGGTCAAGGACACTCTCCACCTCACCCAACTGGGCGTATACCTCATACCCCCAGGATGCGCTCAGATCACCCTTCACACCAAATTCAAACTGGATGGATTCAAAGGTCCTAGGATTTTCTGTAACTCCGACATCACGACTGAAGATACGAAACAAAAATGGCAATTTAAGCGTATCGGCAATTCCATTCTGGTTGTCGTCTACGTAATTCACGCGCTGCGGTAAAAACAGACTGTAGATATAGTAATTCGCAGAAACTAATTGCTTCGTTTGATCAGACCAAAACGGATTGTTTTCTACCGAAGCTTGGTAACCATATGAGGTGGGAAAGCCCAGAAAAGGGCCGCCCCACTTAAAGGGGACCTCACTTTTGGAGTAGTAAACGTCCGCGTAAGCCTCTACTTTCCCAAAATCATAGGCAACTTTGCCCTTAAATGAGGCCCTCTCTTGCGGCAGCTGCAGATAAGAAAACCCATTAATGTTCTCAAATTCAGAGTTCCCATCCGATACACCCCAAAAATCTGGTCCAGTGTCTGACTCTGTAAATTGGGACCTAGTAATGTTTCCATCATTGCCGAATAGTCCAAAGCAGCAGTTCGGAGTGCCCCCGATAAAATCAGGGATGGCAATACCTGCGTTGGGCGTAATCGGAAATCGATTCGCCGCAAACTCGAGACCCAACGCACCAGTATCACTGATTGAGTCAACCAAACCCGCTTTCGTTAAATCGCGATCTGTAAAGAGAAGTGGCTCTCGCTCTAGATAGTCAGCATGCACCAGGTAAGATCCCCTACCCCCCGCAAACGTTCCCCCGTTAGTGAGATTGAAGTTAAATATCTCAGAGTCCCCCTGCTCCGTGATCTCTGCCCCTGCGTTGAACTCCCAACCATCAGTCTCTTCCTTGAGAATAAAATTAATCACTCCGGCCATCGCGTCAGACCCGTAAGCCGCCGAAGCACCACCCGTCAGAATCTCGACTCTGTCAATAAGACCAACAGGGATGAAATTGAGGTCGACAGTCCCGCCGTCGGGGAACGTAGGAACAAATCTACGGCTATTGATGAGGACTAATGTTCGGTTTTCGCCCAGACCCCGCAAATTCGCAGTGGCAATACCCTGCCCAAAGCTAGACGACCGATCCGCACCGCCAACAACCTGCGGCATCGTGTTTATTAGGTTCTCGACATTGACGGCATTCGACATCTCGAATTGACTCGAGGTGATCGTTGCGATGGGGGCCTTAGAATCGAAATCGCCTTTGGGAAGCAGAGAGCCAGTTACATATACTTCTTCTATCTGCGCCTCTAAAACTGGCTCCTTTTCGTCGGCCAGCACGACCTCTTCCTGAACGACATCGGGGGGCTCTGATTGTGCGGCACCTGTCAATGGCAATGTAAATAAAGAGAGGATTGACGCTACATACACCACATTGGGAAAATGTTTGCGGCGCCACACAGCACCTCTGCCTAATTCGCCAAACAAACTGCTCATTTCACGCCTCCCCAAGTAACTGCGCACAATCCAATCCTACCTACCCCGTGCCAGCAACAATACTAACGATAATCATTGTTATTTGCGACGTCCGTATGCAACGCTTCCTACTTTCTATATCGCTGAGGTCTTCATCCGACAGCGCTAGCCGCGTAAGGTAACATCCGTCGTTTCTACGAGAGTCGAGGGCTGTCAAGCAGGCGCTCATACCCCCACCACACCCTTGCGACCTTACAACCTTCGGGTGTTACTCTGCGCCGGCCTTTTATGTAATACACATGAATGCATGTGTTGCAAATTCGCAACATGAGTTATTTCGTGAGTTGACTGGAAGATAAGGCTGTACTTTCCTTACCACGCCCTGCTGAGTTGCATACCTAAGCTAATCACCAGTAACCTCAATCCACAGGTCAAAGTGGTGAACTAGATCAAGTCTGCCCCGGTTAACTCGCCCTGAACACCTCCGAAACTAGTCTTTTTCAGAGGCTGGCGGAGGTTGACACCCTGTCGCACAACACTGACCTGGTTGCTTTTGCCGGTTGGGCGCACCCGATGAACCAGTCTCGGCGACACCGCGATCCAGCAGTCTTTCTACCAGCGCGCGTCGCTCTTCGATCGGGTAGCGGCGAAAGATCTCGCGCTTCATTGCCTGGGGTGAACCACCGCCATGCAGACTGATCACCGAGTACCAGCCACCAGTTGAGGACGCCGATATATCACCCATAAACCTGGCAACCTGCGCGCGCTGGTCGTAAGGGATGTCCGCCCGGCCAGCCAGCAATGTCGCGAGATCACCCGATGTTGCTGGGTTGTGATCTTCATCAGGCCCAGGTAGCGCAACAATTAATCCCCCCGACACCTCATGGGCGATCCGGTGCATGTCATAGATCTGTGTGGCCAGCAGCAGCTTGCCCACGTTAGAAAAAATAGGCTCGGGCATCCATGACCCGCAAGGATCCTCGACACCATAAACTGATGCCGCGACGCCGCAGGCAAAGAAACCTTCCACCAACTTGATGAGCTCCGCCATGCTGTCGCGCAGGTGCGGCACGGACGCCATGTCAAGTCCATTCGCTTCTGTCATCAATGCACCGGCACCGATTAGCAGGTCACCAAACCCAGCCCGCGCACCAATGCAGCTATGTCGATGGTGATTCGCATAAGAGGTGACCAAGTGCTCGGTGTACTCACTCTCGCCGGCAAAGAACACCTGATCCCAGGGCACCAAGACCTGATCGAAGTGACACACCGCGACACTCTGACCGTACTTGGCACTGAACGCCGCTTCGGCCTCGCCAGGGCGACCCGCAGGCCGAGAGATAATGGTGAGTCCTTTGGCGTCAATGGGCAAGGCGCAACACACAGCAAAATCTGCATCCTCTTTACGCATGGTGCGACAAGGCATGACCAACAGCTCGTGCATGTAAGGACCGCCCGTAACGATCGCCTTCACACCCGAAATCACAATGCCTTCGGCGTTACGCTCGGTAATGTGGACATAGGCATCGATCACCGCCTGGTCTCCAGGGCGCTTGCTGCGATCCCCCTTGCCATCAGTCATCGCCACGCCCAGCGTGAGATCTTCATCCTGAATACGATGCAGATAAGACAAAAAGCGCTCGTGCTGCTCGCCGCCGGTCTCCTCTGACATCTGCCAGGTTGTCTGATAAATGGCATTCAAGGCATCGTGGGTTAAATAACGCTGAGCGCAGCCACTTTCACGACACAGGAGCCGTACTGCCTCGAGTTTGGAAAGCAGATCCTCTGAATGGCGGTTAATGTGCAACATCCGGTTCACGGTTTTGCCAGAGGTGCTTTGCTCAGCCAGCATCAGTCCGCCGTATTCGGGCTTCTGCGCAAAATCGTACGTGACGCCCACTGCGCGGATACCCGGTTGCAGCCGGGGCTCGTCCACCACCGACTCAACGCGATCACCATCGACATAGACCTTGGGGTTGTAACCACGGAGGCTCTCTGTGTACTCGGCTGCACTCATGATGCGGCCACCAGCTTTCATTAACATGAGGTACTCCCTGGGCGCTCAGTTCGCCTTGTTTGTCTCGGTGCGTAACAGCGCCATCAGCGCTGTTACGTCCTCAAGCTCATCCATTCGTTGCAGAGACTCCCAAAGCGCCTCTGCCCGCTCAGTGCTTATGGTCAATGCGCAGTTCGCCATAAACTTCTCGTAAACCTGCTCGGCACCCAGCAACCGACCCGCAGCGCCGCGGTTAATCTCTTCAAAATGCGCCAACACCCGCCCATCTTTGGTGTTGATGCGAACACCCCCGGAAAAAGCATCGGGGTAGCATGAGCGAGCGTCATGTTCACAGTGAATACGCTGCGCAAGGGCAAGTACGTCACTATTAAGTCGCGCGGCGTCCTCAAGCTCTGCCAACCCGAAGCGCCCCTTCACCAGCGCCGTTGCCACCGCATAGGGCACACTAAACTTGGCGTCGTACTCACTCTGCGGCACGCGCTTACTCTCGATCGGGTCAGCCACCACGCCAAACTGGCGTTCATCGAGCAGCGCCGTGACCGATTCAATCTCCTCCATCGAAACCCTATGCTGTTCTCGCAAGAACAATGCGGCGTCAACCGGCGCATGGTTAAAATGACAGATCGGATAGGGCTTGATGGCCACCGTTCTCAAGGCCCAATCCGTAAAGAGCTGCGCCGAGATCGTCTCTGTTTCCACGGCAGTTCCCGGCGCGTAAAGCGAGTAAAAGCCGTAGCGTCCGCCGTAGGCCTCTCCCGGGCCCTCAAAGCCACTGACACCCAGAGAGGCTGCCTGCAACGCGGCTGAGGCCGCCCAACCGGGATGCAGCCGTTTGGTCCAGCTCCCATCGTCCAGGAATGCCATGCTGCCGCTACTCAAACTGAGTGCGACACCCTGACTTCTCACTGCGGCCGCCTCATCACCGCCGAGCAAACGGGCGGCTGCCACCGCCGCGCCAAAAACACCCACCACACCGGTGGGGTGAAAACCCACCTGCTGGAATACCCCGCCTGCCTGCATGCCCAACAACGCATCAATTTCAATCGCTATCAGTGTCGCCAACAGGAGATTCTGGCCACTGAGCTGCTGCTGTTCGGCCAGCGCCAGCGCAGCAGGGAAGGCACTGGCAGAACAGTGCACCACTGAGGCCATATGGGTATCGTCGTAGTCGAGACCATGAATGAGCAAGCCGTTCATCAAAGCGGCGTCGCGCAGCGCAACCGTCCGCGCCTGCCCGATGATGCTCGCACTGCCCTGGCTACCCAATACGTCGAGTGATTGCAGTGATTTCGCGGCAAAGTCGTAATGTCTTGAGGCGAAGGCAATCCCCACGGCATCAGCAAGACACAGCTTCAAGTAGTCCCAGACATCCTGCGGCACATCATTCATATTCAGGGCCAGCGCGCGCGCTGCAATCGCCTGGCTCAGCGGCGCTATCTGATGTTTAACGTGGGAGGGTTGCATCTGGGACTCCGTAAATGTCCGGACATGATACACAAAGGCCCCAGCGATGCCGACCCTGATAGCCGCCAGTTGTTAGCGCAAGTCTGAATTGACGGGCAGCAGAGCGCATTTCACCTAAATTGGCGGAAACGGGCTGGCCCCCGCTTATGGGATGGTATCAGCCGCTCTGAAGCTTATCGGCCAGCGCAAGAATTCGCTGACTTTTATAAACGATGGGATAATCGATGAAGTAGCCATCTAGCTGGATGGAGGCAGAGCCCGCCGCCTCTGCCGCCTCAAATGCCTCGACCACCGCGCGCGCGTGAGCGATTTCGGCCTCTGAGGGCGAAAAGACCTGATGCGTAAGCGGCACCTGGCTGGGGTGGATACACAACTTACCCCCAAAACCAAACTGTTTGCCGTGCCCTGCCGATTGCAGAAAACGCTCGTCGTCGCGAATTTGTAGTACTACCGTATCGATCGGTGGCTCCAGATCTCCCAACCGCGATGCGTGCGAGAGCCTGGCTCGCGCGTATGCCAACACCGCCTCGTCTGCATGCCACTCGTAATTCAAATCCAGGGTGTAATCTCCCCCGCCAAAGGCCAGCCTGCGGATGCGGCTGTCTGCCGTCGCAATTTTTTTAGCCAACTCAACACCCGCCGCAGTCTCGATAATGGGCATGAGATCGAGCTGCCCCACGGGCATCCCCTGAGCCGCCTCTGCTGCCGCCAACAGCCTTTCAAGCTGATTCAGACAGGAGCGGGATTCGACTTTCGGCAAAACCACGCCATCCAGCCACGGACCGACTGTCGCCTTGATATCGTCTTGGCAGTAAGGAGTATCTACACCGTTCACCCGGACATAATGCTTGGCTTTGCTATTAGGCCGACTTTTGAATGCGTCCACAACACATTGGCGGGCAGCCTCCTTCTCGTTGATGGCCACGGCATCCTCAAGGTCCAAGATGACCGCGTCTGCACCCACTTCAAAGACTTTCTCGACTCGCCGCGGATGATTGGAAGGTGTAAACAGAAAGCTGCGGATCGGCTCGTAATGAAACTCGGTCACGATTAGTTACTCCAGGACCAATGGTCAGCAGTCTGCCAACCTCGGGTAAATTCAAAGGTGTAGCTGAAATTACTGGCGGGGTGCTCTGAAATTGATACTTCGAAAACGCGCCCGCCGTTTCCTCGATAAGAACGACACACACTGAGCGAGGGCGAGCCGGCGTCGACACCCAGCGCCTTGGCTTTCTGCGCGTTTAACACGCCAGCGGTCACACGAACGATGATCTTTTCTATGTTTTCCGAGAATGTGTCGGCAATCATTTCGTAGACCGGCCTGGAACTGCCGGCAAGGCGATGCGCGATCGACCCGTACTCGGGAATCACATAAACATCGGCCCAGCAGATAGGCATGCCGCCCGAGCCCAGCGTTCGCAGCCCGGAAATCTGCACCCATTCCTCCCCTGCAGCGCAGCCCAGATCACTGGCGAGCGCCTTGTCTGCGGTGACACGCTCCTCCGCAAGTAACCTGAAAAGGCTGCTGTCGGGGTAGCTGAACAGCTCCGAGGGTGAGCGCACCGTTTGCACAAACGCGGGCGTGGCGTTGGTGGAGATAACGAGTGTCCCCCGCCCGCGCTGGCGCTTCACCAAACCCATGTTCTCCAGCACCCTCAGCGCTTCGCGAATGGTGTGTCGGCTAGCGGCATAACGATCGATAAGATCAAGTTCCCCTGGCAGAAAGCTACCCACCGGAAACTTTCCCTCGCTAATACCTTCCAACAGCGCGTCAGATATCTGGCGATACAAAGGTGCAGTCGAGGCACCGTTTTTACCTTTAAGCGCCTGGATTTTCCTACGTTCTACTTGCATGACGCGCCCCAACCCTCCAGACTTTAATTGTCCAGACATTTTAAATGTATCTCTGACTGCCACAACCCAATTCGTCTCATTCCATACGACAGGTAGCTAACCATGGCAAAAACCCCTGCAAGCGAGCGATATGCGCACCAGACCGGCCGTCTCTTTGAAGACTTCACAGTCGGAGATGTTTACCACCACTTGCCCGGCAGAACGATCTCGCAGCAGGATAATGCCTGGTTCACCTTGCTGACAATGAACACTCACCCCCTCCACTTCGATGAGGAGTATGCAGCGGAAACCGAGTTCGGGCGCCCCTTAGTGGCGAGCCCTCTGACAGTAGCCATTGTAGTGGGTATGAGTGTTTCTGATGTGAGTGCCGCTGCCATCGCCAATTTGGGCTGGAAGGAAATTAAATTGCCTGCGCCCGTTTTCCCCGGCGACACCCTCTACGCCAACACCGAGGTGCTCGATAAACGCGAGTCGCGATCCCGTCCGAATGCGGGCATTGTCAGCGTACTGACCCGGGGCATTAATCAGGACGACACCGAGGTCTGTGTGTTCGAGCGCCAAATACTGATACCCAAACGAAACGCCGCCTGAGACCACTGTTTAAGGAGCGACAGCATGAGCCACGATGCCTCAGTAGAACAACAGATTCTGGCCACCATCGACAAGTGGGTTGAGCAAGAGCTGCGTCCCATCGCACAGAAATACGATCAAGCGGATGAATATCCCAGTGATCTCGTTGAACAGATGAAAGAGCTGGGCCTTTTTGGCGCGACCATCTCAGAGACCTATGGTGGCCTGGGATTGAGTGCTTCTACTTATGCCCGGATCGTCTCGCGAATTTGCGAAGTGTGGATGGCGCCATCTGGGATTTTCAACTCACACCTCATTATGGCCAGCTGCGTGGAGCGCGCCGGTACCGAAGCCCAAAAAGAACACTTTCTGCCAAAATTCGCGACCGGTGAATTGCGCGGCGGCATCGGCCTGACAGAGCCCGATGCTGGATCCGATTTGCAGGGTATTCGTCTGGCCGCGAGGAAAGAGGGCAACGACTACATTCTCAATGGCACGAAAACGTGGATCTCTAATGGAATCAAAGGCAACTGCCTTGCAGTGCTGACCAAAACTGATTCCAGCGCGTCGCCCCCTCACCGCGGCATGAGCCTGTTTATCTGTGAAAAAGGTGACGGGTTCAGCGTTGGCAAAAAGCTCAAGAAGCTGGGGTATAGATCCATCGACAGCGCGGAGTTGATCTTTGAGGACTTTCGCGTGTCCGCTGGCAACCTGGTCGGTGGAGAGGAAGGCAAGGGGTTTCAGCAGGTAGCGGGAGGGCTGGAGCTCGGGCGGATCAATATCGCTGCGCGAGGCGCAGGCATGGCTAAAGGCGCAACCAACATGGCGCTTCACTACGCTATGGAACGCAAGACCTTTGGCAAAACCATTGCGGAGCACCAGGCCATCCAACTCAAGCTCGCCGAAATGTCCACGCGCGCGGCGGCGGCGGAGCTTCTGGTGCACCAGGCAGCGGATAAGTTTGACCGTCACGAACGCTGCGATCTGGAAGCGGGCCAGGCAAAATTCTTTGCCTCGGAGGCGGCCGTACAAAACAGCCTGGATGCCATGCGGGTATTCGGCGGTTACAGCTACTCACCCGAATACGAGATCGAGCGGTTCTATCGTGACGCACCGCTCTTGTGTATTGGTGAGGGAACCAATGAGATTCAGCGGACGATTATTGCCAAACAAATGGTTGCGCGAGCCAGCTAGTACCGGTCAATTCAGCACCGTCATAAACTCGCGCGCATCGAGACGATCTGTCCGATAACTGTTCACCCGTGCCGCTGGGTCTGCGTAACCGACGGACATGCCACAGACCAACATCTGCTCCGCCGGCGCCGCGAGTATCGGCATCACGCTGTCTTGATAGGGGCAAAAAGCCGCCTGCGCGCAAGTTTCCATTTCCATCTCGCGCGCAGCTAACATAAAAGACTGCAGGAACATTCCGTAGTCGATCCAACTGCCCTGCTCCATGTCGCGATCAATGGTAAAAAACAGCCCCACTGGCGCGCCAAAAAACTGATAGTTTTGCACGCGATAGCCTTGCACCGCCGCCACATCATGTCGGTCTACCCCGAGCAATCCGTATAGGCCAAAGCCTGTCTGTCGACGCCGACCAAGATAAGGTTCGCGCCAAGCACGGGGGTAATAGTGATATTCGTAGGCCCCCTCATCACCACTGAGATAACGTGCTGAGCAGGCCTCTGTAATCGCGTCCTTGCTCTCACCACGCACGACATAGACATGCCAGGGCTGAATGTTCGAGCCAGACGGCGCGCGCGCCGCAACCGTCAGGAGCGCTTCGATCTGCTCGTCGGAGACAGCCTTGTCAGAGAGAAACGCACGAATACTTTGCCGGCCAGTAATAGCATCGGATACCCGCACATTAACAGCTCATGCGCATTGCTTGGCTAACCAGGTGTGCGCCCGGCCACCCTGGGGGGCGCCGATCATCTCACTGAGGAGACCCACAGCATCCAGTAGCTGGGGCATATCGACTCCAGTCTCATAGCCCATGGACTCGCACAGCATGACCACATCCTCGGTAGCGACATTACCCTTTGCACCGGGCGCAAAGGGACACCCGCCCAGACCACCAGCGGATGAGTCAAACTGTCGCACCCCTGCCAATAAAGCAGCGTAAACGTTGGCAAGACCCATAGCGCGGGTGTCATGGAAATGGCAACCGAGGTGCTCGGGACCATAACGATCGACCAGTTGCGTCATCATGGACTGCACCGCTGCAGGGTTGGCCGCCCCGATGGTATCGGCAATCATCAGCCTCGCCGGCTTATGCTGCATGAGTCGCTCAACCTGCTGGAGCACTAGCGCCTCCGGCACCGCACCCTCATAGGGGCACTCGAAGGCCACCGCAAGATACACATGGATCGCCACGCCTTCCTCAGCCGCGCGATCGAGGATCTCCTCGCCCATCACAAAGGTGTCCTCGAGCCCCTTGCGAATGTTGTTCTCATTCATTTGCTCAGTAGCGGCAATCGCAATGGCATGGCTCTTGATGCCGGCCCGCACCGCCAGCTCATAGCCCTTCATATTAGGCACCAAAGCACTGTAGTCGAGTGCGGCGGGAGGGAGATTCGCTGCTATTTCATCCGTGCCCGCCATTTGTGGCACCGCCTTGGGTGAGACGAAGGAGCCAATCTCCAACTCAGGCACCCCGGTTTTGGCTAGCGCAGCCAACAGACTGATGCGCTGCTCGACCGTCAAATGTTTTGGCTGAGCCTGCAAACCATCGCGGGCCGCAACCTCTTTAATCATCACTTTCTCTGCCACATCAATTTCCTCTATCCATCTGACCTAAGGCGCCGAGCGCAATTACCGACGCGCAAACGTCTTGGGTCAACATATCATCGCCCAGAGAACCATTGGGATCTCAGACAATCGTCGCCTTGAAACAGGGTAAGGCGCTGCCGGGGAGTAAAGTGTAGCGCTGCCACTGGCTCGTCACCAGAATAATGATCAGGATTAACCGTCAACCAGCGAGCGGGCAGTCTCGACGATCGATGTGGCGTCAATCTTAAAGTATGCCCTCAATTCCTCACGCCGCTCACTGAGACCAAATCCATTAGCCCCAAGGGCTGTGTAGGGTCCCGGCATCCAGCTTGCAATCATTCGGGGCAAGGCCGTCATGTAATCTGTCACCGCAAGCGTCGGCACATTCGGGTCATCAAATAGCTGGCTGATCCAGCTTGCCTCTCCCTCCCCTGCTGCCGTTCTTGAAGCAATTTCTGCACGCTCGGCATCGCGCGCGAGTTCGACGTAGCTGGTAATACTGTATACCGCGACTGCATAACCTTGCGAGCGCAATTGCTCTGCCGCTCGCTGCACCTCAAAGAGGATCGTACCAGAACCCAGGAGGTTAATCCGCGCGCCATTTTTAGCAGCCGGCTCCAGCAAATAGCCGCCGCGCGTGACCCCCACATCGAGGTCCGGTAACTCAGGACGCGCAGGCATCGGTAGCGCTTCGTTGTACATCATCAGGTAGAACAGTTCGTCGTGATCTTCTATGAACATCCTCTGGATACCGAATCCGACCAAAATGGCAAGCTCCCAGGCAAAAGCAGGGTCATAAGTTCTGACCGATGGTACGGTGCTGGCAAGAATGGGCGAATGGCCGTCCTGATGCTGTAAACCTTCTCCGTTCAGCGTGGTACGGCCGGCTGTGCCTCCCAATAGAAATCCGCGTGCCATCATGTCAGCGGAAGCCCAAATCATGTCTCCTACACGCTGAAAACCAAACATCGAGTAGAAAATGTAAAAGGGTATCGTGGGCACAGAAAAAGTGGCGTATGCGGTCCCCGCGGCAATAAATGAGGCGATCGCACCGGCTTCGCAGATGCCCTCCTGTAGGATCTGGCCATCAATCGCCTCTCGATAGGTATTGAGTGATTCGGCATCCACCGGGGTGTAGCGCTGCCCATCGGGGGAATAGATCCCCGCCACTTTGAAAAGCGCATCCATACCAAAGGTGCGCGCCTCATCGGGCACGATCGGAACAACGTACTCGCCCACGTTCGGATCTTTCAAGAGTTTGGTGAGCAATCTCACCATTGCCGACGTGGTCGACAGCGGGCGGCCGTCTGAACCGCGATTAAACGCATCAAAAACCTCGGCATCGGGCGGCGCGAGTGTGGAAGCGGCCACCTCTCGCTTCGGCAGATATCCTCCTAACACCTCGCGCTGAGCGCGCAGATAGGCGATCTCTTCACTCTCTTCAGCGGGGCGATAAAAATCGGCACGAGCGATGGCATCTTCGTCGAGCGGAATACCCCAGGCATGGGCACAAGCAATACGCTCATCGCGCGAGAGATCTTTCTTTTGATGTGCTGTATTGCGCCCCTGCAGTGCTGACCCCATACCGTCACCCTTCACGGTTTTCACAAGAATCACAGTCGGACGATCCTCGCTCTCACAGGCGCGGCGATAAGCCGCATAGAGCTTCTTCGGATCCTGGCCTCCGCGTTTTATCTGCGCCACTTCCGCGTCGGTGAGGGTATTCATTAACTGCTCGAGACGCGGATCACCATGCACCCAGTGTTCGCGCTGCTGGTCTCCCGGGAGGATAGAGTAGCGCTGATAGTCCCCATCGAGGCATTCCTCCATCCGGTGACGGAGGACACCATCATGATCTGCAGCCAGCAAGGCGTCCCACCCGCTTCCCCAAATCACTTTCAGGACTTGCCAGTCGGCCCCTCTGAAAGCGCGCTCCAGCTCCTGAATGATCTTACCGTTGCCTCGCACCGGCCCGTCCAGACGCTGCAAGTTACAATTAACAACCAAGACGAGATTGTCCAGGCGCTCGCGAGCGGCGATGTTGATCGTCCCGAGGACTTCGGGTTCATCGGCCTCCCCGTCGCCGATAAAACACCAGATGCGCGCGTCGTCCGCGGCGAGCAAGCCCCGATGTTGCAGATATTTGGCATATCGCGCGATGTAAATCGATATAGGGACTGACAGGCCCATCGACGCATTGGGCACCTGCCAAAAATCGGGCATGGAGCGAGGGTGGGGATAGGATGACAACCCCCCACCGGCGCCTAACTCCCGACGATAATTGCACAACTGTTGCTCGCTGAGCCGCCCCTCCAGGAAAGCTCGAGCATACACGCCTGGCGCAGCATGAGGCTGAGGCAGCACCAAATCACCACGGCCGGCGGCGCTGAAAATGTGGTGAAAGGCAGTTTCCATCGCCGTTGCTGCCGAGGCGTAGGTCGCAATGTGTCCGCCCAGTCCAGCGCCCGCATCCTGCGCCCGCAGAATCATGGCAGCCGCGTTCCATCGAATGATATTTTCGATCCGCTTCTCGAGGTCCAGATCTCCGGGGTAGGCGGGTTGCTCCGATGGCGCGATGGTATTGGTATAGGGTGTATTCAACAAAGAATCCGCGGGGGTCACTCCCTGATCAATGCTGTACTCCTGCAGACGACGCAACAATGCTCGCACCCCCTCATTACCAAACTCGCGACGAATATCCTCCAGCGCAGAACGCCACTCCGGCCAATCAGCGTCGAGTAGCGCACTGACATCTACAGGCGGGATAGACGGATCAGTCATCGCGTTCCCTCTTTCTGAAATCGCTGGCGCAGCGTTACAGGATAGATCATCATGCCGAGATACTACACGTTGGACACCGAGACAACAGCCATGAATGAACGTAAGGCTCTGGAACGTATTGACGGTGGTATGGGCCAAAAGCCTGCTTTGATTATCGTTGATGTGGTAGTCGGCTTTACCGATCCGGCCTGCCCACTCGGTTCCGAGGCAGATTCGGTGGTAGCCGCCAACATTCAGCTTCTCGATGCCTTTCACCACGCGGAGCTCCCCGTGGTCCTGACAACCGTCGTCTATCGCAGCGATGATGAAGCTTCGGTATTTCGATCCCGCGTGCCCGCCCTGAACCTCCTTACGCCCGACTCTGATTGGGTAAAGTTTGATCCCCGGCTCCCCCTCCAAGCATCAGATCTAAAACTGGAAAAACGGCATGCCAGTAGTTTCCACGGCACCGACCTCGACGACTGGCTGAGAAGCCAGCAGGTAGACTCCGTGATAGTCACAGGCCTGACGACCAGTGGCTGCGTTCGGGCCACCGCAGTCGACGGCTTGCAAAATAATTATAGGGTGCTGGTGCCTCGAGAGGCGTGCGGGGACCGGGACCCGAAAGCCCACGAAGCCAACCTGTACGACCTCAATGCCAAATATGCCGATGTGGTGACGCTGGACAACGTGCTCAAAGCCCTCGGCAGTTAGTGCCTACTTGCCCGCGTTGAAAGCGGCTTGTTGCTCAGGCATTGCCTCGGTTTGGTATTGTGCTTTCCACTCGGCATAAGGCATCCCGTAAACGATTTCTCGCGCCGCCTCTCTATCGAGGCTCACGCCCTCAGCCTCGGCTGCTTCGGCATACCATTTCGAAAGGCAGTTTCGGCAAAATCCTGCCAAATTCATCAAGTCAATATTTTGCACATCCTTGCGATTGTCGAGATGCGTCAGTAGCCGACGCAAAACTGCCGCCTCAATAAATTGTGTGCTGGGAGAGTCGTTATCCATTTATAGTTTCCTTTAACTTTACGGTTCCGGATTTGATGATTCAGATCATTGATGGTTCAGGTCATTGATGGTTCAAATAATCGATCGTGCAGTCATTCGGCCCGTCGTCCTGCGCCTAATGCTCGCGCCCGTCAATCAGTGAAAGGATGGCGTCACCCTGTTTGGGGTAACGCCAATGCTCCCCGGGAAGCTGGCGGGGATGCCACCAACCCACTGCTCGGACCTCCAGTGGACGGTGGACCCTCGCTTCATCAGCGGGCGCCGCCTGACACCAAAACAGATGGAAACCATTATCAAAGCGCGTCGCAAGCGATCCTGCAGACACTGCGAGGCCCGTCTCCTCATAGGTTTCTCTCTCCGCACCGCACCCCGCCGTCTCACCGCTCAAAACGCTCCCTCCGGGCAAGGCGAGTCGCCCACGCCAGTCTCGCACCAAGAGTATCCCGCGCTCTTCATACACCAAGCAGCCCGCACTCTGAGCCAATTGCGTTACGACCGCGTGAGAGCACGGTGGTGGCGTCTCCCCGCAGGCAGTCAATGCAGCCACAACACCAAGCCACAACTTACGACTCATAAATCCAGTCAGCCGCATCATGCCCCACGGTAATACGAAGCTCATCGAGCAAAGCATCGCTGGGATGAACCTGCCACGCACCACCCAGCCGAACGGCAACGGATCCCATCGGTTGCACATACTCCATCACGACAGGGCACTGCCCTCCCACGGAGGTGCGCAAAGTATTGGCCAGCAGCGTATTAAAGCGCTCATCAACGCAATGGCTGTGCACTCTCAAGCGCAGCTGGGAAACCTTGGCTTTTCTTGCCTCTTCCAGCGACCGAACCGTCTTGGTCCGCAAAGCCAAACCGCCGTTGAAATCATCGACCTGCAAACGGCCCTCCAACAAGACGATACGGTCCTTCTGCAGTAGGTCGCGGTGCTCTGTAAATACGTCGTTATACACTGTCGCTTCAATCTGCCCTGAACCATCGTCTAGCCTCAGCACTGCCATGGGCCCCCGCTGAGTCTTGATGGTGCGCAGATCCAGAATCAAACCCGCGACAACAGCCTGATTACTGGCCTGTAATTCTCGAATCCTCCGCGGCGCAAATTTCCTGACTTCTTGCTCATATGCCTCCATGGGGTGGCCGCTCAGAAAGCTGCCCAGACTTTCCTTCTCCGCATTGAGCAGCTCGGTCAATGTCCATGGACGCGCCTGCCGGTGTTCTCGGTACGGGTCGTCAGCAGATTCCTCCGAGACAATCACCTCACCAAAAAGATCTCTCATGCCGGCAGCGACATTGCTCGCCACCTGCTCCGCGGCACGAATAGCGTCATCCAACGACGCAAGTAACACCCAGCGTTCCACGCCAAGCTCATCGAGTGCACCGCTTTTAATCAGGGCTTCGAGCGCGCGTCGATTGACCTTTCGGGGATCGGTGCGTGCGCACAAATCAAACAGATTTTTGAAAGCACCCGCCTCCCGCGCGGCCAATAAGTTGGCAATAGGCCCTTCACCCAATCCCTTAATGGCGCCCAGTCCGTATCGGATATGGCTTTGCTGATTGACCGAGAACGCATAGAGCCCTGCTTGAATCGATGGCGGCAATACCTGCAATCCCATTCGGCGGGCTTCATCCCGGAAAG
This sequence comes from Luminiphilus sp., assembly GCA_029242325.1. Classification (GTDB taxonomy): domain Bacteria; phylum Pseudomonadota; class Gammaproteobacteria; order Pseudomonadales; family Halieaceae; genus Luminiphilus. The sequence goes on from JAQWUD010000026.1 coordinate 46,186, forward strand.
TCAGCAGTTTGTCGGTGTTATCGATATCCGAACTCATCACCGCGGACATGAATTCAGCGGGATGGTGTGTTTTCAACCAGGCAGTCTGATACGACACCAAGGCATAAGCCGCAGAATGCGATTTATTGAAGCCATAACCCGCGAACTTCTCTACCAGATCAAATATTTTGATCGCCAACGTAGGGTCAATGCCATTTGCAGCCGCACCCTCCTCAAAAACGCTGCGTTGCTGAGCCATTTCTTCGGGTTTCTTTTTTCCCATGGCGCGACGCAACAAATCTGCGCCGCCCAACGAGTAACCCGCCATCACCTGGGCAATCTGCATGACCTGCTCCTGATACAGAATAATGCCGTAAGTGGGCTCGAGAATGGGTTCTAGACACTCGTGCTGGTACTGAGCATCTGGAAAAGCAATGGTTTCACGGCCGTGTTTGCGGTTAATGAAGTTCTCAACCATGCCAGACTGAAGAGGACCCGGGCGAAACAGGGCGACGAGCGCAATGATGTCCTCGAAGCAGTCGGGTCGCAGGCTCTTGATCAGCTCCTTCATCCCCCGGCTCTCTAGCTGGAACACTGCGGTGGTGTCGCCTGCTTGGAGGAGTTTAAAAACCTCGGGGTCATCGAGCGGAATGCGATCAATATCAAGATCACCGTGATCCCGGGCGTTGATCATAGCAATGGACCACTGAATGATGGTGAGCGTACGCAGACCAAGAAAGTCAAACTTCACCAGCCCCGCTTCTTCGACGTCGTTTTTGTCGTAGTGGGTAACGACGCCCGTACCGTCCTCATCACAGTAAATGGGGGAAAAGTCAGTCAGCTCGGAAGGCGCGATTACCACCCCGCCGGCGTGCTTACCCGCGTTACGGATCACGCCCTCCAGCTGGACCGCCATATCCCATATTTCCTGAGCAGAACTATCCTCCTGCAGGAGCTGCACGAGCTGCTCTTCCTGCTCCAATGCTTTTATGAGGGTCATGCCGACTTCAAAGGGAATCAGCTTCGACATGCGATCGGCAAGCCCATAGGGCTTGCCCTGAACCCGCGCCACGTCGCGGACAACAGCTTTAGCCGCCATGGTGCCAAAGGTAATAATCTGCGAGACAGCCTGTCTCCCATAGGTTTGAGCTACATATTCGATGACTTCATCGCGGCGCTCCATGCAGAAATCGACATCGAAATCCGGCATGGAAACGCGATCCGGGTTCAAGAAACGCTCAAATAGCAGGTCATACTCAATCGGGTCGAGATCGGTAATGCCCAGCGCATAGGCCACCAAGGACCCCGCACCCGAGCCACGACCCGGGCCCACCGGAATATCCTGCTGTTTGGCCCAGCGGATGAAGTCCATCACCACCAGAAAATAGCCTGGAAATCCCATCTGATTAATCGTGGTGAGTTCAAAATCCAAACGCTCTTTATAGGGCGCGAGTTGCGTCTGTTCCCAGGCAGGGAAACGTTGATGTAAACCCTCGAGCGACAAGCGGCTGAGAAACGCCTCGATCGTCTCGCCGTCAGGCACAGGATAGTTGGGGAGAAAGGGCTGCCCAAGCACCATCGAAACAGAACACCGCTTTGCTATTTCGATTGTGTTCTCAACCGCCTCGGGGATGTCGGAAAACAGCGCCGCCATTTCCTCTGCCGTCCGGAGGTACTGTTGCTCCGTATATGCCCGCGCTCGGCGCGGATCATCGAGTGTTCTGCCATCCCCAATGCATACGCGGGCTTCATGGGCCTCAAATTCCTCAGGATGCAGAAATCGCACATCGTTTGTAGCCACGACCGGACAACCCTGCTCCCCGGCCAAGGCGACGGCGGCATGCAGATAATCTTCCTCATTGGCACGACCGGTTCGCTGCAATTCCATGTAAAACCGGTCAGGGAACCAACTCAGCCAGCGAGAGAGTGCTGCACTGGCATCCGCTTGGCGGCCGTTGAGCAAGGCCTGCCCGATATCGCCCTGTCGACCACCAGAAAGCGCGATCAAACCCTCGGCACGATCCTGTATCCACTCCAGTCTGACTCTGGGCCGGCCGAGGTACTGCCCGTGCCGATAGGATTGCGACAGGAGCAACATCAGTTGCTGGTAACCCATCTCGTTCTGAGCCAACAAACAGAGCTCGTGATACCGCTCATCATCGGCGGGATCGATAACGTGGAGATCAGCGCCAATGATGAGCTTGATGCCCAAATCAGAGGCCGCTTTATAGGCTTTAACCAGCCCGAAGAAATTATGGTGATCGGTAATGGCGACCGCAGGCATACCCAGCTCGGCCACCCGGGTCATGGTCGGCCGGATCCGCAGTAATCCGTCGATCAGTGAGTACTCGGTGTGTAAGCGCAGGTGAACAAAAGGCGTCATGTCGCCACGCTATCTCACCTCGGGGTGTGCCAGCAACCGTTTGACCGGCCCAAAGCTCCGCCGGTGTATGCGTGATACCCCTAACCGCTCCAGCGCAGCAAGGTGGGCCTTGGTAGGGTATCCCTTATGGCGGGCAAACCCGTAACCGGCGTACTGCCGGTCAAGTTCCATCATCTCCCGATCTCTCGCGACTTTTGCCAATATCGACGCCGCGCTAATAGCGGGTTCCGTGAGATCGCCCTTAACGATGGCCCGCGACTCATAGGGCCATGTGGGCAGCCGATTGCCATCTACAAGAACAAGGGTGGGTTGCACTGCCAAGGCCTCCACTGCGCGGTGCATCGCCAGGAGGGAAGCCTGCAGAATATTCAGTGCATCAATCTCCTCAACACTAGCACGCCCAAGTGCCCAGCAGAGGGCGTCGGTGCGGATCCTCTCAGCCAGTGTGATCCGCCTAGACTCCGATAACGCCTTGGAATCGGTGAGCCCCTCTGGAGCAGTGCTGCCCAGAATCACCGCAGCCGCTACCACATCACCCGCGAGCGGGCCACGACCCACCTCATCCACACCCGCAATCAGATAGCCGTCGGTACCTTGGAACAGATCCGCAGTGTTCATTCGCCCTCAGTGAGGGGCAACAACGCCTCGACAACGCGCTCAGCGAAACGACCACCAATCTGGCTGGCTATCTCTTCAAAAACGGCAGTCTGCTCATTGCCTCCATCATCTAGTATCTGCGCAATTGCGGTGGCCAAGTTTTCCGGTGTAGCGTCCTGCTGCAAGTACTCGGGTGCGACCAGCCGCCCTGCAAGAATATTGGGCAGCCCGACATAGGGGGTTTTCACCATACGAGACATAATGTGCCACGACAGCGCCGCCATGCGGTAGGCAATGACCATGGGCTTGCCCATGAGCATTGCCTCGAGCGTCGCTGTGCCTGAAGCAATTAAGACGGCATCGCTGGCACGCATGGCTTCTCTGCCCATACCCGATACCACTGTGACATCCAGTGCAGCATCTCTCAGCACTGATTTAATCAGGCGCTCGACTTCCCCAGTAGCGGCGGGAACCAGGAACCCTAAGCTGCGGTCACTCTGCTGCAAATGCACCATCGTCTGCGCGAATATGGGCATCAAATACCGAACTTCCGCCTCGCGACTTCCTGGGAGCACTGCCACCACAGTCTTTTCGCTTGGAAGGCTCAGTGTGCGACGCACCTGGTCTTTGCCCGGCATGTTTCGCAACTCATCCACCAAAGGGTGTCCCACGCACACAGCGTCGATATGGGCGTCCTGATAGATCGTCACCTCGAACGGGAGCAGACAAAGCATCCTATCGACTGATTGGCGGATACCCCTGATTCTGCCCTTACGCCAAGCCCACACCGAGGGACTCACCAAGTGCGCCGTCGGAATCCCCGCTGCACGTAGGCGCCGCTCGACTTCCAAATTGAAGTCCGGACTATCGATACCCAGGAACAGCTGAGGTGCCCACGCCTGCTGCTGCGCAATCAGTTCACGTCGAATTCTCAAGAGTTCGGGGAGTCTTTTTAAGGGCTCCACCAAGCCCATCACCGAGAGGCGATCCATAGGGCATTGGGAATTGAATCCAGTGGCCTCCATATGGGGACCACCAATTCCTCGCAGGGCGAGATGCGGTTGCTGATCTCGCCACGCTCTGATCACTGCTCCTGCCAGAATATCGCCCGACGCCTCGCCAGCACACATCCCCAGCCGTGCTGCTTCAGCTGACACTAACGAACGATGCCCCGCTGTGACTGCAGAAGAGAATCAACAAGAATCCGAACACTGGGGGTGTCCTGGACCATCCCTTGAAGTCGCTCAATGGCGATATCGAGCGTCAAACTCTGTCGATAAATGACTTTAAAAGCCCGACGAAGCTCTGCGATTTCAGTCTCGTCAAAGCCGCGTCGGCGAAGACCCTCGACATTGATGGTTTTCGCTTCAGCAGGACTCCCCGCAACGGTGACGAAAGCGGGCACATCCTTGCCAATAGAGGTTCCCATTCCGCTGAAACTGTGCGCACCAATCTTGCAAAATTGATGGACCAAGGTGTAACCGGAAAGGATTGCCCAATCTCCCACAATCACGTGTCCGGCCAACGCGGTGTTGTTAACCAAAATGGTGTCGTTACCCACTACGCTGTCGTGTCCCACGTGAACATAGGCCATCAGCAGATTGCGGTCACCAATCTCGGTCCGAGCCCGATCCTGAACGGTGCCTCGATGAATCGTCACATTTTCGCGGATCACATTGTCGTCGCCGATGTGAAGCTCCGTAGGTTCATCGCGATATTTCAGATCGGGCGTGGCCTCACCGACCGTCGAGAACTGATAAATGTGATTGCGTTCACCCATGCGGGTAGGGCCCTTAATCACCACGTGAGACTCGATAATAGAGTTCTTGCCTATCTCAACACCGGGCCCAATTAATGTCCACGGGCCGACCTCAACCGATTCATGAACTCGGGCGTCGGCATGAACTATGGCGCTATCGTGTATCACGTCTCACCGGTCGGCACACAAAATCGTGCCGGCGGCAGCAAGCTCTTCGTCCACACGCGCCTCTACCTCAAATTTCCAGATGCCTCGCCGCTCACTGATAATGCGGGCGTACAGCATCACCTGATCCCCCGGAACGCAGGGGCGTTTAAACCTCAGGCCATCCGCTCCAACAAAGTAGTAGATAGAGCCTTCTGCCGGCGTTTTACCCATGGTCACAAACCCGAGGATACCGGCGGCCTGCGCCATAGCCTCCAAAAGCAGAACGCCGGGGAAAACGGGCATTCCAGGAAAATGGCCATCGAAAAATGGTTCATTGATGCTCAGGTTTTTATAGGCCTCAATATGCTCGCCGGGCACAACAGACACCACGCGATCAACCAATAAAAACGGGTAACGATGAGGAAGACGATTACGAATCTCTTCAATATCCAACTTCATGAGTCCTCGTGCTCCTCCTTGTCCACCGCCAACGCTTTCTCAAGATCAGCAATCCGGCGCGCCATCTGGTCGAGCTGGGTGAAACGCGACGCACTGCGCAACCAGGCGCGCAGTGGCTGGATCGGTGTTCCAGACGAATAGTGCCCGGGCTCGGTGACAGAACTTGCGACTCGGCCTTGTCCGCCAATATGCACATCATTGGCAATGGTTAAATGACCTGCCATGCCCACCTGACCCGCAATTACGCATCGTTCGCCAATCTGGGTGCTACCAGATATCCCCGCCTGAGAGGCAATTGCCGTGCGGGCTCCCACACGTGCACCGTGAGCAATCTGAACCAGGTTATCGATGATCGCACCGTCTTCGACAACCGTGTCTTCAAGCGCACCGCGATCAACGGCCGAATTAGCTCCAATCTCTACGTCGTCTCCAATGATCACAGACGCCAGTTGCTGGATCCTGACCCAGCCCTCAGCGCTCGGGGCGAAACCAAAGCCGTCAGCACCAATGGTCGCATTAGGATGAATCGTGCAACGCGCACCGATCCGAACCGCATGGCATACCACTGCACCCGGCTTAATAACCGTTTTTTTGCCGATGACGGACCCATGACCTATGTAGGCGCCAGCACCAATCCATACCCCATCACCTAACGTGACATCGGCCTCGATGCAGGCACCTGCGTCGATGGTGACGCCCTCGCCCAATGCGGCGGCATCAGACACCACTGCACTGCGGTGGACACGACCTGTGGCGACGGGGTGATTGTCAAAAATGAGGGTTGCTTTTGCAAAGGCCAGGTAGGGCGCTTCACTGAGCAGCGCGCTGCCTGCCCAACGTTCTATCCAGTCGGGATGAAGAATCAGGGCGCCCGCGCTGGTCTTATCAAGTTTGGACAGGTGCTTTTTTTCTGAGACGAAGCTCAGTTCGTCTGCGGTGGCGCGCTCCAGTGCCGCCAGCGCAACAATGGGGCGACCGGGATCGCCCCGCAGCTCAAGCCCCAGAGCAGCAGAAAGCTCCCCTAGCGCTGGCATGCTGGATTACTCCGCCCCCATCTGATTCATCTTGTCGGAGACTTTTGCAGTAATGTTGTAGCCCAAGTCGGCGTGAATCACGGCTTGCTGCTGAAGCAGAAGACCGATCTGTTCCGTCTCGATGATGGCGCGCAGCACTTCCTGAGCTTGCGGGGCCAGCTCCTGCATCACCCGCTGAGCATTCTGTGTTTGCAGAGTCTGCAGCTTCTTGGCCACATACTCGAGATCTGACTGCTTGCTGGCCATTTTCTGGCGCGCGGCTACCTGATCTTCCTCGCTCATCGCCGCCTGATCGCGCTGGAAGTCCTTCACTAGCTGATCGAGCTCCGCACGCAACGCATCAAACTGCGTCTTGTCACTGGCAAAATCCTCACCAGCCTCAAATTCTTGCAGTCGTTGCTGCGCCACATCGGTCTGCAGAATCGCCTGCTCCAAATTCACCACGGCTATCCGGCCTTGCGCCATTACGATCGAGGGCACCACTGCCATTAAAAGCCCTGCAAGCCACACTCGTGCATTCATCGAGACATCTCCATTTTTTCTTACTGTCAGAAACCTCTTCCCAGTGTGAACTGGAAGACTTCTCTTTCGTCAATCAGGCTGGCGTTCAGAGGCTTCGCCAGACTGAAAGTTAATGGGCCAAAGCCCGATAACCATGTCACACCGATACCGACAGAGTAACGTAATTCACCGGCGTCGATACCAAAACAATTCACCTGATTTTCACGGCAATTTGTGTTGAAAACATTGCCCACATCGAAGAACAGCGCCGAGCGCAACGAGCTACGATCCTTGATAAAAGGCATTGGAAACAGAATTTCCGCACTGCCTTCAATCAACACATTGCCACCAAACGGATCCGGTTCATTGTAAAACTGCTGAAGCGGTACCTTGCCCGTTCGCGGATCGATGGCGTAGCCATAACCGCGACCATCGGCGCCGCCATATTCGGTTGGGCGACCGTTTTCATCGATACCGGTCACTGCCGTATTGGCGGTGTAAACAATGGGGGGGGTGCTACGCGGCCCCAGCGTATTGGTTTCGTACCCGCGCACGGAACCGAATCCGCCGGCAAAAAAGTGTTCATAAAACGGCAGCTCGCTCGTTGCACCAAACCCTTCGCCGTAGCCAAGCTCTCCGCGAAGATGCAGCGTGAACTCTCCAAAAAGCGGCAAGTACATTTCGCCGCGGTAGTTCAGTTTGTAGAACTCCAAATCCGAGGGGGGCACGGCCACCTCGAGTGACACTGATTGTGAAGCACCTCGGGTAGCCAATTGGCCTCGATTCAATGTTGACTGGATCCAACTACCCGTCAGCGCCCAATTCAGGTACTGGTCCCCGTTGAGATCAAGAAAACCTTCATTAGCCGGCGGCGAGAGCGCAGACAGTGGGATAGTGTCAATGGGCTGCAAGACCTCTGCTGCCGAATAGGTGCCGTTGGCCTGCAAGGTTGAGTAGTACCAATACTCTATTTCAGGCGCTAGCTTAGGACTGGAGGAAATTTCTTGCACAGCATATTGGCCAGAAGTGATCTTTGTGTCTGTGACGCCGAAGGAGAACCCCAACCGCTGGGTCTCACTGATGGGATAGCCAAAATTCACACTGCCGCCCCAGGTATCTGTGGTGTAGCTCGCCACATTGATTTTCGACAGATCAGTTTTGCGGTAAAACACACCGAAACCCCGACTGACACCGTCCTCGGTAAAGTACGGGTTGGTATAGTTGAAACTGATCACGTCCTGATAGCGAGAGGAATTCAGGGATACTCCTACCCTCCTTCCCGTTCCCAGAAAGTTATTCTGTTGGAGATTCAATCCCAGTATGAGTCCCGCATCTTGCGCATAGCCGAGGCTGCCTCCAATGGAGCCAAATGACTGCTCCTCCACGACAAAGTCCACGTCTATGAGGTCATCAGAACCCGGCACTTCATTCGTTTCGACTGATGCCATCTTGAAAAACCCGAGCCGCTCCAGTCTGATCCGCGACTGTTCAATCGAAGCGGAGGACGCTGGGGCAGACTCCATCTGCCGCATCTCCCGGCGCAGAACGTCATCCATTGTGGTCTGATTCCCTGCGAAACTGATGCGCCGGACGTAGGTTCGCTTGCCAGGATCGATAAAAAACTTCATCGCCACGGTATTCGTGTCTTCGTCGATCTCGGGCATACCCGTGACCTTGGCAAAGTTATATCCCTCGTTACCCAGGCGCCGGGTGAGATAGTCCTCAGTTGCCGTCACGAGTTGCTGTGAATAGACCTGCTCGGGCTGAACGATCAAAAACCGGTTCAAATCCTCCTCCGGCAGCACCAGGTCGCCGGACAAGCCCACCTGACTGATAGTGAACTTTTCTCCCTCGGTCACGTTGGCCGTGATGTAAACCTCCTCTTTGCTCGGAGAGACAGCCACCTGTGTCGAATCAATGTTGAACTGCAAGTATCCGCGATCGAGGTAATAAGACGACAGCGTCTCGAGATCGGAGGTCAGCTTTTCTTTCGAGTATTTGTCATCGCTGGTAAAAAACGAAAGCCAACCGCCTGTCTTCAGCTCGAAAAGGTCAATCAGATCCTCGTCAGTAAACACACCGTTGCCGACCACATTGATATGTTTGATTGTCGCGACCGTGCCTTCGTTTACATCAATCGCGATGGAAACCCGATTCCGCGGTTCGGCAATGACTTCGGAGTCGATAGTGGCATCGTACCGGCCCTGCAGCACGTACTGACGTTGCAGCTCAAGCTGCATACCCTCGAGGGTAGAACGCTGAAATACCTGCCCCACCGCCAGACCCGCCCCTTTCAAGCCATCCAACAATGCCTCGGTTTCAATGGCCTTGTTACCGTCGATCGTGATCTCACTGATACTCGGGCGTTCCGCGACCACCACAACCAGCACGCCGCCATCTCGAGCAATGGAAATGTCATCAAAGTTTCCCGTCGAGAAGAGGTTTTTGGCCGCCGATCTGACAGCGTAGACGTCGGCCGTGTCGCCAACTCCAACCGGGAGCGCGGCGAATACGCTCCCCGGGGAGATGCGCTGCAGCCCCTCTACGCGAATGTCCTGAATGACGAATGGCTCAATCTGCGCCCATGCAAAGATGGGTTGCACCAGCGCGGCCAAAAGCAGCACCAGTTTGAGGCCCCCGCACGGTAGCAGACGGTTATTGTCACTTGTCAGCATGAAGTGTCATCGCTGGAACATTTGCTCACGCTGGGGCTGACCATCCCAACGCAGCGCAAAAGAGGCCCAGCCGGGCAAAATAACGGGATGATGTGACCGGTCATGTGATGTCGTCAGATTTTCGAGAGGTCATTATACAGGGCAAACACCATGATGCTGAGCACTAAAACTACGCCCATCTGGTAACCCATCATCTGAATACGTTCAGGTAATGGCTTGCCAAAGAGCGCCTCACAACCGTAAAACACAAGGTGCCCGCCATCCAGAACGGGAATAGGCAATAAATTGAGTGCGCCCAGGGAGACACTCAGTAGCGCCAAAAAGCCCAGCCAAGCCACCCAACCGGCCTCAGCAGTCGATGCCGCTACTTGGGCAATAGCGATAGGCCCTGACAAATTGCTCGGTGAGATCAACCCCTGCAGCATTCGACCGATCGAAGTAAAGGTAAAACCGACCAGATCTAATGTCCGCTGCGCGGCGGCCCACAGTGCCTCAAGTGGCCCCCTTTCGAACCGCCGCTGCTGCGCCGCGGGGATATCAGGCAGCGAAACGGTCATCCCCACCGAGCCTATTTCGCCGCCTTCAGCTCCTACGGTGGCTGGCGTCACGCTCAGTGTCATCAGATCACCGCTCCGCTCCACCGTTACCTCGATTGGCTGGCCGGGGCGGGCTCGCACATAAGCAACCCAATCCATCCACAGATCAATGGGCTGCCCATCAGCGGACACGATAAGATCACCCGGCTCAAAACCTGCCCTGGTAGCTGCCCCATCCTCGATCAAAGCACCGGCAAGAGCGGTAACGGGCGGTGTTTTTATGGTGATACCGAATGCCTGAAGAAGGTTGGGTTGCTCCGCCTCGCGCAGCCACTGTGAAATTGTCACTTGCGATTCGTAAATGACATCCGAACCCGGGTAAGCGGCAGCCAAAGTCACTGTGCCTGTGTCGCCCAAACGTTCGAGCAGAGCGAAGTTCACCGCTGCGACGGTCGGCGTCGAGCGCGAATCAATCGCGAGAATCTCCTGACCTGACTCCAAACCCGCTGTCTGCGCGAGCGACCCCTCTGCCACCTGATCAACCAAGGGTACAACGCCGATTTCCCCTCTGAAAAAAAGCACCCACAGCACTGCAATAGCGAGCAAAAAATTTGCCATTGGCCCTGCAGCGGCGATCGCCATACGGTTGGCTACCGGCTGCCGATTATAGGCCCGTGGTAAATCCTCGGCGTCGACAGTACCCTCTCGCTCGTCCGCCATCCTAACGTAACCGCCCAAGGGCAAAGCGGCGATCACGTACTCAGTTTCATCAGCCCCCCGCCATCGCACAAGCGGTCGTCCAAAACCGACTGAGAATCGCAACACCTTGACGCCGGTAAACCGAGCAACCCAGAAGTGACCATATTCATGCACCGCTACCACAATGGCAAAAGTCGCCAGCGCCACGAAAATTGTTTGCAAAATTTCTAACATGAGTTTCCTTTAAAGGTCTTGATGCGCGGCCGCGAACGCCGCCACACCCTCTGCCGCGACGACTCGGGCAGATGAATCCAGATCTTTGACCGCGTCGAGGCTGGAAGGTTCCGACAGATTAACTGACCGTAACGCGTGATCAATCACTCGATCAATGTCAGTGAACCGGATACCAAGCGCCAGAAATGCCGCCACAGCCACCTCGTTAGCCGCGCTGTAAACGCACATCCCACCTGGCTGGGTTATCGCCCACTGCGCGAGGCTCAGACATGGGAAAGCCTCAAGGTCAGGTGCCTCAAAGTCCAGCCTGCCCACAGATACCATGTCCAATGCTTGCACACCCGCGTCAACCCTGTCTGGCCAGGCGAGACAATACGCGATCGGCGTGCGCATATCGGGCTGCCCCATTTGCGCCAGCACCGATCCATCTCGATAACGAATCATGGAATGCACAATACTTTGCGGGTGCACCACGATCTCAATCTGCTCGGGCCGCCGTTTGAACAGCCAGCAAGCCTCCGCTAGCTCAAGCCCCTTGTTGGCCAGGGTCGCAGAATCCACGGAGATCTTTTGCCCCATTGACCAGTTTGGATGAGCGCATGCTTCTTTGGGTGAGACGTTGTCCAGCGACGCTCGAGCGCGCCCTCGGAAAGGTCCGCCGGAGGCAGTCAGAATAATTTTTTCGACATTACCCATATCCGGTTGGCCGTTGGCGAGGACGGGTAAACATTGATGCATGGCATTATGTTCGCTATCAACGGGCAGTAGCACCGCGCCACCTTGACGCACCGTCTCCATGAATAGAGCGCCAGCACTGACCAGCGCCTCCTTATTGGCGAGCAAAATCGTTTTTCCTGCCCGTGCTGCACTCATCGTCGGGCGGAGCCCCGCAAATCCAACAATCCCGGCAACAACACTGTCTACTGCGGCCTCGGCAACCAGATCGTCCAATGCATCGGCCCCTGAAGAGACCGTGACAGCCGACAAATCCCGCAGTCGATCCGCCAGATGCTCAGCAGTCTCTGCATCGCCCATCACTGCGTGAGCCGGCAAATGCTCGCGACAGAGCGCCTCCATTTCATCAACAGATCGATGCGCCGAGAGCAAGGTCGCCTGATATCGATCGGGGTGTCGGCGAATGACATCAAGGGTCGACTGGCCTATAGACCCTGTCGCACCCAACACCGCAACCCGCTTCACGTTCAGTACCCCACCAGCAAAAGGCCGAGCGTGTAAACCGGTGCCGCGCCGCAGATGCTGTCGAGGCGATCGAGAACACCGCCGTGGCCCGGTAACAAATTGCCCGAATCTTTTGCCCCCACCTCACGCTTCAACAGGCTGATCGTCAGGTCACCCACCACAGAAGCCCCTGCAGTGGCGAGCCCGAGGACCAGTAATGAGCCTAGGTCGAGATGTAGGTGGGACAACGGCAGGTTTTGCCACACGACCAATGTAAGAGCGATGACACACACAACACCCCCCCAGAAACCTTCCCATGTCTTGCCAGGGCTAATTGCTTCAGCGAGGGCGTGCTGTCCAAATCGGCGCCCCACGAAGTAAGCACCAATGTCTGCGGTGACAACGATGAGAATCAACATGAACAGCGCTAACAGCCCATTGCTCAGTAATAGGCATACCATCACTGATAACCACGTTGCCGTCAGCATAACCCACCCCATGAGGGCCCTGATCCACGGCTGCCGCCATACCCAACCGCCAGTGGGGTAGTACTTCAAGCCAACCAGCATTGAAGACCAGAGAAACGCACTTGCTGCAAGCCAAGGCTGGGCGGTCGCCACGGGCTGGCCGTTTGTCATATCGATTTGCGACCACAATAGATAGCAGGACCCGGGCACCAGTATCATATAGAGCGCGCGAGTCGCCGGAGAGCGAACACCTACCAGATTGGACCATTCCCAGGCGCCCGCCGTCGCAACGAGCGCGAACAGGATCGCTTGCAGTGTCAAAGGAGCAAAAACCAGCGTGGCAAGGAAAGCAGAGACCAAGAGCAGCCCAGTGATTACTCGCTCCCGTAGCACTGTCTCACCTCCTCCGGCTTAGCCTAATAGCTATGCAGCAGCGGCCGAACACCAAAGCGCCGCTCCCTCACTGCATAATCGGCGAGCGCCAAGTCAAGCACGCTCTCGTCAAAGTCGGGCCATAAGGCCTCGGTGAACCAAAACTCAGCGTATGCAAACTGCCAAAGCAGGAAGTTAGACACCCGCGTTTCGCCTGCGGTGCGAATGCAAAGGTCAGGGTCAGGAAGATTGTCTGTGGCCAACCTTTCCGAAATCATCGCTTCATCGATCTCTTCAGGCTTCACAACACCAGCGGCCACGTCGCGCGCAATCGATTGCGTGACTTGCGTCACATCCCAGCGACCACCGTAATCCAGCGCCAATGTAAGCGTGGCGCGCGCGCACGACACAGTGGCCTGCTCTGCACTGGCAATCAGGCTTTGCAGACGGGGACTGAAGCGGTCGCGCCGGCCAATGACGCGCAACCGAACGCCATCGCAGACGAGTTTCGACACTTCATTGCGAAGATAACGAGACAATAACGCCAGCAGCGCGCGCACCTCCGCTCGCGGCCTGCCCCAGTTCTCGCTGGAGAACGCAAACAGGGTGAGGTAGCGAATCCCACGCGCCTCACAGGCCTCTACAATCTCCCTAACGACCTCAGCGCCCGCGCGATGCCCAGCCACTCCGGGATAGCCCTCACGCCGAGCCCAGCGATTGTTGCCATCCATGATGATGGCCAGATGTCGCGGGACCGTGCGGAGTTGGATGTCGGAGGCTTTCAACGGATTTCCTATCGGTCCGTCAGATGGCCATCAAATCAGTTTCTTTATCGCCCAAAGCACCCTCAACCTTAGCCACGTAGCTATCGGTCAGCTTTTGCACGACATCTTGCGCTCGGCGCTCCTCATCCTCAGAGATTTCTTTCTCCTTGAGCAGTTCCTTCAGCATGCCCAGTGCGTCTCGACGGGCGCTGCGGACCGATACTCGAGCAGACTCTGCCTCGGATCGCGCCTGCTTGATATAACCCTTGCGCGTCTCCTCTGTCAGAACCGGCATGGGGATTCGCATTACCTCACCAGCCGTGGCGGGGTTCAATCCCAGGTCTGATTTCAAAATGGCGCGCTCAATATCCGGCGTAATCGATCTATCAAACGCAATCACGCTCAGGGTGCGCGCATCCTCAATATTGATATTTGCCAGCTGATTAAGCGGTGTCTCCGCCCCGTAATACTCGACCCGAATACTCTCCAGCAGGCTGGGGTGCGCTCGGCCAGTCCGGATCTTGTTGAAATTATGCGACAAAGCCTCTAATGCTTTACCCATGCGGTCTTCGGTTTCCTGCTTGATATCATCAATCATCGCTTACGTCCCGCTATGTTTCCTTTACACAGACCATCAGGCCTGAATCAAAGTGCCCTCTTCTCCGCCACGCACAATACTTAGAAGTGCGCCGCGCTGGGCCATATTAAAGACCCGGACCGGCATATTGTGATCACGTACCAGGCAGATCGCTGTCAAATCCATCACGCCGAGTTTCTTGTCCAGAACTTCGTCATAGGAGAGCACATCGTACTTAACGGCATTGGGGTCCGTGACAGGGTCGGCGCTGTAGACACCATCTACCTTGGTTGCCTTGAGGACCACATCTGCCTTCACTTCAATACCGCGCAGGCAGGCTGACGAGTCGGTGGTGAAAAATGGATTGCCTGTGCCGGCGGCAAAAATCACGACATCGCCGTTAGATAGTGCCCGAATGGCTTTACGTCGATCATAATGCTCGACGACACCGCTCATTGGAATGGAGGACATCGCCTGAGTCGCGATATTCGATCGCTCCAGCGCGTCTCGCAGGGCAAGTGCGTTCATCACCGTCGCGAGCATACCCATGTGATCGCCTGTAACGCGATCCAGCCCCGCGGCGTTCAGCGCCGCGCCGCGGAAGAGGTTACCGCCCCCAACCACCAAACCGATCTGGACGCCAATACCCACCAACTGGCCAATTTCCAGCGCCAACTGATCCAGGACTTTGGGGTCAATACCGAATGCTTCCTGACCCGTGAGGGCCTCGCCGCTCAGTTTGAGCAGAATGCGCTTGTAGACCTTGTCCGCCGCCACCTATGCCCCTCCCCAACTGACGCTCATTCGCTCTTCATGCTACCGGCCTCAGGAGGTCAGTTCACACAAAAACCTTGGTGATTCTTATCATCGCAGGCCTGGGGGCGTGTGCTTCGGTTTATTTGCCCAGCTGCGCGGCAACCTCCGCTGCAAAATCCACTTTTTCGACCTCGATACCCTCACCCACCTCAAAGCGGGTGAAATCCAGCACCTCAGCACCCGCGGAAGAGACCAGCTTACCAACCGTGGTATCAGGGTCCTTGACGAAGGCCTGCTCGGTTAAACTATTCTCTGCCAAAAACTTGCGAATGCGGCCTTCCACCATTTTCTCAACTATTTCGGCGGGCTTGCCTGAGTCTTGTGCCTGCGCAGAATAGATTTCACGTTCCTTAGCGACCACTTCCGTGGGCATTTGCGCCGGCGAGACCACCTGCGGACTGACAGCGGCAACATGCATGGCCACATCGCGAGCCAACTCCCTGGAACCCCCCTTGAGTGAGACCAGCACTGCGATGCGATTATTACCGTGGACATAACCTGCCACCACACCTTCTGCGGCAGTATGCGTCACTACCCGGCGGACACTGATATGTTCACCGATTTTCTGAACCAAGGCCTGACGAGCGGTTTCCGTTTCGTCCGCCGCCAGAGTTCCAACATCATTGATTTTGTGATCAAAAGCTTTGTGGACAACTGATTTCACGAAACCCAGGAAGTTTTCATCGCGGGCAACAAAGTCAGTCTCGCTATTGACCTCAACCATGGCAGCGAAACTGCCATCGTCTGCGGTTTGAATCGCAACGACGCCGTCTGCCGCCGTTCTACCCGCCTTCTTCGCGGCCTTCATACCACTTGATTTGCGCAACGCCTCGATGGCGGCGTCTACATCACCTCCCGCGTCTGCCAATGCTTTCTTGCACTCAAGCAAGCCGAGACCAGTCCTTTCTCGAAGTTCCTTTACCAATGCCGCAGACATGCTTTCACCTCTTTATGTCGTCCTCCTCAGAAGGACACGCCAATGCGTTGAGGGTGCAAAGGCCCTCGCGATGCGAATAATTGAACCACAGAAGCCGGATCAGGAGGCAGGTGCGTCAGCCTCTGCTCTCTCACCCGCTTCAGAGGGCGCAGGCCCTGCCGCTTCGGCCGATTCCTCGGCTGAAGGAACAGCATCTTCTGCCGGTGCGGCTTCCTGCGCGACGGGCGCGGGCTCATCCATTACCTCGACAAATTCATCAGCAGCGATTACCTCTCCCGCCTGAGTTCTTCCAGCGAGCACCGCATCCGCGACAGCCGCAACATAAAGCTTGATGGCCCGAATCGCGTCATCGTTCCCAGGGATCACATAGTCCACCCCATCAGGATTGCTGTTGGTGTCGACAATACCGATTACGGGGATGCCGAGCTTATTAGCTTCGGTCACCGCAATACGCTCATGGTCCACATCCACCACAAACAGTACGTCGGGCAAACCCGACATTTCCTTGATGCCCCCGATCGATCGCTCCAGCTTCTCTTTCGTCCTGGAGCGCATCAGCGCTTCCTTCTTGGTCAGCTTCGCAAAAGTGCCATCCCGCTCCTGCTCCTCAAGCTCTCTCAGTCGCTTGATCGAGGATCGAATCGTCTTGTAGTTGGTGAGCATTCCGCCCAGCCATCGGTGGCTGACAAACGGCATTCCACAGCGTCTGGCTTGTTCCTCGATGATCTTGCCCGCCGCACGCTTGGTGCCAACGAACATGACCTGATTTTTCTTTTCAGCGAGCCGCTGAACGGTTTGCAACGCGTCGTTAAAAGCGGGCACCGTATGCTCTAAATTAATGATGTGAATTTTGTTGCGCGCCCCGAAAATGTACTGATCCATTTTGGGGTTCCAGAATCGCGTCTGGTGTCCAAAGTGCGCACCTGCTTGCAGCAAGTCCCGCATGCTTACCTGCGTCATAATCAAACTCTCTGTTTGGGTTTCACTTCCGCCCCCCCTGCGGCTCCAACCGGTTACACCGGCACCCGGGTCCGCAACTGCGAGGGAACGTGCTATTTGCCTTCAAGGCTTGTACTGAGGCTAGCCCAGCGGCGCGCTTTATACCACAGACACGACCTCAGTAAAAGCGGCACCCCATTCCGCCCTAGAGTCGGTTACACTGCGCCTCGTCCCATTACGCCACCACATTAGCCCACGAGTTATGACCGCCATCAAGCCAAAAACCGGACCTGAACTCGACGGCATGCGCGAGGCTGGACGTCTTGCTGCGGAAGTCCTAGAAATGATTGCTCCGCTGGTCACAGTCGGCATGACCACCAGCGAGATTGACCGAATTTGTCACGAACACATCGTAAACGTTCAGAAAGCAATTCCTGCGCCACTCAATTATAAGGGTTTTCCAAAGTCCATCTGTACTTCAGTGAATGAGGTTATCTGCCACGGCATCCCCTCCGATACCAAGAAATTGCGCAACGGCGACATCATCAACATCGATGTCACTGTGATTAAAGATGGCTGGCATGGCGATACGAGCATTATGCTGGGGGTGGGTGAAGTGGCACCGCACGCCGAGCGACTGATGCGAGTGACGCAGGAATGTCTTTACCGGGCTCTGGCACTGGTGAAACCTGACGCCACGCTGGGCGACTTGGGACACGTGATTCAGCAATACGCCGAAGCCAATTATTACTCAGTCGTCAGGGAATATTGTGGCCACGGCATCGGCCGCGTTTTTCACGAAGCGCCGCAGGTACTGCATTATGGGAAAGCGGGAACCGGACTGCGCCTGGAACCAGGCATGACGTTCACAGTTGAACCCATGATCAATGCCGGCAAACGCTATACCAAGCTGAATGCACGGGATGGATGGACCGTCACCACCCGCGATGGCCGGCTCTCTGCCCAATGGGAGCACACGATCGCCGTCACCGAAGAGGGCTGCGAGGTGCTGACCCGGAGGCGGGATGAAGCCCTCCCCCTCTAACGCCCCCCCAGCAACCTCTATCACGTCTCTGCAGGCCTTTCTGTCCGACACTGAAACGCCGGCTCTTGCTGCGCGCCGCTACTTGCAGCACGCCAAAGCACAACTCGCCGCGTCTTTTCATCCCAGCGCTCCCGTATCGGGAATATTGACTGCCGGTAGCGACGTGGTCGATGCTGCGCTCAAACACCTGTGGGCTGAGTATGTTGGGGACATCACCGGCACGGCATTGATCGCGGTGGGGGGGTACGGCAGAGGCGAGCTGTTCCCGCAATCCGACGTCGATATTCTGGTGCTGACTCGTGATACCGCGGATTCAGCGCTATCGGAGAGGCTGGAGCGCTTTATCACCAGCTTGTGGGACACGGGCCTGCAAATCGGACATAGCGTCAGGACACTGGCCGAGTGCAAAACTCTGGCAGCAGATGACCTGACAGTTGTCACAACGATGATGGAGGCACGTCATCTGAGCGGCGATCAGACTTTGGAACCCCTTTTGAAGTCAGCCACTCACACATCCCAAATGTGGGCGCCCGATGCATTTATTCGCGGCAAGCTGGGAGAGCAGCAAAATCGTCACGACAAGCACAGCAATACGGAATACGCGCTGGAACCCAATGTAAAAAGCTCCCCCGGCGGGCTCAGGGACCTACAAGTCATTGAATGGATTACGCTCAGATGCTTCGACGTAGGCCTCTCTCACGTCAATGAACCTGACTTTTTGAGCCAGTCAGAACTTGATCAGCTACAAAAAGGGAGGGAATTTCTCAGTCAAGTACGTTTTGCCCTGCACAGCATAGCCGGACGGGCTGAGGACAGATTACTTTTCGACCATCAGAAAAAACTGGCCGCCATATGGGGCATGGAGGATGGGGACAAATTAGCGGTCGAACAGTTCATGCAGGTGTATTACCGATGGATGCAAACCCTGAGTCAATTAAACGAGCTCCTGATCGAGGTTTTTGAGCATCGCCTTTCTGCCGCCTCCGAGCAGGCTATTCGAATTATCGACGAAGACTTCGAGGTGAGTGACAGTCGCATTCGCACCCGGCACGATACCGTCTTTCTGGACAACCCCAGCAACCTACTCCGGGTGTTTGTGCTCATCGGCAATGACCCCACGGTCGACCGCATTGAGCCCAATACACAGCGCCTGATCAGGCGCGACGCGCACCTTATTGATGATCAATTTCGTGCAGACGCTCATAACCGAGCACTCTTTATTGAAGTGCTTGGTGTACCCCATAACATGACTAAGCAATTGAGACGGATGTCCCGGCACGGCGTATTGGGCCGCTATCTACCTGCCTTTGGCACCATTATCGGGCAAATGCAATTCGATTTATTCCATGCCTATACGGTGGACGCCCATACGACTGAGGTGATCGCGAATACGCGGCGTTTTATGCGGGCCGACTACACCGATCGCTTTCCCGTATCCACTCGCATTGCCCGCAGATTACGAGATCCGCGCCTGCTCTACATCGCAGCACTCTTCCACGATATGGGCAAAGGGCGCGGCGGAGACCACTCCGAATTGGGTGCCATTGACGCAGAAGCCTTTTGCATCGAGCACGGCCTGTCCGGTGAGGACACTGAACTGGTAGTATGGCTGGTGAAAAATCATTTATTGATGAGCCACATTGCCCAGCGCCGGGACATCTCTGATCCACAAGAAATACTGCGATTTGCCGAAATAGTGGGAACCCAAGAGCGGCTGGACTACCTGTACACCCTCACCGTCGCTGATATAGCAGGTACCAACCCAGAACTGTGGAACGCTTGGCGTTCATCGCTCATGCGACAGCTCTACACTGAAACCCGGC
The DNA here is from genome assembly GCA_029242325.1 of Luminiphilus sp. Lineage (GTDB taxonomy): Bacteria > Pseudomonadota > Gammaproteobacteria > Pseudomonadales > Halieaceae > Luminiphilus. The sequence goes on from JAQWUD010000026.1 coordinate 66,108, forward strand.
GCGCGCTGAACCGTGGATTTGAGAACCCACTTGAACGAGAAGAAGTGATCGCGGCAACCAAGCGTACCACTGCTGAAATTCTTGAATACCGTGGGTTCCTAGAGGAGGAACTGACGCAGTTCTGGTCAAGCCGCGGTGATGATTATTTTTTAAGAGAACGCGCTGAGGATATTGCTTGGCATACAGAAGCCATCGCCGATCATCAACTCGCTGACGGAGCCTTGGTGCTGATCAGGCAGGCGGGGGAGTCGCCGATCGGAAATGCCACCCAGATTTTCGTTCATGCGAGAGATGAAACAGACACGTTTGCCAGAATCTGCGCGGCGCTGGAAACACTTGATCTCACCATCCACGACGCCCGCATTTATAGCGATGCAGATGGCAGCACCCTGGATACGTTTTACGTATTGAAAAGTGATGGCAACTCTCTCGACCCACACCCGGATAGCTTTGCAGAAATTCGGAACACCATTCGAAGCAACCTCTCAAGGGCAACGCTAAAAGCGGTCAGCCGGCATACGCCACGCACCGCCAGAGCCTTTAGCATTCCCACGACGGTCCTGTTCTCCACGGACGACGCCGGCGCACACACCATGCTGGAGATCAGCACCGCTGACAGGCCGGGCCTGTTGGCGCAACTGGGCTCCATATTGAGCCGCCACAATATTTCAGTTCAAGGAGCCAAGATCCAGACGCTCGGAGAGCGGGTAGAGGACATTTTTTTTCTCGCTGATACCGCAGGTGGGCCTATCCGAGACGACGCCTTACTCTCCCAAATCAAACGGGAGCTATCCGAAGAACTGAGCGGCGACAAAACACTTCCAACAGCAGCAACGGAGGTAACCATTTGAACCAAGGCCTAGAGTCGCTGCAGCCCTACCCATTTGAAAAGCTCTCGCGGCTGTTCGCCGAGCTTCCCCGCGCCGCCGGAAAAACGATTCCGCTCACCATCGGGGAGCCACAGCACGCCCCGCCCGGGGCGGTGATGCAAATACTGGCTGACCGCGCATACCTGGTGGGCAAGTACCCCTCTACAAATGGTCTGGCCACACTCCGTGCCGCCATAGCGCGCTGGCTCGAGCGACGATTCGGGCTGCAGGCTGTCGATGAAAATCGGCAGGTTTTACCCGTTAATGGTACGCGCGAGGGCTTGTTTGCGCTGGCTCAAATGGTGGTGTCGGGCGGTCGTCCCGGAGCGGTGATCTGCCCGAATCCCTTCTATCAGATCTACGAGGGCGCGGCACTCTTGGCGGGCACCGAGCCCACGTTTGTCAACTGTCATGAGACTACTGGCTTTCTGCCAGACTTCGCCTCGATAACGCGTGAGCAGTGGCAGACATGCCAGCTACTTTACCTGTGCACACCGGGCAATCCCTCAGGCGCGGTGATGCCAAACCCGATGCTTCAAGAGCTCATCGCTCTTGCTCAGGAGCATGATTTCGTGATCGCAAGTGACGAGTGCTACAGCGAAATCTATCCCGATGAGTCAACACCGCCACCGGGGCTTCTTCAGGCAGCAGCGGCGATGGGGAACACTGCGTTCCGGCACTGCCTGTGTTTTCACAGCTTGTCCAAGCGATCAAATCTGCCGGGGCTGCGCTCCGGCTTTGTTGCCGGAGACGATCAATGGATTGATGCTTTCCGTCACTATCGAACCTACCATGGTTGCGCGATGCCCCTGCATCATCAAGCTGCCAGCGAATGGGCCTGGTCTGATGAACACCACGTCATCGCAAACCGAATCTACTATCGAGAAAAATTCAGCGCGGTGGAGCCCATCATTTCGCAAGTACTGGAGACACCCACGCCCGAGGCCGGGTTTTATCTGTGGCCAAAGACGCCGATCGATGAAGAGGAATTTGCCCGAGTCCTGATGCATAAAATGGGGGTGAGCGTGCTCCCGGGTAGTTATCTCACGCGGCACACGCCTCAGGGCAATCCGGGTGCTCGACGCGTAAGACTGGCGCTGGTGGCGGAGCTGGCCGACTGTGTAGAGGCAGCGCAGCGCATTGCACACTGCTTACGGGAAGGTTGGTAGGTTGGCCGGGGTCTCCAATTTAACCAAATCAGAGCGCATTGCTTATATCGATGCCAGACTACAATCACTTTATCCCAAGACGCCGATACCACTCGATCACAGCGATCCTTACACGTTGCTCATTGCAGTGCTCCTCAGCGCGCAATGTACCGATGAAAGGGTTAATCAGGTCACCCCCGCATTATTCGAAAAGGCGGATTCAGCGGATAAGATGATTCGGTTAAGCGTTGAACTTATCAGGGGCATCATTAAGCCCTGCGGCCTATCCCCCCAAAAGTCGAAAGCGATACATCGGCTCAGTGAAATCTTGCTAGAGCAATATGGGGGCGAAGTCCCGCCAGACATGGTGGCCCTGGAAACGCTGCCCGGAGTCGGCCATAAAACCGCGAGTGTCGTCATGGCGCAGGCTTTTGGCCTGCCAACCTTTCCGGTAGACACACACATACATCGTCTCTCCCAGCGTTGGGGACTGACCAGAGGTCGATCGGTTGTGGAAACCGAGCGCGACTTAAAGCGTGCCTTTCCAGCGTCACGTTGGAACGCGCTTCACCTGCAAATTATCTTTTACGGACGGCAGTATTGTACGGCGCGAGGATGTGACGGCCGAGTGTGCGAGATTTGTCGCACCTGCTATCCCACCCGCAAGCACCCCAAACGATACAACAAGCCATGATCCTTGCGACGGAAACCGCGTAATTCTGCTACCCTGCGCGTCCGGATATGGGGCCGGCCTGAGATCCAATCCACCGCCAGCTCCCGTAAATTCGTTGAATCAATGACACTACCAATACCATGAAAACTGTCACGCTTTACGGCATCCCGAACTGCGACACCGTGCGCAAAGCCCGGAAATGGCTGGCTGATAGTGGTGTTGAGCATAACTTTATCGATCTCCGTGAGGCCCCCCCTACTCGTGTGCAAGTCACCGGCTGGCTGAAGTCCGTGGGACCGGAACGCTTGATCAACCGGCGAAGCACTACTTTCAGGCAACTGTCTGATGCAGACCGCAGCACTTTGGATGGCAGTGATGCCGCTAACGTGCTGATCGCGCACCCCACTTTGATCAAGCGCCCGGTGCTCGAGTGGCAAGACGATGTGTCAGTGGGCTTCACCACTGATGATTTCTCGAAAAGATTCGCTACCTGAGGATCCTGAACATGAGCTCGCTGCATGGTTTTGGCCTCGGCATCCTCTCGGTGAATGCGCAAAGCGAGAGTCTTGATACTTACTTCCCGCATCCGCTGGCAGGTGTGAGTGGATCCGAGGCAGAGGCGCTGCAAGGCGTATCGGGAGTACTGGATGATGCACAGCTCAACGAGCTCGCCCACACGCTCCGCAAGCTGGGGAATGACGCCATGGCAACACTCGCCACTCGGCTGGCGGAAAGCAGCCAACCAGTCGTCGCTACCTCGCTCTCAAGCAACGCACCGCCGACCTCCGTTGAAGAAGCCTACCTCAAGCTTCACTTGATCTCACATCGGCTAGTCAGACCTCATGAAACCGATTTGTCTGGCATTTTCGGGCTGCTCCCCAATGTAGCGTGGACAGAACAAGGCCCGGTCGACCTTCGGGAGTTAACCCAAAGGCAACTCGATGCTCGCCTGCGAGGGGAGATACTGGAGGTCTCCAGCGTAGACAAATTCCCAAAAATGACGAACTACGTTGTGCCCAGTGGCGTGCGAATTGCGCATACCGCCAGGGTGCGACTGGGCGCGTACCTGGGGGAGGGAACCACTGTCATGCACGAGGGATTTGTCAATTTCAACGCGGGCACCGAGGGCCCAGGAATGATTGAGGGCAGAATCTCCGCCGGCGTCTGGGTGGGGAAGGGTTCTGATCTGGGCGGTAGCTGCTCTACCCTAGGAACACTCTCAGGGGGGGGGAACATTGTGATTTCCGTTGGCCGGGAATGCCTGATCGGCGCAAACGCAGGACTTGGCATTCCGCTGGGCGATCGCTGCACCATTGAGGCGGGACTCTTCGTCACAGCGGGCACCAAGGTCAGCGTTTTGGACGCAGATGGCAACACCGTAGAAACGCTACCCGCGCGATCTCTGGCGGGCAAAGATGATCTCCTTTTTCGCCGTCACTCGACCACGGGCGCTGTGCAATGCCTCACCAATAAAAGCACAATTGCACTCAATGAGATGCTACATGCCAACAATTGATGGCCTTGATCCGACATATGAACTCACGCGTCAGCTGATGGCCTGTCCTTCCGTCACGCCTGATGATGCCGGGTGCCAACCCCTGATGATGAAACGCCTCCGGGGGGCGGGGTTTGCTGTAGAGCCCATGCGCTTCGGTAATGTCGACAATTTTTGGGCCGTCCGAGGTAAAGAAGGACCATTGCTTGTTTTCGCCGGGCATACCGACGTTGTGCCTGCGGGCGATACGTCGTCCTGGCAATCGGATCCGTTTAAGCCCACGGAATCTGGCGACGACCTGGTGGGTCGGGGCGCCGCAGACATGAAAGCCAGCCTTGCCGCCATGGTTGTGGCCTGTGAGGCGTTCGTCAATGAACACCCCAACCACGCAGGACGCATCGGCTTTTTAATCACCTCCGACGAGGAAGGCCCGGCAACGGATGGCACCGTCAAAGTCATCAACGCACTGACAGCGCGGGGGGAACGCATTGATTGGTGCGTTGTCGGCGAACCCTCTAGCACGCTCCAACTCGGCGACCTGGTAAAAAATGGACGCCGGGGATCGCTTAACGGCACCCTATTAATCCGCGGCACTCAGGGACATATTGCCTATCCACATCTGGCCGACAATCCTATTCATCGCGCCCTGCCCGCGCTTGATGCCTTGGTGCGGGAGCCCTGGGATAGCGGCAACGCGTTCTTTGATGCCACCTCGCTTCAAATTTCGACAATTCGCGCTGGCGAGGGGGTGACCAACGTGATTCCGGGCACGATCGAAGTACTTTTTAATCTTCGCTTCAGTACTGAGCTCACTGCGGCTGCCATCCGCGCTCGTTGCGAGGCTATTCTTGAGCAGCATGATCTCGACTACGACATCATCTGGTCACTGAGCGGTGAACCTTTTCTGACTGAGCCAGGGGTTCTTCTGAGCGCCGTAACCGACAGTATCGAGGCCGCAACGGGATTGGTGCCCACAGTCTCTACGGGCGGTGGCACTTCGGATGGACGATTCATTGCACCGACCGGCGCACAGGTTGTCGAAGTTGGCCACGTCAATGCAACCATTCATCAGTGCAATGAGCGCGTGAAGGTGGAAGACGTCCCTCGCTTGACTCAGATTTATCGCGGTATCCTGGAGCGTCTGCTCACCGCTTGACGAGAAGACCTCAAAGGCGACGGGCTCTGAATTATTGCGTGACGCGTTGGCCCGCGTGCCACCCTTCATCGTTAAATGCGCACTTTGACCTAGCAGGTTTCGTTGAGCGCTGAACTTAGGGTCTCACACCGCAAGGACATGCCCCGAGCAGCCCAGTTTTCAGCCTCGATGACAATGAATTGGTCAACGAGCGCTGACAACCCTGCCACCAAAGGTGTGTCGCATGCGGACTGTTTGGGCACCAGCACTCGCATGCCTGAACCCACATCCGTATCCAATGAGGCGGCCGCCCCTCGAGTCACTACAAGCAGGCCGTCGAGCACCTCTCTGGCGTAAGCCGATTCCTCAGCCGTCGTGCCAAGACCCGAGTCACTGCCCAAATCAGCCTGCCACTGTGGCTGAACCAATATGACTTCCTCAACGGGCCATCTTTGCCGCAATAAGTCCAATACTGCACCCTGCCCGATCGTGGTACCAATCTCTGCCTCATGCCACTCAGGCTCACCGCCCGGCCAATTAACTGCCCTTCTCACAACCTCAACCGCATCACGGCGGGCATCACATGCGGCGAGTCGACCACAAAATACGGGACGCGGATGTCGTGCAGCCTGACGGAGCGCCTCTATCGGCAGATGCTCCACTCCCACCCATATGCTACTCGCTGTCACTCGAACCCCCGCTTGCGGGTTGACGAACAAAAACATCAAAACGAACCGCTTTGCCCGATAGCGTATGGGAAGGCTTTGCCTGCCCGAGAGTCGGCGCTCGAAGCGGGCGCTTCACCACAATGCGCTCTACCGCTTGCTGCGATGCCCAGGCCCACAAGCTGTCGCTATCGTCGAGAGACTGGGTCAGGCATTGCAACAGGGCCGCCTCCTTTTTGACAGCAGCCGCTTTTTTTCTCTCCGGGAACATAGGATCAAGGTAAATGACTGAATGCGGTTCAGCGACCCGTTCTTGGCTATCCCCTGCGATCACATGCATCCGCCCAGCGGCCTCGCGAACCTCGCCATACACACTGACTTCAGCAGCGGCCACAGCATCTTGAAGTAGCCAGGCCAGCACCGGGACCCGCTCACAAATTGTCACGTTGCAGCCAAGGTCCGCCAGCAAAAAAGCATCTCTGGCCAAACCGCCGGTCGCATCAAAAACTGCCGGATAGCGATTTTCCTTCACCCCAACGGCTCGGCCCAGCAACTCATTATGCCCCCCGCGCCGCCGATGCCGCATCGTGCTGGAATCAAACCTAATCGCTACTTTTGCACCCGCTAATTCTACCCACGCAGCGGTCTCACCAACCACGAGGTGGGGCCCGGATGTATTCGCACGATCGCAATAGAGCAACGCGAGTCGAGTGGCGATCTCCCGAGCCCGTTTCGGGGACTCACCCGACGCAGGTAATACGGTTACGTCCTGAATGGGCATCCCAAGCTGCTCTGGCAAGACAGTTTGCATTGAATCAGTGACCATGATTGACTAATAGCGTAACCCCGTCAGTCATTATATGAGCCTATCCGTCACAGAGTTAGCCGTTGGCCTGCTAGTCGCCAGCTTTGTCATTTTGGCCGGTTGCTCACAACTTTCTCGATACGATATCACCGTCAACAACGTTACCGTATATGAAGCTGCAATACCCTATCAGGTTGAAGCGGTCGCAGACAAAGCGCTGGAGAACTGCCTGCAGCAAACGCTGGTAGACCAGCGCCTGACCGAGACGAGCGACTTGACGGCGCTGAACTGCAGTGATGCCGGTATCCGCTCACTCGCGGGCATCGAACAATTCGCGCAGATTCGGTCCCTGAAACTGAGCGGTAATGGCATACGGAACCTTGTCGTGCTGGAGCGACTCGAGCGGTTGGAGCAACTATGGTTGGATGCTAATGACATTATCGACCCCATCCCTGTCTTGCGCATGACTGCGATACGCCAGCTTGATCTGGCAGACAACCCTCAATTGCAGTGCCCGGAAGGTGCAGACATACCGCCGGAGCTGAAGCTCACGCTCCCTGATCACTGCGAGGTTTCATGACGTACTGGCTTTACCGGGCAATTGCCTTGCTGCCACTGCCGATAAAATATGGCCTATCGACACTTGCCGCCTTTTTATTGCGGCGTGTCTTTCGCTACCGCGCCGCCGTGATAGACAAAAACTTGCAGGCAGCCTTTCCAGAGCAAGATACGGCGTGGCGTAACGATATTGCCGGGCGCTTTTACCAACAATTTACCGATGTAGCCGTGGAGATACTCCATGCCTCGCGGATGCGACTTGATGATTTCAAACATCGCGTTACCGTCGAAGGTCTCGACGAGCTCGAGCGGGTGAGCGCTCGCCGCAGTCAGTCTGTCATCGTTTTAACCATCCATTTAGGTAACTGGGAATGGATGATGCATGCTGCCAATGCGCACGGAAACCTCCCGATCGACCCCGTTTACAGGCGTCTCCACAGCAAAGGCGCTGACCGCTTTGCCTACGAAGTCCGCAGTCGGTTTGGGGGTGAGCCCATCCTGATGGAAAAAGTAGCAAGGAATGTCCTTCGAAACCGCCGACGGTTTCGCGCCTTGGTGCTGGTGGCAGACCAGTCACCCGGGGAGCGAGACAACGTGTATTGGACCCAGTGGTTGAATCAACCCACAGCGTTTTTTACCGGACCCGCTACGATTGCGCACCTGACGGATTTCCCGGTTATGTTTGCTCGCTGCAGACGAAAATCACGAGGGCGGTATCATATGAGTCTGATCCCTCTCACCCAAACACCTGGCCAGCTGACAGCGGAGGAGATCATTGAGGCTTATATTCGCGAGGCAGAACAAGCCATTCGCGAAGAGCCAGAGAGCTTTCTGTGGTCAAACCGTCGCTGGAAGCATCGCCCGCCCAATCAGCTGGCTTGAGCAATGTCTCCCGCAGCAATGTCTCGCTCGCCGAGTTCCACCCAGTCGAACCCTCCGTCCTGAGTGGCATGAATCACCAGACACGCATTTAGCCCAGCCCATCCATGCAGCGCTTCCTCAGCCAATACCGGATCATTGTTTTGCTGGCTCGTGTGCGCGACGAACAGCGTCCTCAAATGGCTAGTGTCGGTGTGATCCAGAAATTGCCGGGCCTGAGCATTGGTTAAATGGCCGTAATCACCGCCGACCCGTGCCTTAACAGACCGGGGATAAGGACCATTGGCCAGCATCCCCGGGTCGTGATTAAACTCCAGCACCAGCGCATCACACCCCGAAAATGCGGCGACGACGTGCGGCGTAATACTGCCCAGATCCGTCAACACACCGAGCTTTGAAGCGCCGTGATGAATACTAAACTGAACGGGTTCACGCGCGTCATGGGGTACGGGAACTACGTCAATAGTTAAATCACCGATGGCAAACCGGTCACCGGGACGAATGAGCACCCGTCTATTCAGCGCAGCCAGTTTGTCGCTCGCGGCAGTCCCTGCAGTCAAAAACACCGGCAACCCGTAAGCATCTGACAAGGCCGTGACACCCCGACAGTGATCTCCATGCTCATGGGTAACGAGGACCGCATCAATCTGCTTGGCTGAAACACCGCGAGCCGACAGGCGCGTGTCGATTTCCCTGAGCGACAGCCCGCAGTCAATGAGAATCAGCGTGTCTCCCGCCTGAACCAGTGTCGCATTGCCTTTGCTACCGCTGCCAAGGGAGGCGATCCGCATCAGGTGATATTGCCTCGCAAGATCGTGAGCAGGGCCTGTTGCTCGCGCCGCTCAATGGGCTCGCCCTCTGGCCCCAGCAAAGTGATGAGCACCACACCCTGATCCGAGTTGTCGAGACGTATCTGATAACGATGCCCCGCTAGCGGGTGATCATCCTCACCACCCCACAACCAATCGAACCAGCCACTGTCGTCCTCTTCCTGCGGGCCAACAAAGGTGACGTAAAGAATGCCCTGACTACGATCACGATCATCGATCGCAAAATCGGCTGCCTCCGTTCCTTTCACGACAGAGGCCCATGCTCTATCGAAGGGCAACTCGAGACGAATGCGCGTTGTTGTCTCCGTATCCTCGAGCGTAATTCGGCCAGAGTCGCTCATGGCGCGATCCGCCATCATTGAGATCGGCGCCGATTCCGCGCTGTTGGCAAGGTACTGCGCGACATCCTCCAGCATTTTTTTCTCCAAATCGCGGTCATCAGACTCTCCAGGCCAGCTCGCATCCTCGACACCGCGGGTCTGTTGCAAAACATGAAGCTCAGCCGTATTACGTTGCACGCCTGTATCAACACGGAATCGGAAGCGCACCGCAAGTTCGCGATCCTCCAGCTTGACCCATTGCGTATCAATCAAACCCGCCTCTGCATCTACCGCTGCCACACCTATTCCGCTGGTGGTCAGAAACCCGCGAACCTGAGGCCATAACTGCCCGGGCGCCACACTCACGAGCGCCCATCGCTCACCTACCAGACTTTGAATACGGACCGCATCAGCCTGATTATTGGCAGTCAACGGGGTGGGACGGGGGGTTTCAAACTGCGTGGCAAGCTGAGCGCTCGCCGCCACCGCAGGAACCGGATAATCGGGCTGGATCGCATCTGTCGACAAATGCGCAGGGACGTCGATCGGCGCCAACTCCGGCGCTGTTTGATAGCGATCTGCATTATCAGGAAACAGACCGTCCTCGCCAAAAATCCAGCTACATCCCGCCAGCAATGCCGTTAAACCAATGCCAATAATTAGTCGCATCACGCTAAATAGGCCTCCAGCGCTTCCTGCACCACGACGTGGTGCTCTTCCGAAAGCGTTGTCAAAGGCAATCGGATACCGGACTCAATCATACCCTGCTGCAACAGAGCCCACTTTATCGGGATCGGGTTGGCTTCGATGAACAGTACACGGTTTAACTCCCTGAGCCGCTGATCGATTGCCTCCGCCGCTTCCCATTGGCCGCTCAGGGCCAGATTGCACAGCGCCGCCATATCACCTGCTGCGACATTGGCGGTGACGGACACATTACCTTGCCCGCCGCACCGCATCAGTTTGAGGGCCGTGGCGTCGTCTCCCGAGAACACCCCAAAGCCGTCAGGCACGGACTCGATGAGCGCGGCACCTCGCTCAATATCACCCGTGGCGTCCTTTATGGCCACGATATTCTCTATCTGACTCAGCCGCACTACGGTCTCGTTGAGCAGGTCACATCCCGTGCGGCCCGGCACATTGTAAAGAATGATCGGTAAATTGACCGAGCGCGCGACCGCTGAAAAATGCTCGAATAAGCCCTGCTGGGTAGGTTTATTGTAATAAGGTGTAACAGAAAGCGAGTAATCGGCGCCGGCTTCAGCTGCCGCGACGGTCAGCTCAATTGCCTCATGGGTGGAGTTGCCCCCCGTCCCCGCCAGGACCGGAATTCGGCCTCCCGCCTGCTCAACGGCAAAGCGAATCACCTCGCAATGCTCAGGCACGGTCAGCGTCGGGCTTTCACCGGTTGTGCCAACGACCCCCAGAGCGGCCGTACCCGATTCGATGTGGTACTCAATCAGGCGGCTGAATGTAGACCAGTCAATCGCGCCATCGGGGTGCATGGGCGTTACCAACGCGACAATGCTTCCGGTTATCATCGGTTTACTCCGGGAGGCCCCTGGGGCGGAAAAGGCAGAAAATTACGGTGTCGCAATTATCCACTTCACACTGCGTTTCACAACCTCACAAATCACGTCTTTACTGGCGAGTGGTTAGATGCGTCTGGGTGAGCCTCGGACTACCACTAGTCTTCCTGTGGTCGGCCGCAAGCTTTGCGCAGATATCGGATCTAGACATACGCGCAACGCCTTTATCTGCCATTGATCAGCAGTTTATGTCCGACCAACGAGATCGGGTGGAGTCCCTTGCCAATCGCCTTGGCCGGAATCTGACGGGCACCGAAGAGCGGGATATCGACACGTTACAGCGGATCTTGGACAAAAAACTAATCGCATCGGACGACACCATAACGCTTCAAGCGATGGGCGTAGTTCTGGGAGATCTTCTCGCGCAGCGACTGAAAATGGCGTGGATTGTCTATCGTGACAAGAAAGGCCGCTCCAGAGCACTGCATTATCAGGGCACTGAGGTCTACCTGTTCCCGATCACCATGATTTCCAGACGACAAGCAGTTGGCAGTCAGCGTCGCGTGCAGTCGATATATGAAGAAACCGTGAGCAAGACGCTTCCGCGTATTCCGGGTGGAAAATGGTTCCTTTGAATCCACTCAGGCGTGATCCTTGTTCACCGCGCGCCCGAAACCACGTCCCATGGCTCAAGTGGCTTCCCCTGGCGCTTCGTAGGTAAAGATACCTACCTCGCCCACTGTTCGGTGCCGGGGCCCCGGGCAGGCAATGTCGCCGTTCTCGTAAGCTGAATCGCCCGGATACAGAAACACCGTGCGGCTCCCCTCGCGCACCACGTGCGGAAAAAAATGTGGCGGATCACGCTGGGTAAGTCGACTTAGACCATCGCGATCACCCTCGATAGACTGCAAATCGTGCAGTGAGACCAGCGTGGGGGGAGTAAGGGGCAACCCCCCACGGTGATGAGCAGCAATCGCCAGCGACGGTGTCCACCATTGATGGTCTACTATCTCGCATTCGTCAACCTTCACCGCAATGTCCTCTGCGACCTCGGTGATGAAAAACCAAGTAGTAAAGCGCCGTTTGACCAGCGTCGGTGTTAACCAGTGAGAGAAAGGAATCAACACTTCAGGGGGTAATGTGATGCCTGCTTCTTCGTGCAACTCACGGGTCGCCGCCTGTCGCGCCTTCTCAAGCTCATCCGCGCCAGGGTCGCCCGCTTCGACTTTGCCACCGGGGAATACCCAGATGCCGGGCATATGCTTGAGCTCCTGGCTACGCCGCAATAAAAGCACTTGCAGTTGCGCATCCCGGATTCTGAGCAGGATCACTGTGGCGGCTGGCCGAGCCTCTGTCTCCACCTTTGAGAATTCCAACATGGCGCTATGGCACTGGTGCACAGGTAAAACACTGTGCATACAGGTTCATAGGGTCTCGTAGCGCCGACAAGCTCTTAACAATGGGCCGGTAACTACTGATCAGCGACTCAAACCACCCCCCTTTAAGAGCGCTGCTCACACCAAGGGAGCGGTTAAGTTCTTCCAGTAACACGCTTTCAAACGTCGCCGGTTGACGCGTTCGGCCGACGCGCCATTGCTCCAGATCCGCCAGCTCCGCCGCAGCCGAAACGGCAGCGTCCAACCCACCCAACTGATCAACGAGACCATTTGCCAGCGCTTCTTCTCCGGTCCACACCATGCCCTCCGCGATCAGTTGCACTTCCTCGATATCCATGCCTCTGCCCGAGGCAACCAGCTCGATAAAATCCGAGTAAATGCCGTTTGAAATCGCCTGAACGATAGTGGCCATTTTGGGACTGAGACCGCGATTCAGACTGGCTTCACCAGCCAGCGAAGTTGTACCGACGCCATCAACCGAAACACCGATGTAATCAACAATTCCCTCTATCGTCGGAAATGCCGAAAAAGCGCCAATACTCCCTGTCAGCGTCGTTTTCTGTGCCCAGATTTGATCGGCCTCGGCCGCAATCCAGTAACCTCCGGACGCTGCGACCGTCCCCATGGAGACGACGATGGGGATATCCGCTGTGCGCGCCTCAGTCAGTTTGCGCCGAATCAGATCCGATGCAAATACGCTTCCGCCGGGGGAATTCACTCGCAGCACGATGGCGGCGAGATCATCGGCCTCTAGAGCCATATCGATGTAGCTGATGACCGTGTCTGCGCCCGCCATGCCGTCTTCACTGTCACCCGGCACCAGCGTCCCCTCAACCGGAACAATAGCAATTAGCGGCAACCCCTCTTCCTCGAGCTGTTTTTGGGCTTTGACGTCTTCAATATAAGGGCCTAGTTCAACGATTTTGGCGTTGCCCTCTTCATCGGTCACGCCAACCCACTCGGCCAGCGCGGCATCTCTTTCTGAATGATCCGCGAGGGCATCGATCCAACCCCCGGCAATCATCGTCTCTGCCATGTCATTATCGGACGATGCCAGTCGCGTCGGGAAATCCTCTATAAACTGATCAAGAGAGCCGCTCGGTAATTTACGCCCGGACTCGGCCATGTCTGTATAGGCTAGCCAAAGACCATTTAACCACCGAGTCACCACCTCCCTTTCCCCATCTGACATGTCATCGCGCAGATAAGGTTCGACGGCTGATTTGTGCTCCCCAGCTTTAAACACGTGCATGGTCACGCGGATATTTTCCAGAAACGAGCGCAAATAAGAGCGATAGACAGAAAAACCCTCGAGAAAAATGCCCCCCTCTGGGTGCAGCAAAATGTGGTCCGCCTGTGCAGCCAGGAGATAGTGCGCCTGCGAGTAAAAATCTCCCACTGCAATAACAGGCTTCTCGGTCGCCTTGAAGGCACTGATCGCCTCGTTCAGTTCTATTGCCTGGGTGGTCGAGGGTCCAGCAAGATTTTCGAGATTGAGCACCAGGGCCGTGATCCGATCGTCAGTGGCTGCCCAGCTGATCGCGTTAATTAAATTCTGTAGCAATGTCGGTTGCTCGAACTCCTGATTCACAAAAGCGGCCACGGGATCTACTGGGGGAGCGTCCTCGACCAGCGGACCCGAGGGTGCAATCAACAGTGCTGCTTTTTCGGGAAGGGGTTCCGGTGTGGATTCCTGCATACCCAGGCTGAAAAAAACAAGGAATACTGCGACAAAAATCAGCGGAACCAGCACCGAGATCGCTCGGCTTATGCCCGTCAAAATCCGCCAAATAGCTTTTAAAAACCAGATCATTGGAACATCCTCGTTGCATCTCCAGTGTTGGTTGATCTCGCCGGTGTGCTCGCCAGCATCAGCGCGTGGTGAAGTCGGTCAATCCGAGGGTACGGCGCTCTCACGCCGCTCCCTGCCACGATAGCGTATGTAACCCAAACAGGCCGCGAAAAGTGCAGCCAGCAACGTGAGGCCTGATACCGAGAGCGGGTCCGCATGATAAGCGAATGTCGCCTCGACCGCCGAAATGAAATAGAAAAGCAGCACCAGCTCAAACCAGATGAGCCCGATCACAGAGTCGCGGTGCCACGACCAAAGAAATATGGACAGGGGGGCCACCCGCAAGGCCGCCAACCCCCACCCACCGTTGAATCGAGCGATATCGGCAACTTGCTGGCAGAGAAAAAGCATCCATAGCGCCGCCATGGTCCACCACAGGGCACGCGTCAGGCGGCTTTTGGCGGGGGCCTGACTCGACGCTTCCATCACCTCGCAAGCCCTCTACAAGCCCACTCCGCCACCCGCTTGCCAAGGGCTCGGCATATCGCTGATTCATTACTGTCGAGCTGCCTGTCACCAGACTCGGTCGCCCAATGGCTCGCGCCATAGGGCGTACCGCCTCCCTCTGTCGCGCGCAGTTCGCGCACCGAATAGGGGACGCCCACCATCACCATGCCGTGGTGAATCAGCGGCAACATCATGCTTAACAGTGTTGACTCCTGACCACCATGCAGCGAGCTTGTCGAGGTGAAAACCCCGGCAGGACGATCGATCAGAGCACCCTGGAGCCACAGAGCGCTGCTCTCATCCAAGAACTGCTTCATGGGTGCAGCCATATTGCCAAAGCGGGTGGGGCTTCCTAATACCAGCCCGGAGCAGTCTCTGAGATCTTCTTGCGTGGCAAAGAGCGGCGCGTCTTCGGCTTCTTGAGACACGTCAGATAGACTCGGCACTGTTCTCAGCCGCGCTTCTAGGCCGTCGACACACTCGACACCGCGTGCGACATGCCTGGCCATCTGTGCAGTGGCGCCACCACGACTGTAGTACAAGACCAAAATATAAGGCTGATGTGTCACTGAAGATTGCCCTTTTCGGTCTCTCGACCTCGTATCGAATACCGCGTTAAAGTGGTGCAGACGCCGTTAACTGACAAGTCCCATGGTAACCCATCCTTACCTTAAGCAGGCGGCGCGCCCGGCGCGATACCTTTTAAACCGCTTTGTTACCGATCGCGTGAACGCCAGTGCGGCAGCCCTTACCTTCGTTAGCCTGTTTGCCTTGGTGCCGCTTTTAACGGTCACCTTGTCCATCGCCTCAGCACTACCCGATGCGGGCGATATCGAGGGTAAATTGAGCGAATTTCTATTGCAATTTCTGCTACCGGAGAGCTCGACTCAGGTTGTGCAGTATCTGGCTAAGTTTATTTCACAGGCCCGATCTTTGACGCTTTTCGGCATCGCCATTTTGTTGGCAACCGCAATCCTCATGCTACGTCACGTTGAGCGCGCGCTGAATGATATCTGGCGCAATCGCACCAACCGCAAACCGTTGCAGGGCTTTTTGCTGTACTGGGCGGTGCTCAGTCTTGGTCCAGCCGCCATCGGCCTGGGAATAGGCGCCAAGGCGTATTTATTCGCAGTCACCCATGAGTGGGCCGGGTTCCCGGCTTTTGGTGTCGGCTCGGCGGTAATTCAGCTCCTGCCTTTTGCGCTCAGTGCGATAGGCCTCACCGGTCTCTACATCGTCTTGCCCAACAGCCAAGTGCCTTTTCGCCACGCGCTGGTGGGAGGTATTTTTGCAGCAATTACGTTTACCGTCGCCCGCATGCTGTTCACCACCGTGATGGCGGAGTCGAGCTACACACTGGTTTATGGAGCGTTCGCGGCAGTACCCCTTTTTCTAATCTGGATTTATATAACCTGGGTCATCATATTGGTTGGCGCAGTGCTGACTCACAGTCTCTCTGCCTATCAAACTACCCGGCAAGCCCAGAAGCCAACGCTGGTAAAAACCCTAGAGATTCTCAACGCATTTTGGGCCGCTCATCAACAAGGCCACAGTATTTCCGAGCTCGCGATCATTGGCGGCAAGCACCATCTGCTCGACGAGATCGATGCGGATAGCTGGCGTCACATTCGCGACATGCTGATACGAGCCCAGTTACTGACACCTCTCGATAGAGGTCACTTTATACTGAGCCGCGACCTCCATCAGGTTACGCTCAGCGAAGTGGTTCTTATCCTTCGAAACCAACCGGCCTATCAACCTCCTAGTCAGCCTGAACCTTGGCAAAAAGCAACGGCGGCGTTGCTGGAAAAGCATCAGGCGGAGGAGTCGTCCCTCCTTTCGATATCGCTGGCCGATTTGTTTAGCGTGAAAGCCTTTTGACATGAGGCTGTTAGCTAATCTTGTCCTCTGCTGCGCCGTGCTCAGTATCCACGGTTGCGACCAGACTCAACCATCTCTGCCAGGCAGCGGCCAGTGGCGGGTAGTGAACTATTGGGCCATCTGGTGCACACCCTGTCGGGAAGAAATTCCTGAACTGAATGCCCTCAGCCGGGACACTTCGCTCGTTGTGTTGTCGGTAAACTATGACAACAAGCAGGGTGATACGTTGCGCGAACACGCAAGCGAACTGGGTATCGAATTCCGTGTGCTGGAGCAGGACCCCGGTCCGATGCTGGGAATTGATCGCCCTCGCGTGCTACCGACCACGTTGCTGATTAACCCACAAGGCGCTATCACCGATACGTTAATAGGCCCGCAAACTCAGGAGACCCTGCTGGCACTATGGGAGATCCGACTGCGGTCGGAATAACATCGCGGGAACAATGCCCCTAACGGGCATTGGCATCAAGATGGGTAACGCTCAATCGCCATCTCGCATGAGAACCCTACGCAAAAAAAAAGCCGGCTGGTAACCAGCCGGCAATGAAGGAGCCACTCAAAACGGGGAGAATCTCGTCAACCGGATCCTCGCTGTTCAGACGTTTCCCTTGCAATGCACCCGCAGACACCGCCATCTCAACAACCAACCTTATGACAGGCAGTTTTCGAGAAAGTTCCCAAAAAATGAAATTTTTATTCTTCTCCGCGCCAGCAGGCCGAGCTCATCTGACCATCACCTGAGCTCACAAAGATCTCGAGCTCGGTAAGCGGGCCCAGAGCCCCCTCAGCTAACACCTGCTCCAGCAAGTAGTACGCCAACGCTTCGACCGTTACATTGGCAATCGGCAGCACCAGCGTCTCATCAACCGGGAACCGCAGTGTTTTGTGGTTAAAGATCGCATAATATTCGCCACCTTGCTTTGTGATCGCTAAATGAGGCGACTGCTCAGGCAAAAGCAGGTATTCGTCATGCGCGTCGCAGAGCTTCTGGAGGCAACGTTTATACACGTTGTAATCAGCAGAAAAACCATTCTCGCCCATCTCCGCGACAATCCGCGCAGAGACGCTGTAATTATGCCCATGCAGTCTCTCTCGCTCCGTGGCCGAGAAAATTGTGAAGTGCGCCGCCGAAAACTTGTGGGCTTGCTTGTCTATGTGCAACGTGGCCAGCTTTTTCATTACGGTGCCTCGGTCTCCTGAGTGATCATGGTGTGTGATGCAGCGAGGTTCGGCAAGCCCTGACCTCGGCACTGAGCTCAATAACCGGCACAGACATAATGCGTAGAATAGGGTAATCGTGACCAGGCTACATCCGTGCAGTACCCTGTAGCCGAAGAGAATGAACCGGAGAGAGCATGCAACCCATTGCCATACTGACTGGAGCGAGCTCCGGTATTGGCGCGGCGGCCGCCGAACTATTCGTCGAGCAGCAATTCGCCGTAATCAACCTCTCTCGGCGCAAGTGCCCGGTTGAAGGCGTTGAGACGATCACCACGGATTTGTCTGATTCGAAGTCTTTACAAGACACCTGCGGCGCATTGGTCAGCCGTTTTGGCGCTGCAGGGCAAGTACCCGTCGCACTGATACACAACGCTTCGCTCATGCTCAAAGACCGTTGCGATGATACCGCAGACCAAGCATTACTGAGCGCCTTGTCGGTTAATGTCCTGGGAATCAACACCCTGAATCGCGTCCTGCTCCCTTTGATGCCTTTCGGCTCGAGCGTCCTGTACGTGGGATCTACCCTATCTGAAAAAGCTGTGGCAGGAGCGTTCAGCTACATCGTCAGCAAGCATGCACAGCTGGGCATGATGCGCGCGACCTGCCAAGACCTAATGGGTCGCGGCATCCACACGGCACTGATCTGCCCCGGATTTACTGACACCAGCATGCTGAGGGAGCACGTGGGTCACGATGGGGCCGTTCTAACCAGTCTGGGAGAGATGAACAGCTACGGCAGGCTGGTCGCACCTGCGGAGATTGCCGAGCTCATTCTGTGGGCCCACCATCATCCCGTTATCAATGGTACTGTGATGCACGGCAACTTGGGTCAGCTAGAGCACTGAGCGTTGAACAAGACCGATATTTTGATCACGGAACGTCGCGAGCGAACCTTTCTGGTTTTGGCAGGCATTTTCCTCTCTGCCATGACCCTCCTCAACGTTGTAGGCATTACCCGTTTCATCCAACTGGGGCCCCTCGCACTTGCGGTGGGCGTGCTCCCCTATCCGCTCACATTTCTCTGCACAGATCTCATCAGCGAGCTTTATGGAAGAGCGCGAGCAAATTTTCTTGTGTCAGTGGGCCTGGGGATCAACTTTCTGATTCTAGGCGTACTGACACTCGGAGCTTTCGCACCGCCCGTTCCCGAGGAGGTGATGCCTCCCTGGCAGATTCTGCAACTCGCCGCCCCTGTCACGCTCCCTAATGGCACCACTTTGGAATCGGAAGCGGGTCTGTTCCAACTTATCTATGCCACCACATCTGGCGCGGTATTCGCTTCGATGATGGCTTACGTCGCTGCTCAGTATTGCGACGTGCAGCTCTACCACTTTTGGAAGCGGGTCACTGACGGTAAGCACTTGTGGTTGCGCAACAATTTCAGCACACTGGTAAGCCAATTGGTCGACTCTGTAATGGTAGTCAGCGTGACATTTGGCGCCGCTTATTTCGCTGGCGACATTGCCGCTGCGACCCTTCTTACCCTTGTTGGCAGTAACTACGCCTTCAAAGCCCTTTGCGCGTTAATTGACACCATTCCCCTGTACATGGCTGTTCACTGGCTCCGCAGTTATCTGCAGCTTGAATCTGGCGAGTACGCTATCGCGCAACGCCCTGATTGAGCAGTCCAGACTCACGGACAAAAGGAATCGTGATTGTGCGACGGTGAGACAAGCTAAGCTGGTCAAGCTGCTGCACAAATGTAACCACTGCACTGGCGTCTCGGGGCAATCGTAATGTGCAATAGCTGACCACGTCTGCACTGAGTTGCATTCCGGCGGCACTCGCACGCAGCCTGAGCAATTCTGCAACGTGATCCTCACTGAAATTGGGCAACTGAAAGACCGGTAAACTGCTCAAACGGGAGCGCAAGTCCGCCAGCACCTGCTCCATTTGCTGCGGCGGACGCCTCGCAGTCACCAGCAGGCAGGCGCCAGATTCCTCACAGTGGTTATACAGTGCAAATAGCGACTCATGCCAAGCCCGCTCATGCTCGATAGAGTCGATATCGTCCAATGCAATCAGATTGGCGGCATCAGCGCCCGCCAGCACCTGATCGGGGGGGTAATCCCTCAGTTCCCTGAGGGGGATATATCGCGCCTCATAGCCCGCCAGCTCGCAGCTGGCCTGCAACAGATGGCTCTTGCCAGTGCCAGCGCCACCCCATAAGTAAGCGCTTCCCCTCTCACTTGGGCCAGCCGACAGCCACTGCTCAAGCGTCAGGGTGGCCGGACGGCTGATCCAGTTATGCCATGTCGCAAAGTCCTCACGACGGATCGGGAGGGGGATCTGTACACCCTGAGTCATGACGTTATCGCCGCCTTTTGGCGCCACCCCATCCGCACCGCCATGGGGTCTGCCATTAGTTCTGCCATGCCAGTATGAGGTCCTGATCGGGGTCGGTCGCGATCCATACCAGATCTTTTCGAGTTGCCATCAGTCTAATCAAAGTCTCCGGCGCACTGATACCGAAGACGTCCAACACCAGCATTTCACCTTGCACCGAGACGGGTCGCACGCTCTCCATAGTTTGGATTTCTGACATCGCCCGGGTAACCGCTTGGTAGTCCGCCAGACTGACAACATTCTGCACGCGGACTCGTATGGGCGTTGGGGTGGAGGGCTCAGAGAGTACAACAGCATATTGTCGGCGCATTTCGTTCATTGCCAGCTCCACACCCGGGGCAATCAGCGCATCAAAGGAATCAGCCTGTATGGAGACAGCGCGCTCGACGGAGGCATCCCGATAGGTCCACTCTGCAATGAAACGCCCACTGCTTAGAGGGATGAGACGCCCCAGCAACAAATGCGTCATCCCATATCGCTCAGATGCCTCTACAATCGGGCCATAGTCTCGGCGCCATAGTGTCTCCGGAGAGGCCAGCACACTATCCGACAAGTCATAAAGGGGTCGACGAAGGTTGATGCCAAGGATCTCGAATTCCGCGCTCAGTGACGTCCACAAAGCATTCTCCGACTCCAGATTACCGTAGCGTCGGCCGTCGTTGTCGTCTACGACCAGCCATAACAGAATGGGCGGCCTCTCCTCTGCCCACAGGGTGCCGCGTGCGCCACGAATCAGACTCTCAAGTGCTAGCTGATCGATGTGCGCAACGAAGCGTGTCCTGCTCTCGATCTGCTCAAATTGGTACCGTGCTAATTGTGAGCGAGCCGTATCCAGAGCTTCGGAAACCGATGGGTGGGCCAGTAACGCACGGTCACCCGAGCGCTGGAGTAGCGCTCGCTCGAACGCCTGCCTGGCGGCAGCATCAATCGATGCTTCCGTGCGACTATCTACATCGATCCGGATAACAAGATCACTGTTTTGCGCCACAGCCGCGTGTTGAAAACACGCCAACAGCATGAACAAACGCCATAAGAACCCGTGACGCAGCAGCCCATCAGAGACTGTCACCCGATTGAGCAAGGATGACGTCACAGTGACTGACTCGCGATGGTCTGTTAACAATTGTGTTCTCTCAACGTTGCACGGCGGGTAGCAGTGACGGCCTCAGTGCTAAAGCCTGCGCTCACCACCCGGTTCCTATTATTCCGTCGTATTATCACCCAAAGCATCTTTCATTGCTTTCCAGCGCAAGGCCGGCGCATTACTATCCCTAATTGCACGCAAGACAACACCTATTTTAGGTAAATTGAATGAGCAAGACCGACGGTGACCAGCCCTCTCTTACCTACCGCGATGCAGGCGTCGACATCGACGCGGGCAATGCCCTTGTGGAGCGCATCAAATCAGTCAGCCGAGCCACACAGAGGCCCGAAGTGCTCAATGGGTTAGGGGGGTTCGGCGCACTGTGCGCGCTCCCGCCTGGATATTCAGAGCCCGTTTTAGTATCGGGCACTGATGGCGTTGGGACCAAACTGCGGCTGGCCATGGATCTGGGAGTGCACGACACCATCGGCATAGATCTGGTCGCTATGTGCACTAACGATATTGCTGTGGTGGGGGCGGAGCCACTGTTCTTTTTGGATTACTTGGCGACGGGCAAGCTGAACGTAGACATGGCGGCTTCAGTTGTTTCTGGCATTGGCAGGGGCTGCGAGTTGGCTGGCGCGGCACTGGTGGGCGGAGAAACTGCCGAAATGCCTGGCATGTATCAAGGTGAGGACTATGATCTGGCTGGCTTTTGCGTCGGCGTCGTCGAGCGCGCCGATATTATTGACGGAAGGGCAGTCGAATCGGGCGATACGCTACTTGCATTGCCATCAAGCGGCCCTCACTCCAATGGCTACTCTCTGATTCGCAAAGTTCTTGAGCGCACGGGTGACAACGCGCAGCAAACCTGTGGTGATACGACCCTTGGCGAAGCGTTGTTGGCGCCAACGGTGATCTATAACCGCCCCTTACTCGCTTTACAAAAACAATTGGAGGTGCGAGCGATGGCTCACATCACCGGGGGAGGGATTCTCGAAAACTTACCTCGGGTACTGCCAAACGGGTTAGGCGCCCTGATTCATCGTGACAGTTGGCAGCTCCCCACCGTTTTTCAGTGGCTGCAGAACGGCGGCAACATCACCGACACGGAAATGATGCGCACTTTCAACTGTGGTGTCGGCATGATTATTGTCGTCGCCAGTGACAATGCCGCAGAAGCGCTGTCCATTTTGCAGGCCCATGGCATTGCTGGCTGGGAACTTGGCGTGATCTCTGATCACGCGACCGGCGTTCACTTCGACTGAGATGCCAAGCACAAAACGTATTGCAATACTGCTATCAGGCCGAGGTTCCAACCTCCAATCCCTACTCGATGCCAGTCATGCCGACCTGCTCGGTGGCGCTATCAGTCTGGTGATTGCCAATCGGCCGGGAGTTGGTGGCCTTGAAATAGCCCAAAGCGCGGGCATTGAAACAGCTTTAATAGACCATACAGGCTACCTCAGCAGGGAGGCTTTCGACCGGGACCTGGCTGCGGCCATTGATACAGTATCGCCCGACCTCGTGGTCCTCGCCGGGTTCATGCGCATTTTAAC
>JAQWUD010000044.1 GCA_029242325.1 Luminiphilus sp.
GCCCAGCGCATTTGGAGGCCAGAACTGGGGTGGACCAGCTATTGATCCGGGCCGCCATAAATTGGTCGTCAACACGCTCCACATGGGTACCGTAGTGCAACTGATCCCCCGTGATCAATGTGATGGCGAGGGCCCTGATCCAGTCGCCGACGGCCCCTTTTTGCTTGAGCCCTCGGAGGGCACTCCCTATTGCAACCGGCGCTGGTTGGGATTTGTCTCGCCACTAGGGGCTCCCTGCACACCGCCGCCCTGGGGCACACTCGCCGGTATTGATCTGCGAACCGGCAACGTCGACTGGCAGGTACCCCTTGGGACCACACGTGATATGGCCCCCTGGCCATTCTGGTACATCCAGGGGTCTCCGAATTTAGGCGGCCCAGTCAGCACGGCCAGCGGTCTGACTTTTATTGGCGCCACCACGGACCACTTCCTCAGGGCCTTTGATACCGACACGGGGGAAGAGCTCTGGAAAGGCCGTTTACCCACCTCCGGTCACGGGCTGCCTATTACCTATCAACTCACCGAGGCAGGTACACAATATATCGTGATTGCGGCCGGCGGCCACGCCGCGATGGGAACGCCGCCCGGCGATTACCTGATCGCCTTCAGGTTGCCAGAAGAGTCTTGAGAGGAATGCTATGAATACTGCGATCACCACAACTCCCGCCGGAGACATCCTCGCCAATGTCAACGAGCTCGCTTGGCTTGATGTTGGAGGCGGGACCCAATTCAAGGTGCTCCGCATCTGCGAAAAAACCGGCCAGTGGGCGCTTTATGTTCACATGGATCCCGGCGCGCACTTTCAGGCTCACCGACACGAGGGCACCGGCCAATTCTTTATCCTCAGTGGCGAGTTAATTTATGACGTAGGCTCTGCGCCCGCCGGCACCTATGGTTTTGAGCCCGTATTTGCACAGCACCGCCATGCGCACTGCGTTGTGGAAACCGAAATGCTATTTCTCGGCGATGGCGCCGTAACCTACTTCACCCCCGAGGGGGAAATCGACTATGTCTTCAACGCCATGTCACTGAAAGCTGCACAGGAAGGTGCCGCACAATTAAATATTGGCGGCGACCACTAGCGTGAGACGATTTCGCGCTCAGTGGCGCTCGAGTCGGGACACGATCGCCTTGAGGAAGGCGGCTGCCTGAGCGCCATTAACGACCCGGTGGTCGCTCCCCAGCGTCAACGTCATGACGGAGCGCGCCACCACTTCATCGGCTTCATTGAATACCGGTATTCGGCGAACCGCGCCCACCGACAACACCATGATTTGCGGTGGCGTGACCATTGCTGTGAAGGCCGTGACACCGTACATGCCCAGATTGCTGACCGTGACGGCGGCTGGCACCTGATCAGCGGGCGTCATCTGACCCGTTCGCGCCCGGGTAATCCGCTCCCGAGCATCCAGGGCAAGCTCATTTAAGCTGGCATCACTCGGCGTCTGCACCACCGGGGCCATCACAACATCGCCCTCGGTGGCGACTGCGATTGCCACCGGCTGGCCTGTTACGCTCGTCGTCCTATCGCCATCAAAGGTCTGGTTTAATTCAGGGTGCACCGCCAGCGCTTGCTGCACCGCGGCGATGATCACATCATTTACCGAAGCATCTCCCGATAACGAAGCCAGGGCCGCCTCTACGTCGGCATCCATCGCCACGTGATAGAGCGGCAGCGTGGATTGGGCCTGGGAGAGCTTGCGCGCCACCGTGGCTTGCTGTGACGAGAGCGGCTGGCCATTCAGTGTTGCTGCGGCGACACCAGCGGGCTTCCCATCGCTATCCTGCGCTCCAGACCCAACCTCAATAGCCCGATCCACGTCGGCTTTTATGATGCGTCCATTGGGCCCTGTGGCTGCCACCTGCTCAGGATCTATTCCTGCTTTGGCCAATTTGCGCCGCAATGCAGGCGCAATGCGGGCTACTGCCGAGGTATTACTGCTCGCTTCGAGCGGCTCCGCCGCCGCCCCCAGCGCCTCGTTGGATGCATTGCTCAGATTGCTATGGGAAGCAATAAA
Source organism: Luminiphilus sp. (assembly GCA_029242325.1). Taxonomy (GTDB): domain Bacteria; phylum Pseudomonadota; class Gammaproteobacteria; order Pseudomonadales; family Halieaceae; genus Luminiphilus. The sequence goes on from JAQWUD010000044.1 coordinate 2,019, forward strand.
ATCCTCTATCGCGTCATCTGCCACCGCCCTAGCAGCGATAATGCCAATCAATTGCCCCACGGGAAGTTCGTCTCCCACGTCTCCCAAAATACGTACCAGCGTTCCGGCGGTGCGGGCTTCAAAGCTATTGACGATTTTTTCTGTCTCGATGTCGACGATTTCCTCGCCCGCCGAAACGGTGTCGCCCACCCCTTTGTGCCAGGCAACAATGGTGCCGTGGGTCATCTCGATGCCCCACTTCGGTATCGTCACGGCGTCCAAGTCCTCACTCACTATTCTGACCTTTTGCCAGGGAGTCAGCGGGAGGCAAAGAGAAGACCATCAACGCATTACCCGGCATTCGGCCGCCGAACTGGTATCCGGAGTTCACCAGCACATGCCCCTTATAGAGCACGGGGCCATCCGACTCAATAGACCCTCCCAGAGCGGTATCACCCGACACCGACTCGAACTCGCCAAAGGTATCAAAGTTCCACAGAACCTCTCCGGTAACGCTGTCATAAACATTCAGATTGCCATCAAAGCTACCCGCGAAGACCAATCCGTCGGTACTAGTGGCCGCTGCAGACATACCGCGATCACACGCCGGCTTTGGTTTGCCCTCGCAGTCGTCCTCACTCGGCGTGTACCACTTACGCTCTCCCGACGCGGGGTTTAACGCATGCACGCCCGGAAACTGCTCGCCCTTGAATTTTCCAATGACGGTGGTATCGGCAATAGGCACAAACAGCGACTCGCTATTAGCGGTCATACCCCAGTGCACACCCCCCGTAAAACCACCGCGACCTAATTTGTTATGCCACAGCACTGCACCGCCGTTATCGGGATCGAGGGCGTAAACGTCGCCACTCTTCTGACCCACTAATAGGTAGTCGCGATCTGCGCCTGACCACAGAATGGTCGCCGCACCAATATCCAGATCGGGTCCATCTTCCTCAGGACAGTTGGCTGCCTCACCTATAAAGCACGCCATATTCCAGGCATCACCCGCGAGTAATTGCCTGGCCCACTGTCGTTGTCCCGTTTCCAAAGAAAATGCCAATACCGCATCGCTTGTGTTCGCTGCAGGAGAGGTATAGGCCTCTCCCGTACCGACATACAGCACGCCTCGCTTCGCATCGATCGAGGGACTGTTCCACACTGGCGCACCCGCCGGCCCCTTACGAGGCGCGCCGAAGGGATTCGTTTTACCCGTTTCCACCGCGGGGGCATCGATCACGTGACTGCGCCATCGGAGTTCACCTGAAGCGGCGTCAACAGCCACCACGCCCCCCTGAAAGGTGCAACAGGCATAGCCGGGGTCTGCGGCAGTGGCCCACTCTGACGAGGACAGCGGCACGTACAAAACCCCGTCATGCAACTTTGGGGACCCAGTAATAGTGGTATCTACATGGTCACCCACTGGAGCGCGCCAAACCAAGGATCCATCGGCAGCATCGACGGCGTGAACCGTGGCACTGAAGTCGCCCATGTAAAGCACCGGGTCGGGTCGTCCAGGTATATAACCAAGAGAGAGACTGCTGCGGACTTCGGCGCCTGCGGAATATGTCCAGTGCGCGCAGCCCGACTCCAGATCGAGCGCATAAATATCACCCGACTGCGACCCTACGAAAATAATACCGTCGTGAACGAGGGGTTGTGAGCGAGCGCGCAGGGCCCCCGGGTAGGCGAACACCCATTTGAGTGAAAGTTGCGCGATATTGTCACTATTCAGGCCGACCAACTCATCGGAAGCATGGCGATAGTTCTGGTCGTCACCACCCCAACCCTTCATGGCCGCGTTGTCGTTCTCCGCGAGCGCCGTCATAGGCTCCGTGCAAGCCAAAACTGGCTTTGGCATCTCACCGGCCTCTCCGGCAAGAAAATCTGCCAGCGCCGCGCGCTCGCTTACAGACAGCACCGAGGCCTGCGACCGCATCACGCCCTCGTTCATTGCGCTCAGAATCGCCTCTGCGCCAATCATAGAAAACGTAATGAGATGCGGTGCCCTTGGCACTTTCCCTTCGTGACAGGCAGCGCAATGCGTTTGGTACAGCGCCATACCGTCGATCGGGATTTCGGTCGCGCCCTTGCTAGGTGCTGCCCAGACAAACATTGTCATGAGCAAAACGACAGAACTCAGGTTCGCTTTGAAAGTGCGCATACAACTCCCCTTGATTAATCGGCGTTCAGTAAGCCAGCGTCTCTTCAACAGCGGCCACAACCCGCGCCACATTCGGAACGTACTCTGCTTCGAGGCAGGGCGTAGCCGGTACCGGGGTATGCGGCGAGGTCACGCGCTTGACCGGCGCATCCAGCGTATCGAAACCCTGCTCGACTGCCAGTCCCGCGATCTCCGAAGCCATGCTGCAATAAGGATTCGACTCATCCACGACCACCAGGCGCCCGGTCTTGGCGAGGCTCTCGAGAATAGTCGACTCATCGAGTGGTGAGAGGGTCCGCAAATCAATGACCTCTGCACTCACGCCTTTTTGTGCCAGCTGTGCGGCGGCCTGTTCAGCAATCACCGCAGTGCGGGACATCCCGACAATTGTAATATCTGACCCCTGCACTGCCATTCTTGCCTGCCCAAAAGGTAGCAAATATTCGCCCTCCGGTACCTCGCATTCATCCATGTACAGCGCTTTGTGCTCGCAGAAGATGACCGGGTCATCGTCGCGAATAGCGGTTGTCAGCAGGCCCTTTGCATCGGCGGCATTGGCCGGCGTCACCACTTTGATGCCCGGTATCGCAGCCAGCAACGGATATAAAATCTGTGAGTGCTGCGGGCCCGTGCCGGTGCCGGCTCCAATCATCGTGCGAATCACCACTGGCGTTCGCGCTTGG
>JAQWUD010000024.1 GCA_029242325.1 Luminiphilus sp.
CATCCCAATGAGTGCGGCATCTATGTGCCTGACGGGCAGGATTTCGCTAAGTAACTGGCTCTGAAAAACCCATTCAGACGGAGAATAATTGGAGGCCTAATAAACCGAAATCGTCAGATTGACCGTAATGTATCTGGGCGGCAACCATCACAATCACAACAGCCGATAGCTTCTTTTTTTTAAATCCAGCTTTTAAATGTGGCAGCAGTATCACTGATATCAACGACAGGCGTTTACGGCCCCCGTGTCAAAAATTAACCCCGGCCCCAGTTAGATATATAAGGCAAATCTGAATGAAGTTGCGCACGCGTGGTGGTGGCAGCCAGTTTGCAAAAAAAAACGTGTTGTATGTTGTACGAATAAAATGAAGCTTAGGGAGAGGTCTTTAGCTATATTTCAAGATACTGATATAATTAGACAAATTTGGTCGGTGTGAGAGGATTCGAACCTCCGACCCCTTCCTCCCGAAGGAAGTGCGCTACCAGGCTGCGCCACACACCGAGGCGGGCAGAATACCAAAAGCAGAGCAAAACTCGAAATGAGGCGCAAAATTTCCGAAGGTAACTTCAGTAAATTCCCGCCCATCGAGCAATCAACTGGCTCAAGAGGCTGAAGCCTGCCACCACTGCCATCAAGAGAAAAATCATAAACACGGGGCGAAAAGGTTTTCGCTCTACTGAATTGACGCCCCGCTCCAGAAACGCATCCACCTTCTTCTGATCTGCCGTTGAGAGCTTGCTCGTTTGCACAAGGTCTGGCTCGGCGTCATCTGATTGCATAGGCCAAAGTCACAGTCATCAAAGATCCCACACTCTAAGGCCTGAATACGCTAAGACCAAGTCGCTCGGCGGCTATCGATCATTGAGATCAAGGGTTGGAACGGGTCTTCCCTGCACACCGCTGTTGTCGCTACGTTACTCCTAACCTTATTGATGCCGCTTCGCCGCCAGTAGCAATGCGCATCACGCCAACAGGGGGCGCCCAAGGTCAGCATCAATGCCATTCACCCAGCCGCTCCTCTCAGGTGCATTACAGATCGTTCGATGGCTCAACCCGCCAGTTTGTTTGCTGTGCCATGAGACACATACCGGAGTTCGCCCAATCTGTGTGGCGTGCCAGGACACCCTGCCCCGCAATCCTGAAGCGTGTCGCAAGTGCGCCCTACCGCTTCCAACGACTTCGCGACAACACACACCGAGGCAATTCAGTTCTGGATCCCTGATCAAAACGGATGCCTTTTTTACCAGACAAAAAACGCGCTCATCGCCATCTCAGCAGATGGTTTGCGACCCATGCCGCCACACACCGCCCATCATGACCGAGACGCTGGCACCGTTTTTAATGCGCGGTGCGATCAGGGACCTGATCCATATCTGGAAGTTTCGCTATCACCCCCACCTCACACCCCTGCTGGCGACGCTGTTCGCTGAAGCCAGCTTCCACCTTGCCCCACGAGCAGCGAATAGCCCGGGCATATTGGTACCGATCCCGACCCACTGGGATCGCATGCTACACCGAGGATTCGATCACACCTGGCTACTGGCGCAAGCACTCAATCAACACATCCCTTGCTCCCCAGGAGTCAAATCATGGCTCAAGAATCGAGAACGGCGAGTCGCCCAGCATCGCCTCAGCAGGGCTGAGCGCTTATCCAACGCCAGCGCGTGCTTCCGTGCATCACCTAAAATGGCCGGCAGCGCGGTGATCGTGGTGGATGATGTCATCACCACCGGGGCCACTGCATCAGCAGCGGCCCAAGCCTGTATCGACGCGGGAGCCAGATCAGTTAAGGTATGGTGCGTCGCGAGAACACCCGCACCCGGGCTCTCGCGCTAAGATGACCGCCCTGAGGCGCGAGAACAGCAATGACTCATCCCTTCGATACGTTGACACCTGATTCAGTAATCGGCTGCGCCGAGTCGATCGGCCTGGAGACTGATCTCCGGCTGCTGGCACTCAACAGCTACGAGAACCGGGTCTATCAGGTAGGCCTGGAGGAAGCTGAGCCGGTCATCGTCAAGTTTTACCGCCCGGAGCGCTGGTCCCGCGAACAGATCCTTGAGGAGCATGCATTCGCTCTGGAGCTGGAAGCAAATGACCTCTCGGTAGTCGCGCCACTATCAATCGGCGGTCATACCTTGCATGAAGCACAAGGGTTTCTCATCGCCGCTTTCTCACGCCGCGGCGGCCATGCGCCAGAACTCGACAACTTTCATCATCTGCTGGGGTTGGGTCGCACATTGGGGCGAATGCACGGAGTGGGGGGGGCCTGCGCGTTCGAACACCGGATTGATTACTCACTGGAGCGATGGCTGCAAGAACCCATCGACTATCTCGCCACCGAGTGGATCCCTGCCGAGCTGCGCCCAGCCTGGGACACATTGGGCGCAGACCTGATCGACCGGTGTGTCGCACTGATGTCTGACGTGATGCCCAGTGATGGCATTCGACTTCACGGCGATTGCCACGTCGGCAATATCCTATGGCGTGATGATACCCCGCACTTTGTAGATTTAGACGACTGCGTCACCGGGCCCGCCATTCAGGACTTGTGGATGTTCCTCTCCGGTGACCGCAACCAGAGGGAGCGCCAATTATCGGAACTCATCGCGGGCTACGAGGAATTTAACGATTTTGATCCACGGCAAATTAAGTGGATAGAGGCCTTAAGAACCGCCCGCATGGTCTATTACAGCGCCTGGCTGGCGCGCCGCTGGGATGATCCCGCTTTCCCCGCCGCTTTCCCCTGGTTTGGTCAGTCGCGCTACTGGGCGGATCAGATTCTTGCGCTGAGAGAGCAACTCGCGCTCCTCGAAGAACCCCCGTTGCGACTACTGTGACCTATCCGCCGCGCCGTGCACCCGGGTATATTAGCGTCCAGAGCCAAAACCAGACACGATTCTTCGACAACACATAGCGATCGAGATCCCTAAATTGCCGAGCTGCCAGCTCAGGATCAGCATAGACGTCCATACGGGTATACCGGGGCGCTCGAGCATCCAGCGTTTTTACAACCTTGGCAGGGTTGCCCGCCACAACAACGTTGGCGGGGACATCTCCGGTCACGACAGATCCGGCTGCAACGACACTGTTATCTCCAATCGTCACACCTTTGAGCACCGTCGCGTGGTCGCCGACCCAGACGTTGTCACCCAGTATCACTGGCGTGGGTTCGTCAGCCCGATCGATACGATCATATAATCCATGCCAGTCCGAATCAGTAATGTAGGCGCCGTTTGCCAGCATGCAGCTGTCACCCAGCACAATCTCGTCGCTGGCACTGATGCGGGAGCCCGGACTCATCAGGCAAGCATTGCCCAGTGTGATACTGCCCTGCCCCGCTTCACGTCCCCATACCCCAATCTGCACCCTCTGGCTGGCGGTATTGATCGCCGTGAAAGAATGACCAATCCGGATATTGGGACCAGAAATATCGACAAACCAGGGTGCCATGATGGTCGCATGTCTCCCTAAGTGGGCACACCGAGGCCGGATAAACCAGTTGATCCACGCGCTGCGGAAAGCGAGGTAGGTCTGCTTGACCCAAAAGGGACGGAGGTCTTCTCGCATGGATAACCTTTCAGCGTTGCACCAGGAATTGCTGGGTATGATGTCAAGGTGACTGCTCCTCCGCAAACAGACCGACGCAAGGCCGAAAGCGTGCTCAAAACTGATCAACTGACACCGCACCCTGATCTGGCTGCAATTGTTCAGCAGCACCAGCGACACCCCTGGAAAAAACCGTGCCCCGCCCATACGCGAGCAGCGTTCGACCGATTGCTGGAACGATGCGGCTGTGATGCCAGACCATTGATTCTCGACTCTTTCTGCGGCACGGGCATGAGTACCGCGATCCTTGCCGAGCGCTTTCCCAACGCCTTAGTGATCGGTCTGGACCAATCGTCACATCGACTCGGGAAACACCGCGCTTCAGATCGCGATAATTATTTGCTGTTGCAGGCCGAGGCCGAACCCTTTTGGTATTGCCTGGCAGAAGCGGGGCTCACCCTCATAGCACACTGGATTTTGTACCCAAACCCGTGGCCAAAAGCGTCGCAACTTAAGCGGCGCGTTCATGGTCACGGCGCATTTCCGGTGCTCGCACAGCTGGGTGGCGAGATGGAGCTTAGAACCAACTGGCGTGTATTCGCCGAAGAATTTGCTGAGGCAGCGGCGCTCATCGGCTTATCAGGCGCAATGGAGCGCTTTTCAACAGATGACCCAATGACTTTATTTGAGCGTAAATATCACAAACGGGGGCATGATTTATGGCGGTTTCGAGGTGCATTCTTCAACTAGCGTGAAGCGGAACCATGCGATACCCTGCTTCGCCCAAAATGATCATCTTTCCAGTGAACGGGGTGACAGACCATGACTGCAACCCAAAAAGATGGCATCGATCAGATGCAAAACGGCGACCCGATCTGGGCACGCATCCGGGCTGAAACCCTTGAGGTCGCTGCAGCTGAGCCCATTCTTGCGAGCTTTCTACACGCAACCATCCTGAATCACGATGAGCTGGAATGTGCGCTGAGCTTTCATCTTGCCAATCTGCTCGACGGCCCCTCGGCACCGGCAATGATGTTGCGCGAGGTTATTTTGGAGGCGCTCCGGGACGACAGCGGCATCCGCTGCGCTATTCGCGATGATTTAAACGCCATTCTGGATCGTGATTCAGCCTGCCATGAGCTGTATATCCCGTTCCTTTATTTCAAGGGTTTTCACGCACTGCAGATCCATCGGGTCGGCCATTGGCTATGGGAGCATGGTCGCCAGCCGTTGGCGCATTTCCTGCAGAGCCAAATGGCGAGCCAGTTTGCTATCGATGTTCATCCCGCCGCCCGCTTCGGGCACGGCATCATGCTAGATCATGCCACGGGGCTGGTGGTAGGAGAGACTGCCGTGGTGGGCAATCGGGTATCGATCCTGCAGTCGGTAACGCTGGGGGGAACGGGTAAGGAAGATGGCGACAGGCACCCCAAAATCGCTGACGGCGTCCTGATCAGTGCCGGCGCCAAGATCCTTGGTAATATTCTGGTAGGTGAGGGTGCCAAAGTGGGCGCGGGATCAGTCGTACTCCACGATGTACCCGCGCACACTACCGTTGCTGGTGTGCCAGCCAAAGTGGTGGGCAAGCCCACCTCCAGCTCGCCGGCGCTGGACATGGATCATGCCATTCCCGAATCTCAGTGGTAAGCGGGAGAGAGCTCCACAACCGCGTTCACCATCGCCGCCACGTGATCGGGATCGATCCCGGGCGTCACGCCGTGGCCCAGATTAAACACGTGGCCGCTTCCCTCTCCAAATGAAGAGAGGATCTGACTGACCTCTGAGCGAATGCGCTCGGGCGAGGCATTCAACAAAGTCGGGTCCATGTTTCCCTGCAGGCATGCCTTGTCACCCACACGCGCTCTCGCCGCGCCGATATCCGTCGTCCAGTCCAACCCGACCGCGTCGGCGCCGCTCTCCACAATAGCCTCGAGCCATTGTCCACCGCCCTTCGTAAACACAATCACCGGCACGCGACGACCCTCGGCTTCCCGCGGCAACTGCTCGATGATCTCTGCCATATAGCGCAAAGAAAACTCTCGGTAAGCGCTGTGGCTCAAGGAGCCACCCCAGGTATCGAATATCTGCAGTACCTGTGCGCCATGGCGCACCTGCTCCGTCAGATAAACCGCCACCGATTTAGCCAGTTTGGAGAGCAGTTGGTGCATCACGTCAGGCTCATTGAAGGCCAGTGACTTCACCTTCGCAAAGTCCTTACTGGATCCACCCTCCACCATGTAAGTAGCGAGGGTCCAGGGGCTTCCCGCGAAACCAATCAACGGCACACTGCCTTTCAGCTCTCGGCGAATTAACGACACCGCATCCATCACGTAACCCAGTTCATTGGCCGCCCGATCAGGGTCTAAGGCAGCAATCCCGGCTGCCGAAGACACGGGCCTTTCAAAACGCGGGCCCTCGCCCTCGGAAAAATACAGGCCGAGGCCCAATGCGTCGGGGACCGTCAGAATGTCGGAAAACAGGATCGCGGCGTCCATCGCATAGCGGCGCAGCGGTTGTAGGGTTACCTCGCAGGCCAGCTCGGGGTTAGTACACAGGCTCATAAAACTGCCCGCCTCAGCGCGAGTGGCCCGATATTCGGGGAGATAGCGGCCTGCCTGGCGCATCATCCAAAGGGGTGTTCGGTCTACCGGCTCACGCATCAGCGCGCGCAAAAACCGGTCGTTTTCCAAGCTGACCATGCTATCGACTCTCTGTTTTTAATTAGCTGTTATGGGTATTTTTTTCACTGTGGTGGGCGTCATTTCGCGATCCCGCCCATCTACTCTCACTCTACCGCCGAACCGCTCCATTCTGCGGCCTTACGAACTCCCATCGATACCGGCTTGATACTAAACCCCTAGGTAATCCAGCATTCCCTCGGCTGCCTGGCGGCCCTCCCATATCGCAGTGACGACCAGATCAGATCCTCGCACCATATCACCCCCGGCGAAAATCTTTGGATTCGCCGTTTGGAACTTGAAGGCCTGATGTTCAGGCGCGATGACGCCGTCCCAGTCATTGCAGGCAACCCCCACCTGAGAAAACCATTCAGCAGGGCTAGGCTGAAAACCGAAAGCCATAATGATGGCGTCGGCCTCGATGACCATTTCACTGCCGGGGACAGACTCTGGGCGGCGGCGGCCATCAGATCCAGGCTCACCCAGTCGAGTTTCAACGACCTTGATGCCGACTGCCTCACCAAAATAATCTATGACCTCAACAGGCTGCCGGTTAAAGAGAAACTGCACGCCCTCTTCCTTGGCGTTTGCCACCTCACGTCGTGAGCCAGGCATATTCTCCTCATCGCGACGGTACACACAATAAACGCGATCTGCCTGCTGTCTCACAGCCGTTCTCACGCAATCCATGGCGGTGTCGCCACCACCGAGCACCACAACCGTCTTTTCCTTAAGGTCGATGTATTCGTCTGGCTCGCGGGGGTAATCCATCTTTTCGTTCACATTGGCTATCAGGTAATCCAGCGCCTTGTAAACACCGGGCAGGTCCTCCCCGCCAAATCCACCTTCCATCGCTTTGTAAGTGCCCATCCCAAGAAAAACCGCATCGTAATCGGCCAGTAGTTGATCGATAGTGATTTCGCGACCAATCTCGGTGTTCAGCTGAAACTCGATTCCCATTCCTTCAAAGACTTCCCTGCGCCGCTCCATCACCTGCTTCTCGAGCTTGAACTGGGGGATGCCGAAGGTCAGCAACCCACCAATCTCGGGGTATCGATCAAACACGACCGCCTTCACGCCGTTGCGCGTCAAGATATCCGCACACCCCAAGCCAGCAGGGCCTGCACCAATAATCGCGACCTTTTTGTCGGTGGGAATAACATCCGACAAATCGGGGCGCCAGCCCATCGCGAGCGCCGTATCGGTGATGTACTTCTCGGAGTTTCCGATCGTGACCGCGCCAAAACCATCATTGAGCGTGCAGGCGCCCTCGCATAATCGGTCCTGCGGGCACACTCGACCACAGACTTCGGGCAGGGTATTGGTCTGGTGGCTGAGCTCCGCCGCCTCGAAAAGATTGCCCTCAGCCAGAAGCTTCAGCCAATTGGGGATGAAGTTATGAACCGGACATTTCCACTCGCAATAGGGATTGCCGCACTCCAGGCATCGGTGAGACTGCTCCGCTACCTGCGCTTGAGTGTAGGGGTCGTAAATCTCTGTGAAGGCCTCAGTGCGGGTCTCCATATCTTTTTTGCCCGGATCTTTCCGGTCTACATCCAGAAACTGAAACGGGTTTGCCAGGCGAGTACTCATACTTCGGTCTGCCTCAGTCTGTGTCCCGCAACCGCGAGAGAAGTTGATTGATATCGGCGGCCTTAGGCTTTACCAGCCAGAACTTCCCGACATAGTCTTCAAAGTTCTCTAACAGTTGGGCACCCCACTCAGAGCCTGTCTCCGAAACAAATTCCCGGATATTATCGCGGAGAAAGTGTCGGTGAGCTTCCATCGATTCGGCCGCCACTCGGTGAATTTCGACCAGCTCACTATTGTAGCGATCGATAAAGGCACGATCCTGATCCAGAACAAATGCCAGACCCCCCGTCATGCCGGCACCAAAATTCACACCAGTTGGCCCCAAGACCGTGACCAAGCCCCCGGTCATGTACTCACAGCAGTGGTCCCCCGCGCCCTCGATCACGGCGTGGGCACCTGAGTTACGCACCGCAAACCGCTCGCCGGCAACCCCCGCTGCAAATAGCCGACCCCCCGTTGCGCCATACAAACAGGTATTGCCGATGATGCTGGTTTCGCGACTCTCAAACCGACTGCCCTTTGGCGGGGAAATGACTAGCTTGCCGCCTGCCATTCCCTTGCCGACGTAATCATTGCAGTCACCCTCGAGGTACATGTGCAAACCGCCCGCATTCCAGACGCCGAAACTTTGTCCGGCCGTACCCGTAAAGTGCACCGAAACGGGATTTGCCTCCATGCCCGTATTGCCATGACGCTTGGCGATTTCACCCGACAAGCGCGCCCCGATAGATCGATCGCAATTTGTGAGTGTGTAAGAGAACACGTCGCCACTGCCGGCTTCTATAGCAGGCAGCATGTCCTTGACCATTTGATTGGCCTTTTCTGCCGAGTCAAAGGGGTCATTACTGGCAACCTGACAGAATTGCGGTTGATTTGCCGCCTCTTCATCGACCCACAGGATCGGATCAAGATCTAGGCTCTGCTGTTTTGCTGTCTCACCGGGGAGCCGCCCCAGAAGATCAACGCGGCCAATCAAATCTTCGAGCTTGCGTACGCCTAGCTTCGCCAACCACTCTCTCGTCTCGCTGGCGACGAACGTGAAAAAATTGACCACCCGCTCGACGTCGCCCACGAAGTGCTTCTCACGCAGCTGAGCGTTTTGCGTGGCAACGCCGGTTGCGCAGTTATTGAGATGGCAAATGCGAAGGTATTTACAGCCCATGGCGACCATGGGAGCGGTACCAAAACCGAAGCTCTCGGCCCCAAGAATGGCTGCCTTGACGACATCGAGACCTGTTTTCATACCACCGTCAGCCTGCAACCGCACTCTGCCGCGTAACCGATTTCCCCTCAGCGTTTGCTGCACCTCGGCAATTCCCAGCTCCCAAGGAGAGCCGGCGTAACGAATGGAGGTAAGCGGGCTGGCTGCGGTGCCACCGTCGTAGCCGGATATGGTGATGAGATCTGCGTAGGCTTTGGTGACTCCTGCAGCAATCGTTCCGACTCCGGGCTCCGACACCAGCTTGACCGAGACCAGGGCATCGGGGTTCACCTGCTTGAGGTCGAAAATCAGCTGCGCCAAATCCTCGATCGAATAAATATCGTGATGCGGAGGCGGAGAGATCAGCGTCACACCAGGCACCGAATAGCGCAGGCGGGCAATCAGGTCGTTCACTTTACCGCCCGGCAACTGTCCACCCTCTCCGGGCTTTGCGCCCTGAGCCACTTTGATCTGCAGGACCTCGGCATTAACGAGGTAGTGTGGCGTCACGCCAAATCGTCCGGACGCAATCTGTTTAATTTTGGAGACCCGGTTGGTTCCGAAACGATTCGGATCCTCTCCGCCCTCTCCGCTGTTTGAGCGGGCACCAATCTGGTTCATGCCCATTGCCAGCGCTTCGTGTGCCTCCGGCGAGAGCGCGCCCAAAGACATTCCTGCAGAATCGAATCGACGCAGAATCTCTTCAATCGGCTCGACCTCATCCAGTGGCAGGGGATTGTCAGACAGCTTGAGCTGAAGCAGATCGCGGATAGCGGCGACAGGCCGCTCGTTACAATGCGTGGCGTAGCGCTGGTAGTCGCCGTAGTCACCGCTCACCACCGCCGTCTGCAGACTCATCACGACATCCGGGTTATAGGCGTGGTATTCGCCGCCATGTACGTATTTAAGTAGCCCCCCTTGATCCATCGTTTTACGTCGGGAGCGGGCTCTGCTGGCGATTTGCCACTGATCCTTCTCAAACTGCTCGAGCGAGACGCCACCGATACGCGAGGCCACGCCGGTAAAGGCCACCTCAACCAGCTCACTGTCGAGACCAATAGCCTCAAACAACTGGGAGCCACGGTAGGAGTTCACCGCCGAGATGCCCATCTTGGACATGATTTTGAGCAAGCCCTTGTTGATGCCTTTCCTGAAATTCTTCTGGCAGAGCTGAGGGTCACCCAGCAACTCCCCCCTAGCCAATAGGTCTTCGATCACGCTGTACGCCAAATAGGGATACACAGCGGTCGCACCAAATCCCAGCAAGCAGGCCACGTGATGGGAATCACGGGCGCTCGCGGATTCGACGATGAGATTGCAGTCGGCGCGCAGGCCGCAGCGAATCAGGTGATGATGGACCGCGCCCGTGACCAAGAGACTGTGCAGTGGCACCCGTGCGTCGCCAATACCTCGATCAGAGAGCACCAGGATATTGCTTCCTTCACGGATTACCGCCTCGGCGCTCGAGCATACCGCTTCCAGCGCCTGCCTCAAATTGCCTTCTGCAGGGTCGTAGGTGGCGTCGATCACGACGCTCCTGAAACCCTCTTCCCCGAGGGCCACAATGGTCTGAAACTTGGGCTGCGACAAAACGGGAGACGCAAGGCTGATGCGGCGAGCGTGCTCCGCGGATTCGGCGAAACTATTACGCTCGGGGCCCAAATCCACTTCTAGCGACATCACGATAGATTCTCGTAAGGGGTCAATAGGCGGGTTGGTTACTTGCGCAAATTTTTGTCGGAAATAGTCGTAGAGAGACCGTTCTTGGCGCGACAGTACCGCTATGGGCGTGTCATCGCCCATTGAGCCGACCGCTTCATTCCCGGATTCGGCCAGCGGCCGGAGCACCTGATCACGCTCCTCAAAGCTAACCTGAAACATCTTCTGGTAAACGTCGAGCTCCCCACCTGATATGGCGGCCACCGACTCGCTGGAGAAACTGCCCTCAATCAGCCGCGCATGCTGGCGCAGCCATTGCTTGTAGGGCTGACGAAACTTGAGCAGCTCATCGATATCACGAGTGTGCAGCACCTTACCTTCTTGGGTATCGACCACGAGAATCTGACCGGGGCCCACACGACCTTTGGCCATCACCTGATCAGGCTTGTAACCATAGGTCCCAATTTCCGATGCTACCGTGATGAAGCCATCCTCTGTGGTGACCCAGCGGGCGGGGCGCAAACCGTTACGATCCAGAAGGCATACCGCGTAGCGACCATCAGTCAGCACGATGCCGGCTGGGCCGTCCCATGGCTCCATGTGCATGGCGTTGTATTGATAAAAGGCTTTTAGATCGGGATCGATACCCTCGATATTCTGCCATGCGGGCGGGATGAGCATGCGCAACGCGCGAGGCAGCTCAACACCACCCGTGCTCAGTAATTCCAGCATGTTATCGAGGCTCGACGAATCAGATCCTTCCGTGTTGACGAGCGGCACCAGATCCTGCAGCCCAGGGAGTAAGGGTGATTCCAGTTTGGAGGTGCGCGCACGCGACCAGCTGCGGTTACCTTCTATCGTATTAATTTCGCCATTGTGCGCGAGCATCCGGAAGGGCTGCGCCAAGGGCCATCGTGGCAGCGTATTAGTGGAGAAACGCTGATGAAACACGCAGATCGCCGTTTCCAGTGCGGGATTGTTCAGGTCCGGATAAAACCGCGCCAGGTCTGCCGGCATGACGAGGCCCTTATAGGAGATGACCCCGTCAGACAAACTGCAAATGTAGAAATCCGGGTCTTCGGCCATTACCATTTCAGCTCGCCGGCGAGCAATGAAGAGCTTGCCCAAGCAATGCTCGTGATCCTCACCCGCTGCATCGACAAAGACCTGCTCTATTTTGGGCAGCTGGTCCAGGGCTATCTCGCCACACACTGTCGTATCTATCGGCACCTCGCGCCAGCCAAGCACACTGAGTTCCTGGGCCTGAATCGCAACTTCAATCGCCTCGCGTGATGCCTGCTGGCGGGCCTCGTCCTGGCCCATGAACACCATACCCACCGCGTAGCGCTCACCGAGCGTGACACCGAGCGACGTCGATGCTGCATCACGCATGAAGGCATCGGGCATCTGCATGAGCAACCCACAACCGTCGCCGGTCCGCCCGTCAGCGGCGATGCCACCACGGTGTGTCATACAGGTAAGCGATTCGATAGCTGTTTGGAGCAAGCGATGGCTCGCCTCACCCTGCACGTGGGCGATCAGACCGAATCCACAATTGTCCCGAAATTCCTCGGGGCGGTAAAGACCGCGCGAGCTTGCCGGCTGGCACTCGGCATCACCCGCTCTTGAACCTTGACTCATATATCCACGTTTCACTGGTGAACCGGCGCGATGGGCCGGAGAAACAACCCCTATCGGGGCCTAAACAAAAGGGGACGTAGTTTACACACCCATCGGGCGCCACTCAATTGCCGTCAACTTCGCCGATTAGGCGTCTATCAGGCCCTCAATGTCGCGCTTTGTGACGCTTTCGGTGATGACCGGACTACCCAACCGCTGTAGTAAAATATAGCGAACTTTACCGGCAGCCACTTTTTTGTCGCTGGACATGGCATCCAGCAGTTTAGAAGCGGTCACACCGGGTGGCGGACCGATGGGGAGTCCTAGCGACTGATTAAAATCGATCAGTTGCGCAACAGTTGCTGGTTCAATCGCGCCGCGCGCCGATGACAGCCTGGCGGCCATGACCATCCCCGCCGCAACCGCCTCGCCATGCAGCCATTGACCATACCCCTGAATACGCTCGATGGCATGACCAAACGTGTGTCCAAAGTTCAGGTGAGCGCGCGCACCACTCTCTCGCTCATCCTCTGCAACAACCGCAGCCTTAACCTCGCAACTCCGGCGTACAGCGGTGGCGACCGTCTCCAGATGACGCGCCTTAAGATCAGACGCGTGCTGAATCAACCAGTCAAAAAAAGCGCTGTCGCGAATCAAGCCGTATTTTATGACCTCGGCCAAACCTGCAACGTACTCGCGCTCGGGCAAGGTGCCAAGCGTATCGAGATCTACGACCACTCGGCGCGGCTGATGAAAAGCGCCAATCAGATTTTTCCCCATGGCGTGATTCACGCCCGTCTTGCCGCCCACAGAAGAATCCACCTGCGCCAGTAAGGTGGTGGGTACCTGAATAAAGTCTGCGCCACGGAGAAAGCAGGCCGCCGCAAACCCCGTCATGTCACCGATGACGCCGCCACCCAGCGCAATAAAAAGGCTCTGCCTTTCATGCCTATCACCCAGCGCCGCATCGAGAATCTGCTGTACGGTGCCCATATGCTTGTGCTGTTCGCCGGCAGGTAGCTGCACCGTGGTAAAGCGCCCGACCTCACCCAGCGCGCTGTGCAAAGACGCGGCGTAGTGCGGTCCGACCTGATCATCTGTCACAAGCACAACGCCGCGGCCACCCACCCATTGCTGCCACCGCGAGGTGTCAGTCAGCAGGCCGCGACCTATTTCAATGGGGTAGCTTCGTTCGAGACTGTCAGCAGCCAGGTTAACGTGAACGGTATGGAGGGCCTCTGCCATGAATAAATCGCTCCCGGGGGGTAGTACTCAGTTCGCGCCTCGAACTAAAAGGCCGCGATCCTCAAGTGCTTGCTGAATTTGCCTGGCAACCTTTCGTGCATTGCTGCCGCCATCGGAAATGATGACATCTGCCAGCTCCCTGTAAAGCGGTTCCCGCTCCGCCATCAGGCGTCCTAATGTTGCTTGGCGGTCTCCGCCTTTAAGCAGAGGACGCCCCTCCCCCGACCCCGTGCGCTTGACCTGCTGCGCCACGCTCACATCGAGATAAATGACGACCCCAAGCCGAGACATCAGCTCCCGGTTGGCGGCTGTCACGACTGCACCGCCACCAGTAGCAATGACGACCCGTGTCTGCTCCGAAAGTTCCTGCAATACGCTGGCTTCTCGCCGCCGAAAGCCGTCCTCGCCCTCTACATCAAATATCCACGGAATATCAGCACCCGCGCGCGTCTCGATCTCGGCGTCGCTGTCAACAAAATCACAATGTAAAAGGCTGGCGAGATGACGTCCCACGGTGGACTTACCTGACCCCATCGGCCCGATCATAAACAGACAAAAAACTTGAGGTTCCTCGGACATGATCGCGCGATTCAGTTCACCAGTGCCTCAGATAAAATTGTGGGCGTTATAAAAATCAGGGTTTCGGTCTTCTGTTGGGCATTCGCGGTGCTTTTAAACAGGGCCCCAAGATACGGGATATCCCCCAGTAATGGCATCTTTTCCGTCTTTGTCAGCTCTTCCTTTTTGAACACGCCCCCCAAAACGACAGTCTCCCCATTGCCAACCAACACCTGAGTGCTTAATTCGGTGGTATCGATGGTCGGTATCAGGCCCCCATTCCCACTCGGCACAAGATCACCCACAGAGTCTTGATTGACTAACAGATCTAGCAGTATCCGATCATCTGGCGTGATGTTTGGCGTCACATCCAGTTTCAACACGGCCTCTTTAAACGCCGTGGTCGTGGCCCCAGAAGCGGCTCCCTCCTGATAGGGGATCTCCGTACCAGACTTGATACTGGCCTTTTGTTTGTCTCCTGTGATCACCTTGGGTTGCGATACCACCTCAGCCCCTCCCGCTGCCTCCATTGCCGACAGTTCCGCCGTCAGAAACAGATCGCTCGAGGTAAACCCCACAGCGAAACCGGAAGTCGCAGCGTCCACCCCCAAATCGACAAAAGGCGCCGTCGGAAGCGCAACCGGGCTGACCCCGTTGAGGGCCTGACTGTTCAGGCTGGTGACACCTGCCATATTGCCAGCAACAGCAGTGAAACGGTCACTCTCGGCGTTGAGGTGCCCACCGCCCCAGCGAATCCCAAGCTGCTCTTCAATATTAGAAGACACGATCACAATGCGGGCTTCGATCATGACCTGACGGATAGGAATGTCGACCTTCTCGATCATGTCATGGATTTCCGCGAGCTTATCGGTCGTATCAGTCACTATGATCGAGTTAGTCCGTTCATCGACCACTGCAGAGCCTCTCTCGGAAATCAGTTTGCCGCCCGCTGCCGAGCCGGCTTCGAACAGCCCCACGACATCGGCCGCTTTGGCATAGCGAATGCGGATAAAATCAGATCGCAAGGGCGCCAGTTCAGCCCACTGTTTATTGGCCTCTATTTGCTGACGCTCGCGTTCGGCAATTTCCTGAGCGGGGGCCACCATCAATACGCTGCCGATTTGCCGGCTGTCGAGTCCACGCGTTTTCAGCACAAGATCCAACGCCTGGTCCCAAGGCACGTTTTGCAGCCGCAAAGTGATGTTACCCGTCACGGTGTCCGAGGTGACAAGATTCAATTCCGTGAAGTCGGCGATCAACTGGAGTACTGCCCGCACTTCAATATCCTGAAAGTTGAGGGAAATACCGTCTCCCACATAATCAAACTGCTTCAGGCGTGCTTGTGTTTTCTTTTCTGTACGCGGCGAGACCGTGAGCACGAAGCGCGCGCCAGCTTGGTCCGTGAAGTAATCGTGGGATCCGTCCACACGAACTTGTATGCGGACGCTCTGGTGTTGAGCGCTTATCTCGAACCCTTTTACTGGCGTAGCAAAGTCTGCGGTGTCAAAGCGCCGGATCAAAGCCTCCGCCGCAGTCGCATTGTGGAATTGCAGGGTAATGACGCCGCCTTCACTGAATACGCTCGCGTCTACACTGGCATGGCTGAGGCTGAGGGTTAACATCCCCTCACCTGCGCTGGAGCGACGAAAGGTCAAGTCAGTGACATGATTAACGCCGGTCCAGATGGGGTCGTCAGCAACCGCGACCCGCTCGGCTTTCTCAGTCATAGCAGGCTGTGCGATCACCGCGCCAGGCCAGAAACTACTCCAGACAATCAAAAGCCAGCCCAGTACGCGGACGCCATTGCACCATAGAGGATCAGTGCGTTGTATTACCGCCTCTCCTTCTCTCACTTCCCTATGAGCTCAATGGTTCTCGGCCGCTCTACCCAGCCGTCTTCCGTACCGTCAGGCACAATCTCAATAACAGCGACGTAACCGCTACCCATATCCACAACCCGGCCATGATCACGGCCAAGGTAGTCCCCTCGCTTCACCCGATGCACTCCGCCGTCGGGATCCTTGATCAGGGCCCAATCTGTTCCGCTGCGTCGCAGAGAACCCACCATCATAAGTGAGTCGAGCGTAAAGCCCTCCAAATAGACCCTCAACCGCTGAGCTTCAGGCCGCACCCCCAAGCGCAGGGACAGGCTTGCCAAACCCTCACTGTCCACAGGGCGATCAAATGGGCTGCGTATAGTCGTCGCCTCATAGGCGAAGGCATCGTAAGAAATAAAGGTTGGAATGAGTTCAACGACGCCACCGGGGCGAGCGCGGGTTTCAGCCATGAATTGATCGAGATCATCCAGTCCGTGATCGACACAGGATACGAGCACACCGCATAAAACGATGGCCGCAAGCCCTGTGAGTCGCCCCACGCCAGCTTCACGAATCATCGTCGTCCCGGCGGTAACGATAAGTCTTGGCCAGAATGCTCAATCCCAGCATGGGTTCCCCGTCTTTTTCGAATACGATTTCAAAGTCATGCAACGTCACAATTCTCGGGAGACCCACCATTCCTGAGATAAACGCGCCGATATCATGGTAGGAACCGACTGCTTCAATCGCGATCGGCAACGCCCCATAAAAAGGCTGCGCTTCCTCCTGCAAAAGATCTATCCGCTCGATATTGAGGCCGTTGAGCTCTGCTTTCTCGGTGATGTCTTCCAGCAAACCAGGCACTTCATTCTGAGAGGACAACTGCGCAACCAGCGCACCAAAACGGTCTTGCATTTCTCGCAACTGAGCCTTGTGCACGTCTAGGTTGGCACTCTCGAACGCTTTCTGCTCAAACTCCTGCCGCAGTGCCACCTCCTTTTGCTCCACCACCACCCGCTGTCTCTCCACATCCTCGATGTGCAGGTAAAAACCTGATATCAGCGCAGTGATAAAGAGTAGCGACAGCAGGATGAGCTTGAGCGCCAACGGCCAGTTGGTCAGATCCTCCATATCCAGGTCGGCTAGATCGATTTCATTCAGGGCCCTAAGGTGCGCAACGACGCTCACAGTGATCGCTCCTTACCCAGTTCAGGGAGCTGCAGATTCACCGTGAGCGTGAAAGTCATCGCCTGGTCGCCATAATCAGGGGCTGCCTGAACGGCATCGAGATTCGGGCTTTCTAGCCAATCTGAGGCTTCAAGGTGGCGTAAGAGCCGGGAGACTTGGTTATTGGATTCCGCGATGCCCTGTATCGACACCACCTCAGCGCGAGTTCTAAGGGAGGTGTAAAAAACCCCGTCGGGCACGGCTTTTGCCAATTGATCCAGCAACCTCACCATGACAGGGCGATTTCCCTGTAGCGACTGAATCACCCTCATCCGCGCTATCAGCTGGTTACGCTTGTGCTGAAGATCGCGGATCTCAGACACTTCTTGATCAAGCAATCTGATGTGGGTGCCTAGGTACTCGTTACGCATTTTTTGACCGCTGATCTGGATATTCACCACCTGCCCCCACACCCACAGCGATAGCATCGCAGCGATCAGCACCGATCCTAACCCCAGCAAAAACTGATGTTTGCGTCGTTGCCTCCGACCTTCACGCCACGGCAATAAGTTGATGGAGGGCATCAGTAAGGACTCCGCATCGCCAAGCCGCAGGCCACCATCATGGCGGGTGCATCCTGAGCCAAAGCCTGTGCGTTGACAGCCGGACTAATCGACATGTCAGCGAATGGATTCGCCACAATGGTGGGTGTGGACAAGTGCGCCTCGACGACATCAACGAGTCCAGGTGTGGACGCAACCCCGCCGCATAAAACAATGCAGTTAAGCGAGATGTGCTCACTCGAAGAAAAGAAAAATTGCAAAGATCGGCTAATCTGCTGCACCACATCTTCGCAAAAAGGGCCGAGCACCTCGCTCTCATAACCTTCGGGCAATCCGCCCTGCCGCAAAGCAACACAAGCCTGCTCTGAGGAGAGGTCGTAACGATCCGCGATCTCGTCGGTAAGTTGCTTGCCGCCGAACAGCTGTTCACGGACATAAACCGATTCACCCGCAACGAAAACCGACAGCGTCGTCGTACTCGCGCCAATATCAACCATGGCGATGCTATGCGGCCGGGCATGTGGCAACTGCGAGTCAAGTAAACTGAGTGCCCGCTCCAAGGCGAAAATCTCAACATCCATCACCGTCGGGGTCAGACCCGCCAGCTCCAACGCCTCTGCGCGAGAGTCGATGGTGTCCTGACGACACGCTACAAGCTGGATATTGACTTCATCCGGGCGGCCAGGAACGGGTCCCAGTCTCTGAAAATCAACCGCCACTTCCTCCAGTGAGTAGGGGATGTACTGATCGATCTCTAACGTGAGCTGAGCCTCGAGATCCTCTTCCGAGAGGCCTGCTGGCATCGCAATCGTCTTGGTGATTACAGAGGAACCCGAAACCGCCGCTGCAACGCGGCGTGCCTTCGTTTTAGTGCGCAGTAACAAGCCCTCAACTAGAACGCCGACGGTCTCGATCTGGTTAACATTTTTTTCAACCACAGCCTCAGGAGGCAGCGACCCTACCGCATAGCTCGCTACCCGGTATCGCTCTCCGTGCCGCCTCAGCTCGAGTAACTTCACTGTTGTGGAGCTGATGTCGACCCCGAGGATCTGCGATGATTTGGCAGCGCCAAATACCCTCAACACTTGTCAGTCCTTTGCGTGTGTCGATGTCCCGTTAACGGGAGTCACATACCCTGACCGACGACCATACGACGACGCAACGATCGAATGACAGGACAAAGTCGGTAAAAGATCACTTAATATCAGGAATTGTGTGAAATCTCCGCAATAGCCCTGATATGTTTCTGTTCAGCACATGTTGCCACCACGGGACTTCTTTCAAACCGGCAGCAGGGCCCACATAAGCACGGCCATCCGGAGAGCTTGATTTACGATGAACCACAGACTGACACGATATACCGTACTGATTGCGTGCGCCGGGCTGTGGTGGCTGGCGGGGCTTTATCTCTACCTGAGCCCCCGATTGCCAGAGGAAAGTGCCCTCAGAAATATCACGCTGCAAACCCCGCTGCGGGTACTGAGTCGGGACGGTGCGCTCATCGGGCAATTCGGCGAGCAGAAAAGAAAGCCCCTGCGCTTCGAGCAGATTCCCCAGAGTTTCGTTAACGCGCTCCTGGCGGCAGAGGATGACGGCTTCTTTGAGCATGGAGGCATTGAACCATTAAGCCTTGCAAGGGCGGTCTCGGAGCTACTACTGACGGGCAAAAAGGGCAGTGGCGGTTCAACACTCACGATGCAGGTAGCGCGCAACTACTTTCTGACACTGGATCAAACCTTTATACGTAAATTCACCGAGATATTGCTGGCCTTACAGATCGAGGCAAAACTCAACAAGGAAGAGATTTTTGAGCTTTATGTTAATCGCGTGTTTCTTGGTCACCGCGCCTATGGTTTTGAAGCAGCAGCAGAAACCTACTACGGCAAGCCGCTGGCCGAGCTCACCCTGGCGCAGCACGCCATGCTGGCGGGCGTACCGAAAGCGCCATCGCGAAACAACCCGCTGAGCAATCCGGAAAAAGGCAAAGTGAGGCGAGACTGGATTTTGAGCCGTATGGCCAGTCTGGGACTGATTACCGACTCGGAGAGCCAGCAAGCCCGGCACAGCAACGTTACCGCCTCCTTTTTCGGGCAAGTGGTAGAAGTCGATGCTGATTACGTTGCTGAAATGGTAAGACGAGAGATGTTAGAGCGGTTTGGTAACGCCGCGTATAACGACGGCTATGTGGTCTACACCACGGTCGACGCCAAATTACAGCAGGCTGCGCGAGATGCACTGCTAAACGGATTGCGCGCCTATGACTGGCGTCATGGATGGCGCGGGCCTGAGCGGCGCCTGGCGCCACGAGCGGATGAAACACCCCAAGCGACGCAGGCAAGGTGGGAGGAGGCGCTCCGCGGTATGCCCACAATCGCAGAGCTAGCGCCAGGAATCGTCACCCACATCACTGAATCCATTGTCTCCGTGCGCACCAAATCAGGGGAATTGATCTCACTTACCTGGCAGGGCGGTTTGGAGAAAGTTCGCCGCTATCGCTCAGTCAACCTCACCGCCGCAGCCGAAAAATCTCCTGCCGCACTACTTGCGGTCGGTGACTTGATCAGAATTCGCGAGGAGACGGATGGCTGGCGCCTGAGCCAAGTGCCCCAAGCGCAATCTGCGCTGGTATCTCTCGACCCGAAGCACGGCGCAATCCGGGCACTGGTGGGCGGCATGGGATTCGAGCTGTCAAAATTTAACCGCGCCAGTCAAGCCCGGCGCCAGCCAGGCTCCAATTTCAAACCTTTCTTGTATGCCAGCGCCCTGTCATCAGGCGTCACCCCTTCCACCGTGATCAATGATGCCCCCGTCGTGCTGGATAACCTCGCGGCCGCTGAGATCTGGCGCCCCGAAAATGACAGCGGCAAATTTTATGGTCCAACGCGACTCCGTGAGGCGCTGGCGTTTTCACGCAACCTAGTATCGATCCGGGTACTGCAGCGAGTCGGCGTAAGCCGCTTTATTCGCTACGTGGAGCAGCTTGGGTTCAATACCGAAGACATGCAGGCAAACCTCACCCTCGCGCTGGGCACTCACACCTATACACCGCTCGATATCGCATCGGGTTACGCCATTCTGGCCAATGACGGCTTCAAGGTAGAGCCCTGGCTGATCGAACGTATTGAGGATGCCAAAGGCAATATTGTCTTCGCCGCCGACCCACTCGTTGCGTGTCCCGCTTGTGAGAATGCCCGGCAAGGGACAACCGAGATGGTCCGCATGGAGGATATTCTTGGCACCGCTGTGCCCGAGGTGCGCGCTGCTGAGCGAGTGATGGATCCTCGGGTCGCCTATATCGTCTCTTCGTTTTTGCGTGACGCGATTCAAAGGGGTACGGGGCGCCGCGCCAGGGTGCTGGAGCGAGACGACATCGCTGGGAAAACAGGGACCACCAATGGCCCCAGAGATGCCTGGTTCTCGGGTTTTAATCGCGACCTCACTACCACGGCTTGGATCGGATTTGATGACTACAGTCCACTGGGGAGAAGAGAGTTTGGCGGCACAGCCGCATTGCCAATCTGGATCGACTTTATGAGAGAGGCACTGCCACCGGCTGAACCGGTGCCACCGATGCCACCGATGCCACCCGGCATAGTGAGACTGAGGGTGGACAAGTCCTCGGGGCTGCGGGTTCGCGGGCAGCCTGAGGGCAGTGTGATGGAATATTTCCTGGAAGAGTCATTGCCCGGATGGGACAGCGAAGCGGGCGGATCGATCGATACCGACCGACTGGAACAAATCTTCTAGCAAAAAAAAACGCCGGCAGTCGCCGGCGTTCTGCTGCGGCTATGTCGCCTTACTTTTTGAGTGTTCGCCCGCCAAAGCGCTTGTTAAAGCGGTCAACGCGGCCGCCGGTATCGACGATCTTCTGCTTACCAGTGTAAAAGGGGTGACACTGACTGCACACATCCAGAGAGATGTCTTCTCCTAAAGTGGAGCGCGTCTTGATTTCGTTGCCACAGCTACATCGCGCAGTGATGTCGCCGTACTGTGGGTGTATATCTGCTTTCATGCCAACCTCCGTCAGCACTGTAGGGTGCGAAAAAGATCGCGGATGATACCAGAGCACGCACCGATAGCAACATTGAATACAGCCACTGTTCCGCTCTAGTACACTGCCACAGGAAAATCGGCCTCCCGAGCAGATGTTGGATCCCCCACCCAGTGGACATGAATACTGATACACCGGTATGGAAGTGTGCCGTACCTACGCCCCTGAGGCGGCTATTTGACTACCGCCCACCAAAAGGGTGGAACGGCAAAGCGACCCCCGGTATGCGCGTGACTGTACCCTTTGGCAGGCGCTCACTCACTGCCATTGTGGTGCAGGAAGCGCGTGACTCGGACATTCCCTTAGCGCAGCTTCGCTCGGCATCGTCCGTACTCGATATATCCCCCCTCTACCCCCGCCCTTTGTTGGCATTACTGCAATGGGCTGCCGACTATTACCAACACCCCGTTGGGGAAGTGTTGCCCGTTGGACTGTCCCCCGGGGAGCGTCGCGGGAAACCGGAGCGCAGCGTTGCCGAAGCAGGCCTCACCCTGACAGAACGTGGGCAAGGTCTGCCGGCGGGCGCGCCCCACAACGCACGCAAACAGGCCGCGTTGATCGATCGACTCCGGCAGGGGCCTGTAGGCCTTGACCAATTGAAGACAGAGGGGTTTGCACGGAGCATTTGCCAGGCGCTGCTTAACAAGGCGTTGGCGACAACCTGTGATCTCGCCATAGCGCAGCGCTGGGAGTCTCTACCTCCGCCATTTACGGCTAATGAAGAGCAGCAGCTTGCGATCACCAACATCCTTGCCGCACTGGGTCAGTTTTCAGTCCACCTCCTTTACGGTGTGACCGGCAGCGGCAAAACCGAGGTCTACCTGCAAAGCATCGCTGCCTGCCTGACGCGCGGCCAACAAGCGCTGGTGCTGCTGCCCGAAATTTCTCTCACCCCCCAGACCCTCGCCCGCTTTGAAGCGCGCTTCAAAGCGCCCGTACTGGCACTGCACTCCGGCATGGGTGACGCCGAACGCGATAAGACCTGGGCTGCTGCTCGCAGCGGCAGGGCCGCCGTGATTGTCGGTACGCGTTCGGCGGTGTTCACTCCGCTGATGAAGCCGGGGCTGATCATCGTCGACGAGGAACATGATCCTGCTTTTATCCAACAGGATGGACTTCGGTACTCAGCGCGAGACATCGCCATCAAGCGGGGGCAACTGGAGGATTGTGTCGTGGTGCTGGGCAGCGCGACACCCAGCCTCGAGAGCTGGCAGAACGCCGACACAGGTCGTTACCAGAGACACGTATTGTCGCAACGAGCGGGGTTGGGCAGGCTGCCTGCCAAGCACCTGATTGATATCAGCGGCCTCAGCCTGTCGGCCGGCTTATCCAACGAAATCATCGGCCACATCGATCGCGTGCTCACAGATGGGCAGCAGGCGCTGATCTTTCTGAACCGACGAGGCTTTGCCAACGCCCTGGTGTGTCACGACTGTGGCTGGAACGCCGAGTGTCAGGCTTGCGACGCGCGCATGACGCTGCACAAAGCGCCGCCCGGGCTGCATTGCCATCACTGTGGTCGTCGCCATCGACTGCCTGCAACCTGCGCGCAATGTGGCAGCGCGAGGTTGGTCGGCAGTGGCATAGGAACGCAGCAGACGGAAACATTCCTGAGTGAGCGTTTCAATGCTTTCCCCGTCGTGCGCGTGGACAGCGACACCATGGCATCACGCGCCGCCATGCCTGCACTGATCGAACGCCTGAAAAGCGGCGAACCCCTGCTGCTGATCGGCACCCAAATGCTGAGCAAAGGACACCATTTCCCTGACGTGACGCTGGTCGCCATCGTCGATGCGGATGCATTGCTCTTCAGCCCGGATTTCCGGGGGGAGGAACGACTAATTCAATTAGTAACGCAGGTAGCCGGAAGGGCAGGACGTGAAGAAAAAGCGGGAGAGGTTTTTATTCAGACGCGTCAGCCAGATCATCACCTCATTGCTCAACTCGATGCGCCCTATCACCAGCTACTCCCTGCTCTGCTTGCACAGCGGCTGCAGGCCGGGCTCCCGCCTCATGGTGCGCTGGGTGTGATTCGCTGTGATAGCCAAGATAAGCAAGAGGGCCTCGATTTCCTGACAGAGCTGAGAAAACATGCGCCAGCGCCGCCCGGATGCAGGATCATCGGGCCCGTGTTGGCGGCGATGGCGCGTCGTAAAAATCGCTATCGCTGCCATATGATTGTTGCGGCATCGCATCGCGGAGCGTTGGCCCACGGTATGAGAGCATTGGTAGCGAGTGCCGAAGGTACCCGACATTCCTCCAAGTTGAACTGGTCGGTAGATATTGATCCATACGAAAGCTTGTGACTTCCTTGGCTGGAGCCCACGCAGCCACTTGGCCATAATGTCACGAATTTGCCGCGCACTGCTGCGGCCACCACCCTGACAGGATGATCATGAAACCCGAACTAGCTGCACTCATGACTGCGGCGCTGGAACAACTGCTATCAGAGGGCGCGCTGGCCGCGCTGCCCGACGCGCCACCACAGATCGACTATCCGAAAGACCCGACGCACGGCGACTTCTCTTGCAATGTGGCAATGGTGCTTGCGAAACAGGCTCGCCTCTCGCCGCGGGATCTTGCGGCGAAGCTGATCGAGGCGGTGCCCGACAATTCGCTGATCGACCGGATCAACATCGCGGGGCCAGGGTTTATCAATTTTTTTATCAATCCGCGGCACCACACCGCGGTCATCCGACAGATCATTACTGCTGGACCCGACTTCGGCCGGTGCAACACGGGTCAAGGCAGAAAGGTGCAAGTGGAATTTGTCTCCGCCAATCCCACCGGGCCACTCCATGTGGGTCACGGACGAGGAGCAGCTATTGGCGACTCTTTGGGTCGTTTGCTTGCGGCAACGGGGTGGGTCGTACAAAGAGAATTTTATTACAACGATGCAGGACAGCAGATACAGAACCTCGCGCTCTCGGTGCAAGCTCGCGCGCAAGGCAAGGACCCCTCTCACGCCGATTGGCCCAAGGACGGCTATCAAGGCACCTACATCCAGGATGTGGCAACGGCCTATCTAGCAAACGAAACAGTCGAAGCAGCAGACCGTGAGATCTCGGCCAAGGGCGATGTGGCAGATCTGGAAGCCATCCGCGAATTTGCTGTCGCCTGTTTGCGACGTGAACAGGATCAAGACCTCAAGGCTTTTGCGGTCGTGTTTGATAAATATTTTCTCGAGTCCTCCCTCTATGACAGCGGCGCTGTCGAAGAGACGGTGTCCACGCTGGCACAAGCCGGGCACACGTTTGAGGAAGAGGGCGCACTATGGCTGAAAACCACCACGTTTGGGGACGATAAAGATCGCGTCATGCGCAAGCGCGAAGGTGGCTATACCTATTTTGTGCCCGACGTGGCCTATCACCACGATAAATGGCAGCGCGGCTTTGAGCGAGTGATCAATGAGCAGGGCGCCGATCACCACAGCACCATCACCCGCGTGCGGGCCGGCTTGCACGGCCTGAATGCAGGCATACCAGAGGGCTGGCCAGAGTACGTCTTACACCAGATGGTGACTGTCATGAGGGAGGGGGCAGAGGTCAAGCTCTCCAAGCGCGCGGGTAGTTACGTGACGCTACGTGACCTTATTGATTGGGTAGGCCGCGACGCCACGCGCTATTTTTTAGTGGCGAGAGCTCCCTCCTCACAGCTGACTTTTGACGTGGATTTGGCGCTAGCGCGCAGTAACGAGAATCCGGTTTATTACATTCAGTACGCTCATGCACGAGCAGTGAGTGTGTTGCGCAAGGCAGAGGACGTAGCGGATGCCGCCGCTGCCACAGAAGGCCTTGAGCACCTTGACTGCCTGATGGAGCCCGAAGCGCTCGCACTGACGATCAGCCTAGGTCGCTTCCCGGAGGTGGTGGCGGGTGCAGCGGAGCGACTGGAACCCCACGACGTCGCCAATTATCTCCGGCAGGCAGCGGCCGACTTTCACAGTTTCTACAATGCACACAACATTCTCGAGGCAGAACCTGACACCATGCGAGCACGGCTGGCACTGATCACCGCAGCCAAACAAGTGATCGCCAGTGGCCTTGATTTACTGGGCGTGTCTGCGCCAGAGAGCATGTAACCATGCCGGCAAAGCCTGCCAGATCGCCGCGCCGACCCGCCGTAACCCGGGGGGCGAGAGGCCAGACCCAACACGCGCCGCCCGCAACGCTCTCCAAGGCACACGTTCAGGGGTTTGTCGCAGGCTGTGCAGCAGGCCTGCTCGCAGCCGTCGGGGCAGACCGTTGGTCAGAATCCGCCGAGGACGTCCTTGCCGCGGCAGCCCCTGCGCTCCCCACTTTACAAATCGAAAGCGGCCCTCGTTTCGACTTTTACCAGGTATTGCCCAATCAGGAACTGGATCTTAGCCCTGATATCGAGCCCGCTGATCTCCGCGAAGCCTCAAAGTCCAATACCGAGTACCTTTTACAGGCAGGGTCTTTCCGAAAGGAATCCGATGCAGACCGTCGAAGAGGAGAGCTGGCACTGCTGGGACTCGAAGCGAGTATTGAGTTAAGCGACAGTGACAATGGTCTCTGGTATCGGGTTTATCTGGGCCCCTTCGCCAGCCGCTCCGACATGGCGCGTGCAAGGTCACTGACCGCACAGGCTAATATGGATACCTTGCTTCTGAAGCGCGAGCCCGGTGCACCGGGAGTAGCACTATGAGCACCCCAAGTCAGCACCGAATCGATGCGCTCAATTACTCACGGAGTCAGCGCATGCTGACCCTCACATTTTCAGACGGCGCTGAGTTCAAACTGAGCGCGGAGTTTCTGAGGGTGTTCTCGCCCTCCGCCGAGGTACGCGGACACGGACCGGGACAGGAAACTCTACAGACCGGAAAGTCTTCTGTTGCCATAGCGGGCATCGAACCGATAGGACACTACGCGATACAGATCAGTTTCGATGACGGTCACGACTCCGGTCTTTACAACTGGTCGTATCTGCGTGATCTGTCGGAGCGACAAGATCAATACTGGCAGCGCTATTTGCAACAGCTGGAGGCGGTGGGGCAGACGCGAGAGCCCGATATTCAGGTACTGCACTTTACGCCGTGAACCCGATCCAACGGGGGCCCTGAGCCCAGCGGGCGCGGCAGATTTAATCTCGCCTCGGTAACCCCTTGCGCCGGCGTCTGCCCACCTCCACCCCCCCCTGAACACTACCTGCATGCTCAGGTACACTTGCTGGCCGACTGGCAAAAGGCCAGCAACTTCACGAGCACGGGCCCATGAAAGAAGACATAGCGGATAACGCGGACGACGGCACCACCGACTTTGGCTTCACTCGCGTCAACCGGGAAGCCAAGGCTCATCTGGTGCGCGATGTCTTCGACTCGGTCGCGAGCCGCTATGACCTGATGAATGACCTGATGTCGGGAGGAGTTCATCGGTTCTGGAAGCGTTTCACCATTGAACTAAGCGGTGTACGACCCGGGCAGACGGTGCTCGACATCGCGGGGGGAACCGGCGATCTGGCAGCCAAATTTTCGCGCCTCGTGGGATCTGAAGGGCGGGTAATACTCGCTGACATCAATGCCGCTATGCTCGAGGTGGGCCGCGATCGGCTGATAGATACTGGTGCGGCGGGGAACGTCGACGTGGTTCAGGCGGACGCTCAGGCCCTGCCCTTTGAGGACAATAGCATCGACTGCATCACCATTGCTTTTGGTCTGCGCAACGTCACGGACAAAGACATGGCGTTGCGGTCCATGCTCCGCGTACTGCGGCCTGGAGGCCGCCTGTTAGTGCTGGAATTCTCCAAGCCAGTATCGCCACTTCTGGGTAAAATCTATGACCAGTACTCCTTTCAAATCCTCCCCGCCATGGGGCGCTGGATTGCTCAGGATGCCGATAGCTACCGCTATCTCGCGGAGTCTATCCGTCAGCATCCTGATCAAGAAACCCTGCTCGGGATGATGGCCAACGCAGGATTTGTCGACAGCCAATATCACAACATGACCGGCGGGATTGTTGCCGTGCATCAGGGCTTCAAGGCATGACCAAGCACGACCCCGCGCTTATTGGCGCGGCGCTTGCCGGTGCTGAGCGCGCGTTAAATCAGGCAATCCGGCTGGCGCCCACGTCACACCGGGAACTGGAAGGTCTTGTGGGTACCCGATTGGGGATGGAAATCAGCTCGTTTGACCTGACGCTTTTTGTGGAAATTGTGACGGGCCCGGAAGTGCGGCTGATGAATCACTGTGAAGCGCCGACCGCGGCCTTTGTTCGCGGCTCTATCGAGGACTTCGCGTCGCTCGCCACCTCCGATGACCCGGCCGCTGTCCTGATCAATAGCGGCATTGAACTTGAGGGCAGCAGCGCCAGCCTGATCACCTTGCAACAGGTCATTTCACGCATAGAAATCGACTGGGAGGCGCCTCTGGTTGACGCACTCGGTGACGTGGTGGGCCACCAGATTGCTGAAACCATCAGAGGCATCTTTCGTTGGGGCGAAGGCGCCCGCATAAGCCTCACGCGACAGCTCTCAGAGTATCTCCTTGAGGAAGGCAAGCTGACCCCCCCTCAGACCGAGCTTGACCATTTTTTTGACGCGGTACAGTCGGTGTCGATGCGCGTGGAACGAGCCCAACACAAAGTTGCAAAACTACTGGCTAAAGCAGCTGATCGCAGGACAGGACAATGAATCGACTAATCGCCCTGTACCGTACCGCGGCGCGCTACCAGCTCGATGAGTTGCTGCCCTCTGATCAGCGCCCGCGTCTACTGTCCCTGATCTTGCGTATTTTCCCAGTACTGTCGGTGCCTGCTAATACACCACGTGGAGAGCGTTTGCGCAGAGCAATGGAAGATCTCGGGCCGGTCTTTATCAAATTCGGGCAACTGCTCTCCACCCGACGGGATCTTTTGCCTCTCGATATCGCGGATGAACTCGCAAAGCTTCAGGATCAAGTGCCCCCCTTCCCCGCTAAAGAAGCGATTCAGCGCATTGAGACTGCGCTGGGTCGCGATTTAAATGAGTGTTTCGCAGAATTCGAAGCCAACCCT
This sequence comes from Luminiphilus sp., assembly GCA_029242325.1. Taxonomy (GTDB): domain Bacteria; phylum Pseudomonadota; class Gammaproteobacteria; order Pseudomonadales; family Halieaceae; genus Luminiphilus. The sequence goes on from JAQWUD010000024.1 coordinate 28,712, forward strand.
CTGGCGGCGGCCTCTGTGGCGCAGGTCCACGGTGCGCGTTTACCCGATGGCAGTGATGTCGTAGTGAAAGTGTTGCGCCCGGGTATTGAAAGGGTGATCGATCAAGACCTCAAAATATTGCGCCACGTTGCCAAAGTCCTGGCGCGATGGTCCAGTTTTAGCCGGCTCAAACCCGTTGAGGTGGTCAAAGAATACGATCGCATTATTCGCGCTGAACTTGACCTCCGACGCGAGGCCGCCAACGCGTCGCAACTGAAGCGTCACTTTCAGTCGGGGGAGCTGGTTTACGTCCCCGAGATGAACTGGTCTCTCACCTGTGAAGCCGTCATGGTCAGTGAACGCATCTACGGTGTGCCCGTCAGTGACATCGACACGTTGCGAGGTAAACAAGTTGATCTGAAGTTATTGGCAGAGCGCGGGGTCGAAATATTTTTCACTCAGGTTTTCCGTGACAGTTTTTTTCACGCAGACATGCACCCGGGCAATATCTTCGTTGATTGCACCCAACCGGAGAATCCGCGCTATATGGCTGTCGACTGCGCCATCGTCGGCCAACTAGATGAGCACGATCTCTACTACTTGGCGCGCAACCTGCTCGCTATTTTTCATCAGGACTACAGACTCTGCGCGAAGCTTCACATTGAGTGTGGATGGGTACCTCACGAGACACCGATCGCTGAGTTCGAGGCGGCCATGCGTACCCTGTGTGAGCCGGTATTTGAAAGACCGCTAGAGGAAATATCCTTTGCCCACATGCTGGTGAACCTGTTCCGGACCGCGGGACAGTTCGATATGCAGGTTCAGCCTCAGCTGGTACTACTGCAGAAAACCTTACTGAATATTGAGGGGCTGGGCAGACAGCTCTACCCGCAGCTGAATTTATGGGATACGGCTAAACCGTTTCTGGAAAAATGGTTAGCGGATCGGTACTCGTTGCAAACGGTGAGCAAACGATTGCAGGAAGAGGCGCCAGCGCTGCTGGAAACACTTCCACTTCTTCCCGACATGATCATGTCCCGGCTGCGCCAATCCACCCACCCCCCCCCGATCAAAGCATCTGCTCCAGATTGGATACTTCCTTTGGCCACCGCAAGTGCGTTTGCTCTGGGAGTAGGCATCTCAGCCTCAACGGGCGGAACTGCCTGGCTGCTGATCGGCGGCGGCGGCCTGCTCGTGGCGAGCATTGGCCGATACCGGTAACCCCCTCACGTTGCCTCTGGCATACTAGCGCCATGACAAAAACCGCATCCCAAACACCTGAAACGCTGGCACCGCGCTGGAATGATCAGGGCCTCATACCCGCCATTGCGCAAGACGTCGAAACTGGCGATGTGTTGATGCTGGCATGGATGAATGCCGAGGCGCTGGCGCTCACCCTGGACAGCGGCGAGGCAGTGTACTGGTCGCGCTCTCGCAATGCGCTGTGGCGTAAGGGAGAGACCTCTGGTAACACACAGAGATTGGTCGATGTGCGGCTGGACTGCGACGGAGACACGCTGCTACTCAGCGTTGAACAAAGGGGTGTCGGTGCCTGTCACACCGGCCGGCGGACCTGCTTTTTTTATCAGCCCGGCAGCAGTGATTGGGAATTAACGGAGGAGGGGTAAATGGATGACACCTTGACGAGGTTAGACCTCATTCTCGCCGAGCGGAAGGCGGCCGCGCCCGAGAGCTCATACGTGGCTTCGCTTCATGCGAAGGGGCTCAACAAGATCCTCGAAAAAGTCGGTGAAGAGGCCACCGAGGTGATTTTGGCGGCCAGGGATACCGCGGATAGCGGCGACGCTGACCCACTGGTGAATGAGGTGGCAGACCTGTGGTTTCATACCCTGGTGATGCTGTCGCATCTTGATCTTGACCATACTGCGGTCATCAAAGTGCTCAACACTCGACTGGGACTGTCAGGTTTGGCAGAAAAAGCCGCGCGAAAAGGCCATAATGCTGCCTCGTCAAACGCTTAAACACACGGAGAGGGACTATGGGTCTGGGCGGAATCAGTATCTGGCAACTCCTTATCATCTTTGCGATTGTCGTCATGCTCTTTGGTACGTCGAGGATACGTAATATCGGCACGGACCTGGGCAGCGCGATTCGAGGCTTTCGGGACAGCATGAGCAAGGACGAGTCGAGCGGCGATGGAGTCGCCAACCCCCCACCGGGGAAGGAGCAGGACTCCGACAAGCCTGCTGGTTAAGCAGGACTGCGACACGTGTTCGATATCGGCTTTGCCGAGCTGCTGCTGATCGGAGTGGTAGGTCTGCTTGTAGTGGGGCCAGACCAGCTTCCTGGCGCAGTGCGCACTACCCTCGCCTGGGTAAATCGTTTTCGTCGAAGTTTTGATCAGATTCGAACAGAAGTGCGGCGCGAGCTACACAACGACGAAATCATGCAGAAGTTAAAGGCAGAGTCACAGGAATTTGAGCAACAGGTGCGCCATACCACCCAATCCATTGAGCACGAGCTGAAGGGATTCGCTGAAGACGCGCCACCCGCATCTTCCTCCCAGCCCGCTCCCCATCATCAGGACGTACCCGCGAACACCTCCCCCAACGCCGATACACCTGACAGCACCTCCAAATCAGTATGACCGACTCGACTGAACATGAAGATCCACCCATGTCCTTGGTGGCGCACCTCACCGAGCTTCGTGACCGGCTTTTGCGATGCGTGCTGGGGGTGCTTATCGGTTTTATCGTCCTATTCCCTTTTGCCAACGAAATTTACGGATTTGTCTCGGCGCCACTGAGGGAGCTGATGCCAGAGGGGTCCACGATGATCGCGACAGGTGTCGCATCTCCCTTTCTCACCCCCTTCAAGCTGAGTCTGGTGTTGGCCATCTTTTTGGCTATACCGGTGATCCTCTACCAGATCTGGGGATTTGTCGCCCCGGGGCTTTATCAGAAGGAAAAGCGGGTGGCGATGCCCCTGCTGGCCTCCAGCATACTGCTCTTTTATGCCGGCGCCGCCTTCGCCTATTTTGTCGTTTTTCCGCTCATCTTTGCCTTCTTCACCAGCGTAGGTCCGGAAAGCGTTCAGGTCATGACCGACATCAACAGCTATCTCGATTTCGTGCTGAAGCTTTTCCTTGCCTTTGGTATTGCTTTCGAAATGCCCATCGCCGCAGTGATCCTGATCTGGACCGGTGTTACCAGCCCCGCTTCGTTGGCCAGAAAGCGGCCCTACATCATTGTTGGATGCTTCGTCTTTGGCATGCTTCTGACGCCGCCCGATATTATTTCACAGTCTTTACTCGCTATCCCGATGTGGCTGCTATTTGAGCTGGGCGTATTTTTTGGCCGGCTCATTGCGCCACAGCCCGAGAGCACAGAGCCCGACTGAATCAACGCAACATTGGATGATCGCCGCTTGGACGATACTCGGGGCCGAACGCCCTCTGCGATCTTTTTCTTTCTGTCCCGCGTAGACTGTGCCTCGCTATCATTTCCTGCTAACCCACACACCGAGTACCGCTGTGACTGAATCTTCGATCGATCCTCCCCCCACTGATACTGTGACCGATCGAGACGCCGTGCCTCCGCGGGCAAAGTCGCTGGCACCCCTACGGCAACTTCTCGGCTTTTTATGGCCTCATAAAGGTCGATTGGTTGCGGCCAGTACTGCACTGGTGTTCACTGCCGGAGCGCAGCTCGCATTGGGTTATGGCGTGCGGATACTGATCGATGAGGGCTTCGCCGGGGCGGACTCCTCCGGATTGTATAAAGCCGTCAGCTTTATGCTGATGATTGGTATCGCCATGGCGATCGGCGCGATGACACGGTTTTATCTGGTGTCATGGTTGGGCGAGCGCGTGAGCGCCGATTTGCGCAGTGCCGTCTTCAATAATCTCGTGCACCTGCAGCCCAGCTACTTCGAGAGCAATCACTCAGGCGAAATTATGTCGCGCCTGACCACCGATACCACGTTATTGCAGACGCTGATTGGCTCTTCGGTGAGTATGGCGGCTCGTAATGCGTTGACGCTGATCGGCGCACTGACGCTGATGGTGATCACAAATCTCAAACTGAGCCTGGTCATTCTCGTTGCCGTGCCGGTGACGCTGCTGCCGATTCTGATCTTCGGCCGACGGGTCAGAACGCTGTCGAACAAAAGCCAGCAGACCATCGCAGAGGTGGGCAGTCACGCGGGTGAGATTTTTCAGTCGATCAAGGTTGTTCAGAGTTTCAACCGCGAGGCTGCCGAGAAAACCGGCTTTGGCCGGGACGTAGAACAGGCCTTTGTCGTCGCCCGCGCCCGCGTGTTTCAGCGCGCACTGCTCACTGGATTTGCCATTTTCCTGCTAATGGGCGGCATGGTGGGCATGATGTGGTCGGGCGGCATCGACGTAATCGAAGGCCGGATGACGGGGGGGGAATTGGGAGCGTTCGTGTTTTATGCAGTGATGGTAGGCACCGCTTTCGCCACGCTTTCCGAAGTCTGGGGAGATCTGCAACGCGCTGCGGGAGCCGCGGAGCGACTGATGGAATTACTGGCCGAGACCAGTGAGATCCCGGATAGGGGAACCACAACACCCGAATGCCATAAGGCAATGGCCTTTCGGAACGTCCATTTCGCCTACCCCAGCCGGCCTAGCTACCCGGCGCTTAGTGATTTCACACTCGACATCCAGCATGGAGAGTCTGTTGCACTGGTAGGCCCCTCGGGTGCCGGAAAATCAACCGTATTTGAACTGATGCTACGGTTTTATGACCCGAATGCGGGGGCGATCCAATTCGGTCACGCCGATCTGCGCGATATTCCACTGGATGCGTGGCGCCAAAAAATCGCCCTGGTTCCGCAGCAACCTACCCTGTTCTCAGGAGATATTTTTTACAACATCGCCTACGGCGCATCGAACCCCTCCCAGGAGTCGGTGGAAACCGCAGCGCAGATGGCACACGCCCACGATTTTATCCACACCCTGCCCGATGGATACCACAGCCACCTTGGCGCTCAGGGGGTCCGGCTGTCGGGCGGGCAACGCCAGCGTATCGCGCTGGCTCGTGCCATTCTCAGTGATCCGGAATTGTTGCTGCTCGATGAAGCCACCAGCGCACTGGATACCGAGAGCGAATGGCATGTGCAGCAGGCGCTTACTGAAATCATGCGTGAACGCACCACCATCATTATTGCGCACCGCCTTTCAACCGTAATCAATGCCGACCGTATTGTGGTGATGGACGGAGGCCAGGTCATCGACAGTGGAACCCACGACGCCCTGATAGCTCGCTGCGATCTGTATCAGCGTCTGGCACGGCTACAATTTCAGACTGAGCAGAATCGAAGTTCCTGACGCGGGCGTAAAAAATCCGCACGTGGCGGGGTCAATCTTACTGTGAGCCAGATTAGCTGAACTCGCGAACGAGCCCACCGATGCTCTCCTTGGCATCGCCAAAGAGCATCCGGGTGTTCTCTTTGTAAAACAACGGGTTCTCGATACCCGCGAAGCCAGAGGCCATTGAGCGCTTTAATACAAATACAGTGCGCGCATCAGCCACGTTGATGACCGGCATGCCATAGATCGGCGAAGACTCAACCTCTCGCGCGGCAGGGTTTACCACATCGTTCGCACCGATCACGATCGCGACATCAACAGTCTCCATACGCGGGTTGATTTCATCCATCTCCAACAATTGGTCATAGGGCACATCGGCCTCGGCCAACAGCACGTTCATGTGGCCGGGCATCCGTCCCGCCACGGGGTGAATACCGAAATTCACCTCGCAACCATTGTTCTCCAGTAGCTCTGTGAGCTCCTTGACCACGTGTTGCGCCTGAGCCACCGCCATGCCGTATCCGGGAATGACCGCTACGTTGGTCGCGGCTTCCAGCACGTAGTAAGCATCTTCTACCGAGATTGGCTTGATTTCTCCCTCTACTACCGCCTCCTCAGTCGAGACACTCGCAAAGCCCGAGAACAGCACGTTAGAGAGCGAACGGTTCATGGCCTTACACATGATCTGGGTCAAGATGATGCCTGAGGCACCGACCAGGGACCCGGCCACTATCAGCACATTGTTGTTGATCGCAAAACCCGCAGCACAAGCCGCCAGACCAGAGTAGGAATTCAGCAGCGAGATGACCACAGGCATGTCGGCGCCACCAATCGGTATGACCGCCATGATGCCGAACAAGAGTGCCAGTCCGATCACCACATAGAGCCAGCTGAGGTCGGTCGGGTTGGCACAGAACATGATCGCACCACCGACAATACCAAGCACGACGAGCGAGTTAACCACCTGCTGGCCAGAGAAGGTCACCGCACCGCTGCCAATGGTCTCGGATAGCTTTCCGTAGGCCACCAATGAACCCGTGAGCGTCACGCCGCCGATCAGGATCGACAGTACAATTGTGACCAGCGTAAAGGCCCCAGAATCGGGAGACAGCGCAGCCCAGCCAACCAGCAAAGACGCCGCACCACCTAGGCCGTTGAAGAGCGCCACCATTTCCGGCATTGACGTCATCGCAACCGATCTCGCGGCAATAGCACCGATGGCACCGCCCACCACCATACCTGCGGCGATATAGGTGAAATCAACAATACCCTGATCGAGTAGCGCAGATATCACGGCCACCAACATGCCAACAGCCGATACCATGTTGCCGCGCCGCGCCGTAGCGGGCGACCCAAGCATTTTCAGGCCAAATATAAACAAGCCCGAGGCAACGACGTAGCCCAGTTGTGTAATCAGTTCAATCGCCATGATCAGTCCTCCTTCTTCTTGAAGAAACTGAGCATGCGGTCGGTAACCATATACCCGCCCACCACATTGATGCTGGCGAGCGTGACGGCCCCCATACCCAGCCACATGGACATCGTCTCGCTACCTGTGCCAGCAAGCGCCACCGCACCGACAACCGTGATACCCGAAACCGCGTTTGCACCTGACATCAGGGGAGTGTGAAGCGTCGCGGGAACCTTGTTAATGAGTTCAAAGCCGAGGAAGATCGACAGCATCAGGATAAACAGCAAATACTCTGCACCGGACATATCAGTTGCCCCCCTCGATAATTTCCTTGATGGTGGGATGCACGATCGCACCGCCATGGGTAATCACACAGCCCGGGAGAATGTCATTCTCAAGGTCAAGGACAAATTGCTTGGCCTCTGTATCCCAGGTGTCTTCCACCAAATTAAACATATTGCTCGCGTACATCTGTGTTGCGTCACGCGGGGCCAAATTGGCTAAATTCGCGGTACCCACAATCGTGACGCCGTTCACATTGACGACCTGATCCGGCACCGACCCTTCAACATTGCCACCGGTCTCAGCCGCCATATCGACAATCACGGAGCCGGGCGCCATGCCCTCTACCATGTCGGCGGCAACCAATACCGGAGGCTTGCGACCAAATACCTGCGCGGTGGTAATCACCACGTCCGACTCGGCAATCACAGCCTTTTGTGCCTGAAGCTGAATTTCCACCTGCTCGGGGGTCAGCTCCTTTGCATAGCCATCAGCCGTCTGACCGGTATCACCCAGGTCAATTTCCAGGAACTTCGCACCCAGTGACTGCACCTGCTCGGCCACTACCGGTCGCGTGTCAAATGCCGTGACCCGCGCACCGAGACGCTTGGCCGTGGCAATTGCCTGCAGACCTGCCACACCCGCTCCAATAATGAACACCTTTGCAGGCTTCAACGTGCCAGCTGGTGTCATCATCATCGGCATAATGCGCGGCATATGATTGGCTGCCAGCGTTACGGCGACATAGCCTGCCAGGTTGGCCTGCGAACTCAGGGCGTCCATTTTCTGGCTACGAGTTGAGCGAGGAATCATTTCCATACTCACCGCCGTCACGTTCTGACTGGCAAAGGCCTTAATCAGGTCTTTCTCGTTAAATGGGTCGAGGTATGACACATGGATGCAACCCGGCTTGAGCTGACCAATATCTTCTAGCTCAGGCTTTCTCAGCCTGAGGACCATATCAGCGCTCCCCAGCAGAGCGGCGCGATCAGAACCAATGCTGGCGCCCGCTGCTTCATAGTCTTCGTCCCGGATGCCGGCTCCTGTGCCCGCGCCCGATTCGATGACCACTTCAGCACCGAGCCTCACCAGCTTCTTAACCGTCTCGGGAGTCGCAGAAACGCGATCCTCTCCCGGTTGGGTTTCACGGGGTATGACTAGTTGCATAGGGAAGTTCGCCTGATTTTTGGGATCACCGCGATCCTGAGGTTATTGTATTTCCAGTCGGCTGCCTCCGGGGTGGTCGCCTGGCAGGAGCAAATACCCCTCAACACTACTGGAGACGAGTGGGTAAAGAAATCAGCCAGCACGGAGCTTCAAAAGAGGATTGAGCCATCTGTGTCGCAACCGCGTGAAGCGCAAGGGCGCATCCAGCACGGCGAGACAAATGCACTCCTCACCCTCAAGCGCGACCGGAGAGTGCTTGTCCCATCCCTCGCGAATCAGAAAGTCGCCCGGATGGTATTCCCCGCTTTCGTCAGCAAAACCGCCTTGCAGTACCAAGGTCATTTCGCTACCGCCGTGGGTGTGCTCGGGGATACGCCCCCCATCAGCAATACGATACAGCGCAAATTCATGATGGGGGTCACCGGTTTTCAAGTAGCTGATACTCAAAGACTGCGTAACGCGCTTCCAAGCCAGATCGGCGTAATCGCCGTTGATCAAACGATCGAGCAACCCCGGCAGACGTGCATCGGATGCTTCATTTCTTGCATAGCGCAAAGGCTCTGGATCGTCGAGCCGCGCCAGGACGTTATCAAGAATCGACTCACCCACCGCCTGGGGGTCGAGCTGTTCAAAATGGGCACCACCGATATCCTCCAGTTTGTCAGTGAGCTGACGGCAGCGTTGACAGTAACTCAAATGCCCGGCGACACAAGCTGACTGAGCAACGGGCAGCACGCCTGCAACGTACTCCGTCAGAAAATCAGTTGGGGGATGATGTTCAACCATGGTGATTTAGTCCAAACTACTTAACTTCATAGTTGCCTTACGGCAGGCCCGCCAGAACGGTTTACTGCTGACTTTCAATAAAACTGTGACTTTCTGGTGCATCCCGCCCGCCATCATGCCTCCATAAGACCCTGCAGCTTCTGGATCGCCAGGCGCACCCGCGACTTCACAGTGCCCAGTGGCAAATCGAGTTCCGCGGCGGCTTCCGAATGGGACTTACCCTCCATATAAACTTTGCCTAAGATTTGCGCCTGATCGGGGGGCAAGTCTCCAAGTAGCTCCCTGACTCGCTCGGCTCCGCGGCGGGTGTGCAGCACAACGAAAGACTCCTCCTCCTCGCTCTCCAGCTCAAAATCATCAGAGGCCAAGGCCGTATCGAATTTTTGCAGCCGCCGGAACATATCTGTCCGGCAGTTGCGGGCAATGGTGTAGACCCACGTGGAGGCCGCTGCCTTTTCGGGGTTGAAACCACCCGCCTTCTGCCACACCTTCAGCATGACCTCCTGAACCAACTCATCCGCATGCGTGGCAGAAAGGCTCGACCCAGACAGGGCAAATGCCTTGATGAGCGGCGCAAAATGTCGGAAAAAGCGCGTAAAAGCAGCGCGGTCCTGACTTTCACCCACCAGGACCAGCGCTTCGCTCCACTCATCCGTGCGCCGACCGGTGGGGACGTTCCATTTCCCTCTCCCATTCGCCACAGCTGATTTACCTGCGTTGTCCTTGGTTGCCATAAAGGTTGAACCCTCGTATCCACCGCACAGGATACACACTGCGGCAATACCTTGATACCTCGACATCACAGGGGTCGCGGGAGGCCAAATTCGCTTCGCCGCGCCACTTAGGGTGTTGATCCACAAAACCGACTGCCCCGTAACAGCCGTATCCTTCCCTTGACAGGTGACCGGTGGTGAACATTGCAGTCATAGGAGCGGGCATCTCTGGGCTGGGGTGCGCCTATCAACTGGCCAAAAAAGGTCATCGCGTCAACGTTTTCGAAGCCCGGGACCGAATCGGTGGACACACGGCGACCTACGACGTGCAGATCGGCACTAGACGTTTTGCTGTGGACACCGGTTTTATTGTCTTCAACGATAGGAACTACCCAAACTTGCTTGAATTGTTCGGGGAGCTCGGAGTTGCCAGTAAAGATACCTGTATGGGGTTCTCCGTTTGCGACGAGGCGTCCGGGCTGGAATACGCTGGCAATAACCTCAATGCACTGTTTGCCCAGCGCGGCAACCTACTGTCGCCCAGCTTTCTCGGAATGATCAAAGAGATCCTGCGTTTCAATAAATTAGCGACTTCAGATCTCGATTGCGGTCGACTTCCTCAAGATCAAACGCTTGGAGACTACTTGGCCCGCCATGGCTTTAGCGCGCATTTTAGTCGCCAGTACCTACTCGCCATGACATCCGCCATTTGGTCGGCTGATTGTGAAGACGCACAGGACTTCCCGGTTGAATTTTTCATTCGCTTTTTCCGCAACCACGGTTTGCTGTCGATCAGTAACCGGCCGCAATGGAAGGTAGTCGAGGGCGGTAGCCGGGAATACCTTACACCTCTTACGACACGCTTCGCAGACAACATTCGGACCAGAATGCCCGTCGCCAAAGTGCTGCGGCCACACGGCAAACCCGTAGTCGTTCACTTCACTAACGGGCTGGCTCAAGAATTTGACGAGGTGGTAATCGCTACGCACTCGGATGAGGCGCTGGCCATATTGGGGGATGCAACAGAGACGGAGAGATCCGTGCTCGGCGCTCTCCCTTATCGAGATAACGAGGTGATTCTGCATACTGACGTACGATTATTGCCGAAAACGCAGCGCGCCTGGTCGAGCTGGAATTATCGACTGAAGCCCGGTAGTGGTCGCGCGACAGTGACTTACAACATGAACATCCTGCAAGGGCTTGATGCGCCCGAAACGTTCTGCGTGACACTGAACGATACTGCTTCCATTAATCCCCGCCGGATACTGGGACGCTTCAATTATGCGCACCCACAGTTCACACTGACCGGAATGCAAGCGCAACAGCGCTGGAGCGATGTTAACGGGCAGAATGGGACATGGTTTTGCGGCGCCTACTGGCAGAACGGTTTTCACGAAGACGGGCTAAGCAGCGGCCTGCGGGTTGCAGAGAGCCTGTGTGCGGCGCGCCAGATGGTGGCGTGAACGCCAAGCTCTATTCGGGCACGCTGCAGCATGCCCGCTACACCCCGAGGCGCCATGCCTTCAGTTACAAGGTATTCATGCCCTTCGTCGAGCTCGAGACGGTAGAAGAGCTGACCACTCGTCTGCCCCTTTGGTCTGCGAAAAGGTGGGCCCCTGCACGGTTTCTGCGGCGCGATTTTCTGGGGCCCGAGAGCGTGCCGCTGGCGCAAGCGGTACGCGACCGGATAAAAGAAGAGACGGGACAAGCGCAATCGGGACCCATTTACCTCCTCGCCAACTGGCGCTATTTTGGCTATCAAAATAACCCCATTGCGGTTTATTACTGCTATAGCGCCGCTAGAGACCGTCTGGAATATGTTGTGGCAGAGGTGACTAACACGCCCTGGGGTGAAAGCCACAGCTATGTGCTGACAGCACCAGACAACAACGCACCTCTGGTCATCGAATTCCACAAGGCCCTTCATGTCTCACCCTTTAACCCCATGGCCATGACCTACCGCTGGTTCAGCAATAGCCCTGGGGATGATCTGCACATTCAAATTGCGTTGTTTGAGCAGGGAGAGCGCATCTTTGACGCCGTGCTGTCCCTCACAGCAGAGCCATTAGATGCACGCTCGGCTCCCCGCGCCATTCTCGCCTACCCGCTTATGACCATTAAGGTGGTCGCCGGGATTTACTGGGAAGCCTTGCGTCTGTTTTTAAAAGGCGTCAGCCTTCATGCTCATCCGAAGCGATCGCATTAACGTATCCGTCGACTCCACTAGACAGTGTAAAGAGGGTTCGAATGAGCGAATACAGCGTCAAAAATATTGCCAAGTTGCCGATGCTCTTGTCCGAAAAAAATGGCGGGCTGGCGCGGTCTTTCATGCTCAAAGTGCTGGCCAAACTTCAGGTTGGTTCTCTGGTATTGAAGGAGCCCGGCGAGACGCTGATGTTTGGCAGCAGCGATGATCCCGCGGCGCCCCACGCTGAAGTTCATGTTCACGACAACGATCTTTACCGCAGGATACTAACCGGAGGGAGTATTGCCGCCGGGGAAACCTTCATCGAAGGCTTATGGAGCAGCCCAGATTTGACGGCTGTTACCCGCGCCTTCAGCGCCAACATGGCCATGCTCGAGGCGATGTCGGACCGGCAGCATTTTTTGGCGAGAACGGCACTGAAGCTGAGCCATTGGGCGCGCCGCAACACCACTGCGCGCTCACGGGAAAATATTTCAGCTCACTACGATCTCGGGAATGATTTCTTCTCGCTCTTTCTCGACCCCAGCATGATGTATTCGTCTGCGGTCTTTCCCACCCCAGAGAGCGATTTGGTAAGCGCTGCGGCACACAAGCTACATTTAATCTGTGAAGATCTAGAACTCAAGTCTGATGATCACCTGATCGAAATTGGTACCGGTTGGGGCGGCATGGCCATCTACGCCGCGGAGCATTATGGCTGCCGTGTCACCACCACGACCATTTCTCGCGAACAGTATGACTATGCCTGCAACGCCATTGCCCAACGCGGACTGCAAGATCGCATTACAGTTTTGTTCGATGATTACCGCGACCTGACGGGTCGATTTGACAAACTGGTATCAATCGAGATGATCGAAGCCGTTGGCCACCAATTTTATGATACGTACTTCAGCACCCTTAGCCGGCTGTTAAAGCCTCATGGTAAGGCCGTGATTCAATCCATCACCATAACCGAACAGCGCTATGAGCAGGCACGTGACTCAGTGGATTTCATCAAGCGCTACATTTTCCCGGGGGGCTGTCTTCCCTCCATTACTGTGATCAGCGATGCGCTGGCGAGCATGACCGATATGCAAATGAGTAATTTGCGCGATATCACGCGAGACTACGCCGACACTTTGAACTTCTGGCACGAGGGTTTTCTCGACAAGCTTGAGGAGGTAAAGGGCATGGGTTTTGACGACCGCTTCATTAGGATGTGGCGTTACTACCTCAGCTATTGCGAAGGGGGTTTCCGAGAGCGCATTATCGGCACCTACCAAATTGCCCTGACCAAGCCAGGGTATCGTCCCGCCTGACTGACTGACTGACTGCCCATGCTGCTGTCCCTTTTACCGATTGTGCTGCTGGTTGGGCTTCTATTTACCTCCGTCGCACTGTTCGGTTCAGACGCTTCCTATGGCCCCAATCAAGTTGCCCTGATGATCGCGGCAGCGGCGACCATGCTGGTGGGATGGCGCCGAGGGTTGAGCTGGCAGGCCATTCAAGACGGAATGGTCGGCGCGATTACCGTATCCATTATGCCCATGATGATCCTGCTCTCGGTGGGTGCGTTGATTGGCAGCTGGATCATCAGCGGGACGGTCCCTGGCATGATTTACTACGGCGTACAGCTCCTGGACCCCAGCGTGTTTTATGCAGCTTCCGCCGTTATTTGCGCGCTCGCGTCGCTCAGCTTAGGGAGTTCATGGACCGTAGCCGGAACACTGGGCATTGGGTTGATGGGGATTGCCAACACCTACTCTCTCTCTCCGGCCGTGACGGCGGGCGCGGTGATATCGGGCGCTTACTTCGGGGACAAGCTGTCACCGTTGTCTGATACCACCAATCTGGCAGCCGCTGCGGTTGGTGTAGACCTTTTTGAACACATCAAGAATATGCTTTGGACCACCCTGCCCGCTTTCGCCACCGCGCTATTGGTGTTTGCTCTCATGGGCAGCGAGGGCGCCACCACTCCCGAGAACATCACCGTCATTCGCACTGCGCTGGCGAGTCAATTTACGATTTCTCCCTGGGTGCTGTCGCCGCTAGCTCTGATGCTAGGACTGATTTACTGGCGTGTTCCCGCCTATCCAGCCATCCTGATCTGTACCCTGTCTGGCACACTTTACGCCGCTCTGTGTCAGCCCGAGGTCGTGCGCGCACTGGCGCTGGAGGCCCACCCCGATTCTCCTGCTCCCCTGCTACAGGGCTTGTGGATGGCACTGTTTTCCGGATATCAATCTCCTGAGGGAATGGGCGAGCTCGGCAAGTTGCTCGACAAAGGCGGCTTGGCGAGCATGCTCAACACTATCTTCTTGATTCTTACCGCGATGACCTTCGGTGGCATGCTGGACAGTACGGGCATTCTGCGGCAAATACTCGATCAGGTACTGCGGGGCGTTAAACGCACCGGTGATCTCATTCTGGCAACGGTCAGCGGTGGTATCATCACCAACGTATTGGCCGCGGATCAATTTCTCGCTATCACCTTGCCGGGCAGGTTGTTCACACCCGCCTATGACGACCGCGGACTGAGTCGGCTCAGCCTCTCGCGCACCCTGGAGGACTCCGCCACACTCACTTCGGTACTGGTTCCCTGGAATACCTGCGGCGCCTTCATGGCTGCCACATTGGGAGTCGCGACCTTTGATTACGCACCTTACGCATTGTTTAATCTAATCTGTCCGGTGCTGGCGGTGATTTTTGGCTACCTCATGATCGCCCAGCCCAGCGCGGTGGCTGCCGACTCATGACTACCCACCAATGGGATTACCCGCGGCCTTTTCTGCTGGAGATCACCGTAGAACCCCATCATATCGATGCGCTCGCCCACACGCGCAACACTCACTATGTTGAGTGGTGTATGGAGACAGCCTGGGCACATACCAGTGCCCTCGGCCTCGGCGCCGAAGCCTATCAGCAACTCGATCGCGCGATGGCGCTGACACACGCGGAGTATGATTATCTAAAGGCAACCCGCGCCGGGGATCATTTATTGATTGGCACCTGGATCACCGACTGGATAAGCAGGCTGAAAATGACTCGGCGCCTTCAGGTGATCTGCACCACCTCGGGCGAAACGGTGTTTCGCGGCGCGCTGGAGTTCGTTTGCATCGAGATTTCTACCGGATTACCCAAGCGGCCCCCGCGCGCTTTTATCGATATATACGGCCCTGCGATCACGGCCGCACACTAACTGTCGCTGAGCGCACAGACCTTGAACTACGATCTCAAGCCCGTGACCAATCGAAACTGATGGCCTCTGCCAACGCGTCCGCCCCGAGCTTCAACGCCAGCAAACGATCGACACCCATAGCAACGCCCGCACAATCGGGTAGACCCTGTCGCTGCGCCGCAAGCAAGCGCTCATCAAGAGGGCGCGGCGCTAACCCGCGCATCTGCCTGCGACCATTTTCAGCATCAAGCTGCTTGCGTAGCGCACCGGCATCCGTTTGTTCCCAATAGCCATTGGCCAATTCCTGGCCCCCGACATAGCACTCAAAGCGGGCTGCCACCGTCATCCCTCCAACGTCCAGTGTGCGCGCCAAAGCGGCCTGGGAAGCAGGAAAGTCCGTAACGAAGACGAGGCCGCAATCGCGCAGTGCAGGTTCAATGCAATGACTCATCAAGAGATCTAGTAACGCGTCGCGATCCAGGTTTTCGGGAATCGAGCCCAGCTGCTCTCGAGCAATGTGCACCCAGTCAGCCACTTCAGCCCCTTCCTGAGTGGGGTCAATCCCGAGGACATCCATAAACAGGGTGCGATAGGGCCACACCTGCCAGCCGTCGCAGTGCAACACCTCGCTAATCAGTTCTGCCACTTCCCGGATCAACGCGGCGTGATCCCACCCCACCCGATACCACTCCAGTAGCGTGAACTCGGGATTGTGGTGCCGCCCAAACTCACCCTGCCGAAACGCCTTGGTAATTTGAAAGATGTCTCCCGCACCGGCGGCCAGAAGCCGCTTCATTGCAAATTCCGGGGAAGTCTGAAGGAACCGCTGGGCACCAGCTGCCGCTGCGCTGGAAACACTGAACACCTCGATCCCGGGATCCGGAACGGTGCCCTGAGAGAGGAGCGGTGTTTCCACCTCCATCACCTCCCTCCGGAGAAAAAAAGACCTTAGCTGCTGCAGGAGAGTTGCTCGCTCGGCCAGCGTTTCCAGCGACGCCGAGGGTCGCCACTCGCTCATGGGTCAGGTTTTACTGGCGCGACTTACGTACTCGCCCGTGCGAGTATCAATACGGATAACTTCGCCCTCAGTAATGAAAAGCGGCACCCGCACCACCGCGCCAGTGCTGAGCGTAGCGGGCTTACTCCCCCCCTGAGCGGTATCGCCCTTGAGACCTGGGTCAGTCTCTTTGATTTCCAATTCTATGAAATTGGGCGGTGTCACCGCCAAAGGCGAACCGTTGTAAAGCGTAATCTCGTAGCGTTCCTGTTCTTTCAGCCATTTTTCCGTGCCACCCACCACCTCGCGGTCTGCGCCATATTGCTCGTAAGTTGAGGGGTCCATGAAGTACCAAAATTCACCATCGGTGTAGGAATACTCCAGATCCACGTCCATCACATCCGCGCCTTCGAGCGTATCACCAGACTTGAAGGTGCGCTCCCATACGCGACCCGACTTCAGGTTTCGCAACTTGACGCGGTTAAAAGCCTGTCCTTTGCCCGGTTTGACAAATTCATTCTCGAGAATCGAGCAAGGTTCGCTATCCAACATGACCTTGAGGCCAGGCTTGAACTCGTTAGTCGAAAAGTTAGGCATCGCTGATCACCCGCAGAAGAAAAGCGGAATGATACCTTAGCCCGGCGAGTGGAGACATCTGCCTAGTCGCTATCAGAGGCAAACTCACCTTTGGACCCCAGCAGGTAGCAGACACCGTCTAATCCCGTATGCGTAAGTTCGATCGGGCTGGCTGCGCGCACCGCCGGCTTAGCGTGGAATGCGATCCCCAAGCCTGCCAGCGCCATCATATCGAGATCATTTGCGCCATCACCAACGGCAATGGTCTGGGAAACGTCGAATCCGAGACGATCAGCCAGTGTCTGCAACGCCGAGGCTTTGTACTGTCGATTCACGATAGGGGGAATCACCCGTCCGGTGATTTTACCTGCGACTATTTCGAGCTCATTGGCAACTACTTCATCAAAGCCATAGTCTGCTTGAAGCCGCCGCGCGATCGGCACAAACCCGCCCGAAAAGATCGCGAGCTTGAGACCCTGTGCCTTAAGCGTTGTGGTCATCTCAAGAAGCCCCTCCTGAATAGGGATCCTATCCGCCAATTCTGCCACCGCCCTCGCATCGAGACCTGACAGCAACGCCAGTCGTCTGTGAAAGCTCTCGTCGAAGTCGACTTCGCCGCGCATCGCTTGCTCAGTAATTTCAGCCACCTCGACACCCACACCCGCCACCGCTGCCAGTTCATCGATGACCTCACACTCAATGAGCGTAGAGTCCATATCGAACACAGCCGCTCCATAAGCACACTGGCGCATATGTCGGGTCTGCAGGGCGAGATCAACACCGTTTTGATCTGACAGGGCGCGCAAGCGCGTCGACAAACTCTCGGCGTCTGCGCACCGAATCCAAAATTTGTATACAAAGCGGCATGACGATAGCGTGACGGGCACCGGCACACGCTCATGGCCTAGTGTTTGGCCACCGCAGCGCATGACAGCAGCATTGATCTCGCCGAACGCCAGGGCGGCGTCGGCGGGCATCATCAGCACAATTATGTGTGTTGCGTCGTTCAAGATCACTCTATCGAAAAATTCATGGGCTTGATTATCGGGCGTTTCGCACTTTCCAGCATTTATGCAATATAAAATCTGTGCGAGGGTGCCACGGTGCAAGTTTATACTGATCGCTGATTGATTGGAGACCGGAAGTGCAGCAACTAATCCACGGTTTACGTCACCAGCCCCTGTCGCAGCAACTGGCACTGGTTGCCACCGCATGTTGCCTCATTGCCACGCTGATACTCGTCGCAGTAGCAGCACAATCGACCCAGTCCATTCAGAATACGACCTTGACCGAGCACGCCAGCGCCGCCGTACAGCAACTGGCCGCGAGAGCGGCAACAAAACTGGCGGCCGCAGACAAACTGGGGCTTGCCACGGAGCTCCAGTTTTACACTGATCAAACTTTATTCTCTGGGGCCCTTGCTTTGGATGTAGAGGGCATGGAGCTGGCGGTCACTGGCGCTATCCCAGCGGATGGCAGAGCTCATTCCAAAGCCATCATGATCGACGGCAACATCGCTGGCACGGTTGAGCTTTACCTCGACCTCAGCGATCAGAATGCTGCCCGCGAGACGCTCATTTTGGGTCTTGTAGCACTCTCCGGATTACTCAGCGCCGCAGTCTATGCACTCACTCGTCCAATGGGACAAAAGCTGGCCAGAAATATCAGCGAAGTGGTCGCACAGCTGGATGCGATTTCCGACGAGACCTCAGGCGCCATCAATGAAGTGCACAAGCTTCAGGACCGCGTCAGCTCCCTCCCCCTCGATTTATTACGCTCACGGGAAACGCGGGGCCAAGCTGATGAACACTATCAGGACACCGCCATTCTCTGTATCGCCCTCAAGCATCTTCCGGGCTATTTGGACACGTTGGATGAGCAGCGACTACAGCGATACGTCGAACTGCTGCATCGTATGACCTACGGCAGTGCGGGTTTTTATGGCGGGGATCTGTCGGTGATCCGCCAATTTGGGCTGGCAATCTATTTCTCCGGCGAGCATTCTGTCGGGTCAGCCGTTGTGCGGGCAGCGAGTTGCGCTTGGTTGTTGTCACGGTGTTCGGGCATTGCCGAGCAGCGTCAGCGACTCTCTTTTGCGCCCGGCATGGCGATTGGCGTCAGCGAACTTGGTCGGGGCGACGAGGAGGACATCTACCCTGGTTTATATATACAGGCCGCACTCGATGATCTGCTCGCGTTAGCCAGTGAGGATCTGGACGCCATCGTACTCTCCTCCAGGGCAGCCGAAGATGGCGGGCTGACAGCACGAATGGGTATCGATGTAATAGACGAAAAGTGGATGGCACTGGGCGATATCAGTGCCAGCCATCTCGAGTTGCTTGAACGGCAGCTCCTGATTCTTCAGCGTGCTATTTTTCCGGCCGATGAGGATACGCCTCAAGGGCTGTTACCGTTTTGAGCCTGTGAGTTGCGGACCACCGATAGCCGGGTGACCCGCTGATAACCCTTGGGTAACTTACTGCCGCGTCGGCCGCGCTCACCCTTGAAATGCTCGAGCTCTGACCATTTGAAATTGCGGTAATGGCCACCAGACGTGACCTGCAATGTGTCACCCTCAGTCACAACGCACAGTCCGACAACAAATTCTTCTCTCGCGGACGCGCGTGCTGAAGGAATACCGATTAGCTTGTTGCCCTTGCCGCGGGCAAGCTCGGGCAGATCAGCCAGCGAAAACACCAACATCCGGCCCTCATTGGTCACCACTACGACCTGAGGATCACCGTCATTTAATATGGCAGCGGGTGGCAATACAGTGGCATTTTTTGGCAAGGTCAGGATGGCTTTTCCCGCTTTGTTTTTCGCCTGCAACTGAGCGAACTGCACCACAAACCCGTATCCCGCATCGCTGGCGAGCAGGAAACGATCTCCTTCTGTCGGCGTCAGCAAACCCTCAAAGGTCGCGCCTGAAGGAGGACTGATTCTCCCCGTCAGGGGCTCACCCTGGCCACGCGCGGAAGGTAATTGGTGCGTAGGCAGCGTGTAGGCGCGCCCTGTGGAATCGAGCACGACGGTCGGCAGGTTCGATTTCCCGCGCGCCGCAAAACGAAAGCTATCACCCGATTTATAGCTCAAGGCAGTGGGGTCAATATCGTGCCCCTTCGCTGCGCGGATCCATCCCTTCTCGGAGAGCACAATTGTGAGTGGGTCTGAGGCCGTGAGTTCCAACTCGCTGAAGGCTCTTGCCTCCTCGCGTTCAGCAAGGGGGGCTCGTCTCGCATCTCCATGGGCATCTGCCACCGCCTTGAGTTCACGCTTGATCAGCGTCTTGAGTCGCGCCTCACTGCCCAGCGTTTTCTGCAGAGCATCGCGTTCTGCAGTCAGCTCATCCTGCTCCCCTCGAATCTTCATCTCTTCAAGCTTTGCGAGATTGCGCAACTTGAGATCGAGGATGGCCTCTGCCTGAATATCCGTAATCTTGAAGGTCTTCATGAGCGCGCTCTTGGGCTCATTCTCCTCTCGGATGATGCGGATCACTTCGTCGATATTTAGAAAGGCAGCGAGGTAACCCTCCAGAATATGCAACCGGCGCTCAACCCGCTCAAGTCGATAGGTGAGCCGGCGCTTGACAGTGGTTTTTCTGAAAGACAACCACTCCGTGAGAACGGTGGCTAGCGACTTCACCCCGGGCCGACCATCAATACCAATCACGTTCAGATTCACGCGATAGGTGCGTTCGAGATCCGTGGTGGCAAACAGGTGGCTCATCAACGCATCGACATCGATGCGGTTTGATCGGGGCACCAAGACCAACCGGCTCGGATGCTCGTGATCAGACTCGTCTCGCAGGTCTGACATCATAGGAAGCTTGCGGGCCTGCATTTGAGCCGCTATCTGCTCCAGCACTTTGGCTCCAGACACCTGATAGGGCAATGCATGAATCACCACGGCACCATCCTCAAGAGTGTAGGCTGCCCGAACGCGCAGTCCGCCGCGCCCAGTCTCATAAAGCGCCAACAGCTCATTTGGCGGCGTGATGATCTCAGCCTCCGTCGGAAAATCAGGGCCCTTAATATGTTGGCAAAGATCCGCTACCGACGCCTTGGGGGAATCGATTAGGTGAATGGTGGCGGCCACCACCTCGATCAGATTATGTGGCGGAATATCCGTAGCCATACCCACCGCAATGCCCGTGGTGCCGTTCAACAGCAGGTTGGGAACCTGTGCGGGGAGCACCGTGGGTTCCTCCAGCGTGCCATCGAAATTGGCTTGCCAATCGACCGTTCCCTGACCCAGTTCCGAGAGCAACACATCGGCATACCCCGTGAGGCGGGATTCGGTGTAGCGCATGGCGGCAAAGGACTTGGGGTCGTCTGGGGAGCCCCAGTTGCCTTGCCCATCGATCAGCGGGTACCGGTAGGAAAATTCCTGCGCCATCAAAACCATCGCTTCGTAAGCGGCGCTGTCGCCATGAGGGTGAAACTTGCCAATGACATCCCCGACCGTGCGCGCAGATTTCTTGTACTTAGCAGTGGCCTTCAGCCCCAGCTCGCTCATGGCATAGATAATTCGGCGCTGTACCGGCTTTAAACCGTCGCCAATGTGGGGTAGCGCACGATCCAGAATGACGTACATCGAGTAGTCAAGGTAGGCTTTTTCAGCGTAATCACGGAGCGACAGCTGCTCGACGTCGACCGGAGGCTGCATCATATCTGTCATGTTTTCGGAGCTCTCTTGGGGCGTGCGAGGCTCGCCGCACCGCGACCCCCTGTATCCGCGTTATCCTAACGCACCCCATGTCGATAATTCCACGGAGTACCCCATCCCATGAATAAAAAATCTGTATCGGCAAGGCCTAAAATCCGATGCCGATAAATCCGGATACGCAGCGCGAGACGCTTATCTGGCGCTGGCGCCATTTTAATGTGTTCAGTGGCCCTGAGTGGCATCGGCTGCTGGCACTTCGCACCGCTATTTTTGTGGTTGAACAAAACTGCCCCTACCAGGAAGTGGATGCAAAGGATCCGCTTTGCTGGCATCTCGAGGTCATGCACGAAAGAGAATTGATCGGCACGCTGCGAGTGGCGCCACCGGGGATCAGTTACGAAGAGTGCGCCATCGGCCGCGTAGCGGTTAGCGAAGCCTACCGGGGTCTGGGCCTCGGCTATGACCTGATGAACAATGCGCTTGGCTTTTGCCGTGCGCGTTGGGCCGGCGGGGTGCGCCTCAGCGCACAAGCTTATCTACGAACCTTCTACGAATCGATGGGCTTCAGCGTAGTACGTGGACCCTATCTGGAGGATGACATTCCTCACATCGAAATGCTGAAGACACCAGACGTTTCAGGCGGCTGATCTCGCTGCTCGCTTGCGCTCGTGCTCGAGCAGCGACTTTTTACGCAGACGAATACTCTGTGGCGTCACTTCCACCAACTCGTCCTCTTCTATAAATTCCAGCGCCTGCTCGAGCGAATGTTTTACCGGCGGCGTGAGGTTCAGGGCTTCGTCGGTACCGGAAGCGCGCACGTTGGTGAGCTGCTTGCCCTTGGTTGGATTAACGACCAGGTCATTTCCCCGGCTGTGCAACCCTACAATCTGGCCCTCATAAACCTGGATATTGGGGTCGGTAAATAACCGGCCACGTTCCTGCAGCGCATGCAGCGCGTAAGCCAAGGTCTTGCCCGATACCATGGAGACCAGCACACCATTCTGGCGCGCGGCAAGGGCTACCGCTTTCACGGGCCCATAGTGATCAAAAACATGCGTCATGATGCCTGACCCCGATGTCAGGGTGAGAAACTGGGAGCGAAAGCCAATCAGTCCTCTGGCGGGGACAATGAACTCCAGCCGAACCCGACCTTTTCCATCCAGGCTGAGCTGAGTCAATTCGGCTCGCCGTAATCCAAGCTCCTCCATCACAGCGCCTTGGTGCTGCTCATCAATATCCAGTACCAGTTGCTCGTAGGGTTCGCTGAGCACACCGTCGATGGTCTTTTGAATCACTTCTGGTCGCGATACTCCAAGCTCGAACCCCTCTCGTCTCATACTTTCAATCAGCACAGAAAGGTGGAGCTCCCCTCGCCCGGAAACTCTGAATTTATCGGCACTGTCCCCGGGCTCCACTCGCAGCGCAACGTTGTGAATCAACTCTCGCTCGAGTCGCTCCTTGATATTGCGAGAGGTCACAAATTTGCCTTCGCGGCCTGCGAAAGGCGAATCATTGATCTGAAATGTCATGCTGACGGTAGGTTCATCAACCATCAGTGCGGGAAGAGGGTCGGGTGCGGCAGGGTCGCAAAGCGTGTCGGAAATCAGCAGCCCGTCAATCCCGGTAATGCAGACAATGTCCCCCGCCTCAACGGAGGCCACCTCCACCCGCTCCAGGCCCTCATAGCCCATAACCTGCAATACCCTACCCGAGCGCGTGGCACCGTCGCGACCAACAATGGTTACGGGTACATTGGTCGATAGTTTGCCGCGGGTCACGCGGCCCACACCGATAACACCCACATAACTGGAGTAGTCGAGCGCGGAGATCTGCAGCTGCAAAGCCCCATTGGCATCCACATCCGGTGCAGGGACATGCGCTTCAATAGCCTCAAAAAGCGGCGTCATGTCCTCAGTCATAGCTTCCGGGTCGAGGCCCGCGATGCCTTGAACCGCAGAGGTGTAGACCACGGGGAAGTCCAGCTGCACCTCATTCGCACCGAGCGCGTCAAACAGATCGAACATTTGATCGACGACCCAGTCAGGCCGGGCGCCGTCCCGATCTATTTTGTTCACCACAACAATGGGGTTGAGACCTCGTTCGAACGCTTTCGCGGTCACAAATCGGGTCTGTGGCATGGGCCCATCAACGGCATCAACCAGCAACAGTACCGAGTCCACCATTGATAGCACGCGCTCTACTTCGCCGCCAAAATCCGCGTGCCCCGGGGTGTCTACAATATTGATCCTGTAATCACGCCAGGTGATAGCAGTATTCTTGGCGAGTATAGTGATGCCTCGCTCACGCTCCTGATCATTGGAATCCATGACGCGCTCAGCGCCGGCTAACTTACGATCCAGCGTACCTGACTGGTGTAACAGGCAGTCCACAAGAGTCGTCTTGCCATGATCTACGTGGGCAATAATGGCGATGTTACGTAGCGCTTTCATGTTGGGTCCAGTTCAGTCGGGTGGGGTGCGGCTCAGCGCGCGCGGAGTGTACACCAGCGATGACCTCCCGGTTCACCTACCGCGGCAACTGTACGTGGTAAAAATCACTCCCTTGCGGCCATGCAATTCCCCGAATGGATCAAGAACTGATTGCACTAATTTGGTGCGCTATTTATACTACCGCACCAAAAATGTGCGCACACCCTGCGATACGGTCCGCAAAATTTTTTAAAATTTCTTTAAAAACAGTTGCTTATCGCTTTATATCGCCCGTCAAAAGTTGGCATGAGGCTTGCAACAGAACGTTTGCTTCACCGGTGCAATTGCACCACACGTTTTGAATTTCCGGCCCGAGCCGGGACGCGTAACCACTGGAGGAAGACAAGATGTCAGAGCGCACGCTCGATTTGATCAGCAAAAATGATGTTCGCTGGGTGGACCTGCGGTTCACCGATACCAAAGGAAAGGAGCAGCATGTCTCGATTCCTGCCGGCGCCGTTGACGAGGACTTCTTCGAAGGTGGCAAGATGTTCGACGGCTCATCGATTTCGGGATGGAAAGGCATTAACGAATCCGACATGATTCTGATGCCCGACGACAGCACTGCCATTTTGGACCCGTTTACCGACGATCCGACGGTGATTGTGCGTTGCGATATTGTCGAACCCACGACCATGCAAGGTTATGACCGCGATCCGCGTAGCATCGCCAAAAAAGCTGAAGCCCACCTCGCATCGACCGGACTCGGAGACACTGCGTTTTTTGGCCCAGAGCCCGAATTCTTTGTTTTCGACGACGTGAAGTGGAGCGCAAATATGAGCGGCGCCAGCTACGCGATCAACGCGGAAGAAGCGGCCTGGTCCTCAAATCTGGACTTCGAAGACGGAAACACCGGGCACCGTCCCGGCGTCAAAGGCGGTTACTTCCCAGTGCCGCCGGTCGACTCTCTGCATGACATCCGCGCCGCCATGTGTTCTGCGATGGAGCAGATGGGCCTTGACGTCGAGGTCCACCACCATGAAGTGGGTACCGCCGGCCAATGTGAGATCGGAGTCAAATTCAACACGCTCGTTTCTAAAGCAGACGAAGTGCAGATACTCAAATACTGCGTGTTAAATGTGGCCCATGCCTACGGCAAGACTGCCACGTTTATGCCCAAGCCTCTGGTGGGCGACAACGGTTCTGGCATGCACGTGCACCAATCCATTGCCAAGGGCGGCGATAACGCGTTTGCCGGCGACAGCTACGCAGGCCTCTCTGATACCGCGCTTTACTACATCGGCGGCATTATCAAGCATGCACGCGCACTCAATGCCTTTACCAACGCCTCGACAAACAGTTACAAGCGGCTCGTACCCGGCTTTGAGGCGCCGGTCATGCTGGCGTATTCCGCACGCAACCGCTCTGCTTCAATCCGCATCCCTTACGAGCCCTCACCCAAGGGTAAGCGCATCGAAGTTCGCTTCCCTGACCCGACCGCCAACCCCTATCTCGCCTTCGCGGCCATGCTGATGGCGGGCATCGACGGTATCCAGAACAAGATTCATCCGGGTGATTCAGCCGATAAGGACCTGTATGACTTACCTCCGGAAGAAGCAGCAGAAATTCCGACCGTTGCTTCGAGTCTCGAAATGGCGCTAGATGCCCTCGACGCAGATCGCGACTTCCTGACCTCAGGGGGTGTTTTCACGGATGACATGATCGATGCCTATATTGAACTCAAGCGGGAAGACGTTGAGCGGCTGAACATGACGACCCACCCGGTTGAATTCGACATGTACTACTCGCTCTAAGGCCAACAGCTTCATGGCTCACATCACAAAAGCCCGCGTAAAGCGGGCTTTTGTTCCTCTGGACTCAGACTTGCTTGGCCGCACTACTTTGGTGCATTTGTGCGATTGACAGACAAAATCTTCCACCGCAGAGAGCGCTCCTACGTGGGAACACCCTCAAGGATACTTTGGATGCTTTCGCGTGGTTTCGAAAATAGGGCGTCCTATGTTGGTGTGCTGACGCTGGTTTTGATGGTAGTGGTAGCTGCTAGCCATGCGATGACGACCCGGGCAAGCAGTGAAACCCTCTATAAGGTGACGGACGAGGACGGCAATGTGACGTTTACCGACGCGCCTCCGTCCGGCGAGGGCTATTTAGTGGAGCCACACAGTCTTCCGACGGGCAACAGTGCGATCCCCCCAACAACACAAGTGAGACAGTTCGATAACGGCCTTACCCCTCAAGAGGCGCCCTCTCGATACCAAACAGCGATCACAATGCCGGCAACAGGCGCCACGATCCCCATGGGCCCCGGTGACTTTATCGTAGGGGCCTCGATCAACCCGCCCCTGAGCCCTGCCGAAACATTGCTGCTGGAAGTGGACGGGCGGCCCGCTGCCGCGCCTCAGCAACACTCCACCTGGCAACTCAAAAACATTTTTCGTGGCGCGCATCAGCTCCGTATTCTTCGCCGTGACGCATCGGGTGACACTGTGCACCAATCTGAGATCACGGCGGTGTTTGTGATGCGACCCAGTGTGATTCCCTAGCACAATGAGCAACCTCGATGCCGACTACAATTTGGAGCTATTGGCCACAGGCGTTGTCCTGCTGGATCCGGAATTGCGGATTCGCGCCCTGAACCTCTCTGCAGAAAACCTACTCGAGGTCTCCGCCACACGCTCCATTGGTAAACCACTTGAAGCACTACTTGACGAGCCAAACGAATGGCTTCCACTGCTGCATCAAGCGCTCTCGGAGAACTATCCCATGGTGAGGAGAGCTATTCCGCTCACGACCAAGACCGGCCACGAGTGTACGGTGGACATCACATTGAGTCCGGTCGCAGCAAAGGTTGGAAGTCGGAGCCTGTTGATGGAACTGAACATGGTTGACCGGCTGCAGGCAATCAGCCGTGACGAAAGCGAATGGCAAGCCCAGGCAACGCTCAAAGAGATCATGAAAGGCGTCGCTCACGAGGTCAAGAATCCGCTCGGCGGGATTAGGGGAGCGGCTCAGTTACTTGCCTCCGAACTGCCCACAACCTCGCTTGGCGAATACACGGACATCATCATCTCCGAGGTCGACCGCCTGCATACACTGGTAGATCGTATGCTGGGGCCAAATGAGAGACTGGAGCCTGAACCCACAAACATTCACGAAGTCATCGAGCATGTTCGGCAACTGATCAAAGCCGAAGCCAAGGGGGCTCTTGAGGTGGTGCGAGACTATGACCCGAGCCTGCCTGATTTTCTTGCCGATGGAGGACAGCTCACTCAGGCCGTTCTGAATCTCGTGCGCAACGCCTCACAGGCATGTGGTGAAGGCGGCTTGGTAACGCTGCGAACACGAGTGCTGCGCCAATTCACAGTCGGTGGCACGCGCCACAAACTGGTCTGCGCCTTTCAGGTGATCGACGATGGGCCCGGAGTCCCCGAATCACTCCTGTCGAGCCTGTTCTTGCCCATGGTAACGGGCACCGCCAAAGGCACCGGCCTAGGCCTCTCGATCGCACAGCGCATCGCCAATCAACATGGCGGGCTCATTCAAGTACAAAGCGTGCCCGGGGACACCTGCTTTACCCTGCTGCTACCCATGGAGATCTGACATGTCGCTCACTGAACAGGTATGGATCGTTGATGATGACAGTTCCATACGCTGGGTTATGGAAAAAGCGCTGACGCGGGCCGGTGTGGCTTGCCGTGCCTTTGAAACGGGCGGTGAAGTACTCGAGGCCCTCTCTGTCGAAGAGCCGATGGTCGTCGTCAGCGACATCCGTATGCCCGGAATGGATGGCATTGAATTGCTCTCGCACATCCGCCATCAACAACCCGATTTGCCCGTCATTATTACGACCGCGCACTCTGACCTCGATAGCGCTGTGAACGCCTATGAGGAAGGTGCCTTCGAGTATCTACCAAAACCGTTTGATATCGACGAGATGGTTTCCACCGTGACACGCGCCCAATCGCAACGTGCACCTCCCTCACCACCGAGCCCCGATCAAGGCACGGAAAAAACCACCGAGATCATAGGCAATGCACCGGCGATGCAGGAAGTGTTTCGCGCCATTGGCAGACTGGCGCAAAGTCATATCACGGTTCTGATCAACGGCGAATCGGGCACAGGCAAAGAGCTGGTTGCCCGAGCGCTCCATCGTCACAGCCCACGTGCCGGGCAACCTTTTGTTGCGTTGAACATGGCGGCAATCCCTCAGGAATTAATGGAGTCGGAGTTATTCGGGCATGAAAAGGGTGCCTTTACGGGCGCCAACAGTCGACGTGAGGGTCGCTTTGAGCAGGCGCGAGGAGGCACGCTGTTCCTGGATGAAATAGGGGATATGCCATCTGCTACGCAAACCCGGCTGCTTCGAGTACTACAGGACGGAGAATTCTTTCGAGTTGGCGGCGTCGAATCCATCAAAGCAGATGTGCGCATTATTGCGGCCACCCATCAAAAACTAGAGTCACTGGTTGAAACCGGTGCTTTTCGAGAGGACCTTTTTCATCGGCTCAATGTCATCAGAATTCATGTTCCGAAACTCTCTGAGCGGCGTGAAGATATTCCGATGTTGCTCAGTCATTTCTTAAAGGCGGCGAGTACAGAGCTGGAAGTGGACACAAAAAGCCTCTCCGAGGAGGCACTAACACTCTTGACCCAACTGCCATGGCCGGGGAACGTGCGGCAACTCGAAAACACCTGTCGCTGGCTAACCGTCATGGCCGCGGGGCGGGAAGTGCTGCTATCGGACCTACCGTCCGAGCTGCTGAGTCACGGCGACGACAGCGTCGACCAGGCGGCTGAAACTTGGCACCAGCAACTCGCCGGGTGGGCTGGCAGGCAGCTGGCTGAAGGACACTCTAACGTACTGCGCCAGGCGCTACCGCTATTCGAATCGATCATGATTGAGACCGCGCTGCGCCATACGGGCGGCAGAAAAGCCGAGGCAGCCGAACTGTTGGGCTGGGGCAGAAATACCCTGACCCGAAAACTGAAAGAATTAGACCTGCCCCACTAGGCGGTAGGCCCCCGAAGTCAGTGCGTGGCGCCCTCTGGCGGTGCTTCAGCACCCTCGCCGGCCTGCTGCTGGACCGCCTGCCGGAATAGAGCATCAAAGTTTACCGGGGCTATCATCAGTGGCGGGAACCCGCCTTTGACCACCAGGTTATCAATGGCCTCGCGCGCGTACGGGAATAAAATCGTCGGGGCAACTGTTGCAAGCAGCTGCCGCAATCCGTCACCTTCAAAACCCGCTACGAAAAAGATACCCGCTTGCTGAACCTCAACCAAAAAAGCTGTTTGCTCTTCCAGCTTTGCGGTGATAGTCAGCGTCAGAACGACTTCATGATTGCCCTCTTCATCAAAGCGGCTACTTTTGGTGTTGAGGTCGACGTTGACAGCCGGCTTCCACTCTTGGCGGAACACATTGGGCGTCATGGGTGACTCAAAGGAGATGTCCTTGGTGTATATCCGCTGAGTGACGAATTGCTGTTGGGCCGCCTGATCCTGTGCAGCAGCTTGCTCATCTGCCATGGTACTTCTCCTGTTAAATCAATTACTGATTGATGCGTTACGTGTCAGCCCAGAAGCGGGTCCAACTCGCCAGAATGCTCCAAGCCATAGAGCTCATCGCACCCGCCGATATGGTGTTCGCCGACCCAAATCTGAGGGACTGATGTCTGGCCCGCCCGCTGCGCCATATCCTGCCGCGCAACGGCATCGCCATCAACGGGCACCTCGCGATAAACCACTCCTTTGCGGTCGAGCAGAGACTTTGCCCTAATACAGTAGGGGCACCACCGCGTGGTGTAGATCACGATTTCACTCACGGGGTCACAACAGGGAGCTTTTGTGCATCCCACTCCATCATGCCCCCCGCCAATTTCTGGGCACGCAGAAACCCTTGTGCCCGCAGCGTTTTGGTCGCCGGCCCGGCCGTCTGACCCATCTTACAGACAACGACGATAGGCTTTTCACGGAACTTCTCCAATTCACCCGTGCGCCCCGGCAGTGCCGCTGCAGGGATATGTTTAGCGTCAGTAATGTGCCCGCGCGCGAAGTCCGCGGCGTCGCGCACATCAAGAAAAATGCCGTTCTCACTGTTGACCAATTGCACTGCTTCGGTAATGGACAGCGCGGGCCCGGCTTTGCGGGTCTCATGCACCACAAGGAGCGTGAGCGTAGTCGAGAGCGCCGCAATCAGCAGCCACTGCTCCACCATGAACTGCAATATCAATTCAATTGACACAATCTGTTCGCCTATCTACCCCAAGAAGGGCCCACCCTGCACACCAGGAGAGCCCAAAGCCGGATACCCGTCGCGCATCAAGCTCGCACGCGTTCCGCACCGTTGCCGAAGGTGCGCGAGTATATCGGTTCATGAGTACCGGCTCCAGTCAGGCATCCTGGGCGCCGCTTTCCGCCACCTCGATTCGCTCGTCGAGTTGCTCTTCCGCGAGGCTGACAGGATCCAGATGGATCATGACGTCGGCCTGCGGTATCGCCTCAATCAGCGAAGTCTCCACCGCGTCGCTCACCTGATGGGCAACTGTCAGTGGCATGTGATCATCCAGCTCAAGATGCAGCTCGATGAAATCGACTCTGCCAGCACTTCGCGTACGCAAGTCGTGTACGCCCAGCACGCGTGGATGAGCACTGGCAATATCGATAATTTCCTGCCGGCGGGGTTCGGGTAACTCCTGATCCAGCAATTCAGCAACAGCGTCCCCGACGATGTCCCAAGCGGCTTTCAATGTATAGGCCGCCACCGCCAATGCAAAAAGTGGATCAACACCCAACCACCCGAACTGCGCCAGCACGAGCGCGAGCAACACCATAGCATTGGTGAGCAAGTCTGTTCGATAGTGCAGCGAATCCGCACGAATGGCCGGCGAGCGCGTGCGACGGATCACATAGCTCTGGACCGCCACCAGCCCCGCTGTGAGCAGGATGGTCAGTACCATCACCCATACGCCGATCGAAAACGCGGCGAGCGGCTCGGGCTGCAGCAAGCGCTGGGTAGCCTCGCTCACCAGGAATAAACCTGAAACGAAGATAAAAACACCCTGCCCCAAACCCGCGATTGCCTCGGCTTTGCCATGGCCCCAACGATGGCTGGCATCTGCGGGTGCCAGCGCATACCGCACGGCGAACAAATTCAGCAATGACGCACCCGCATCCATTAGCGAATCCACCAGAGACGCCAGAATGGCGACAGAGTCCGTTAGGGACCAGGCATATGCCTTGGCGACGATCAAAACCAAGGCGACCGATACAGAAAGATTGGTGGCCAAGGTCAGCAGGCGCTTGTTTTCCTCGCCACCGGCAATGGGATCGGTAGAAGGTTCGCTCATGAACAGGAAGTGACCCCCGGACCCGGCCACTCTGGGGTGAGGGGCAATACGCTCCGTGATTTACACCTTAACATTGGGCATGCGGCGAAAACAGCGAACCAACCCTCGGGTGACACGCCTAAAAGCTGTTCGCGAACAGCGAGCAGGTTACAATGTCACTTTCCATAGAGTGAGCTCGAGTCGAACGTGTCATCACCCCGACGCACCACACTGCTCGTAATTCTTGACGGCTTTGGGCATCGCGCTGCCACCGAGGACAATGCCATTGCGGCCGCAAAGACACCACATCTCGACCGCCTGCTGTCACAGGCTCCCAACACACTTGTTTCCGGATCGGGGCTAGATGTTGGCTTGCCTCAAGGTCAGATGGGCAACTCCGAAGTGGGACACATGAGTCTCGGTGCGGGCCGCATTGTGTA
This sequence comes from Luminiphilus sp., assembly GCA_029242325.1. Lineage (GTDB taxonomy): Bacteria > Pseudomonadota > Gammaproteobacteria > Pseudomonadales > Halieaceae > Luminiphilus. Next base: position 60,159 of record JAQWUD010000024.1, read on the forward strand.
TCAGTCTATTACGCGGATAGACAAAGCCATTGCGTCGGGTGATTTTGAAAATAACCCAGCCTTTCTGATGGCCATTGACCGAGCGGTCAGTGCCGAAAACGCCGTGCACGTCATAGGCCTGCTTTCCCCGGGCGGTGTGCACAGCCACGAGGAGCATCTGTTTGCCGCCCTCAGGCTCGCGGCGGAACGTGGCGCTAAAAAACTCTATCTGCACGCTTTTCTGGATGGTCGCGACACGCCACCGCAAAGCGCCGCACCTTCGCTGGAGCGGGCCGAGGCGGTACTGGAAGCCCTGGGTGTAGGCAGGATCGCGTCCATTCACGGCCGCTACTGGGCCATGGATCGCGACAACCGCTGGAATCGGATTGCGCCCAGTTACATGCTGCTGAGCACTGGCCAATCTAAGTTGCACACATCCTCGGCGCACGAGGCGCTGCAACAAGCCTATTTGCGCGAGGAGAGCGATGAATTTATCGCGCCCACAGGGATTGGCAAGCCCGCCCCCATGAATGATGGTGACGCAGTACTCTTTATGAATTTCCGGGCGGATCGCGCCAGGCAACTGGCACAGGCGCTGACGGACCCTGCTCTAGATGAGTTCGATCGAGGCGTGCTACCCGACATCCATTTGGTGACAACAACAGAGTATGCCAGCTCACTTCCATGCGCCGTCGCCTTTCCACGCGAAACTCTGGATGAGAGCTTGGGAGAAGTATTGGCAAACCGAAACCTGACGCAGCTTCGACTGGCCGAAACGGAGAAATATGCCCACGTCACCTTTTTCTTCAGCGGTGGCCGCGAGGCCCCCCTCGCCGGGGAGACGAGAACACTTATCCCATCGCCTGACGTGGCCACCTACGATCAGTCACCGGAGATGAGCGCGCACCCAGTGACCGATGCCCTGGTTGAGGCCATCGGATCAGGGGCCTACGACTTTATTGTCGTGAACTTTGCCAATGGCGATATGGTGGGGCATACCGGTAATTTTGACGCGGCGGTCAAGGCAGTAGAGACGCTCGATCATTGTATCGGTCGGATCGAGAGGGCTCTGAAAGAGCACGGCGGCGAAGGTCTGATCACCGCGGACCACGGTAATTGTGAGCAGATGGTCGATTATGAAAATCAGCAACCGCATACCCAGCACACGACTGAACTTGTGCCGCTGATCTATGTGGGCGATCGCTCGAGGGCACTGGATCCTGAGGGAGGCATTCTGGCAGACATTGCACCGACCCTGTTGACGATGATGGAGCTCGAAATCCCCAGCGTCATGTCGGGGCGCAGCCTACTTACTCGCTGAGCACGCCGCTTGGTTTTTGCCAAATCAACCCACCGTTTGATTCGCGCGGCGATGGCAGCCCTCCTCATAACGTGCGCTAGCAGCTCTGCACTGGCACAGACCCCGCCACAAGAACGCGCCACCGGGGATCAGATCAAGGCATTGCGATCTGACATCAGCGCGATTCAGGCTAGGCTGAACACCCGTGAACAGGAGCGGGACGATCTGCAGGATCAGCTCAAAAAGACGGAACGCCGCATCTCCGTCCAGGATCAGGAGCTCGCAACGCTGATCGCTCAGCAACGCACCCTGCATGAAGAGTGGCTGGCGCTTAGCGCACGGTCCAACGATCTACGGCGAAATCAAGACGTGCTCTCGACAGGTATCGAGGCGAGCATCCAGCAATTGTGGGTACTCCAGCAGGGCGGCGGCTTACGTGTTTGGCTCGGCGAGCAGAACCCTCAAGAAGCGGCACGCCATCTCGCCTACTATCGGCTCATTGTCGAGGAGCAGCGCAACCGACTGCGCGAGTACCAAGCAGGGCTGGAAGAGATTGAGGAAAACACCCGAACCATCACGGCCGCCGAAGTAGAACTGACAAGACAAAAAGAAAGCATCGCAGCCCAGCGGGCAGAACTTACTGCGCAACAGGCCAGCAGACAGCAAACCATCACGCTCATCAATGATGCACTCAGCCAGGACGAGCAGGTGCTTAAAGCGCTTCTGCAAAACGAGGAACGTCTGAATAACTTGCTCTCCGAGCTGCAAAATCTCGCCAGAACCCAGCCGCTGGAACCCGAACCCTTTGCGTTACGAAAGGGCCTGCTGCCCATGCCGGTAGAGGGACAGCCTGCCAATCGTTTCGGCGCAGTGCGCAATGCTGATATGCGCTGGCGGGGATGGTTTATCCCGTCCGAGCAGGGTGTGCCAGTCAAGGCAATTCACGCAGGACAAGTTATCTTCGCTGACTGGCTAACAGGCCAAGGGCTGATCGTGGTCATCGACCATGGGGAGGGCTGGCTGTCGCTCTATGCCCAAAATCACAGTTTGCTCCGTCAAGTCGGTGAGCGGGTAAAGAAAGGCACCATAGTGGGGAAAACCGGAAACTCAGGGGGCAGCGATACCATCGGCCTGTACTTTGAAATCCGGCACAACGGCAAACCCATGGATCCTGCCGAGTGGCTGGATTCGTGAGCGCCTAGCCCAGAATCGGTTAACATTAAGCCTCCTTGTTTGCGGGCAGTGACCATGATTGCGCATTTGAACCCCCTTCGATCATGGATGTTTTGCTTGTTCGCTCTTGCGGTTGCCCTTCCCGCCCTCGCGGCAGCGCAAACAGCCAGTGAAGATGATCCTCACCACTCGGGCGGCGAGCCTCCCCAGTCACTGCCTTTGGCAGAGCTGCAAATGTTTGCCGACGTATTCAATCAGATTCGTCAGGGTTATGTGGAGTCGGTACCTGACAGCGAGCTCTTCGAACTCGCCGTGCAGGGGATGCTGTCGGGTCTGGATCCCCACTCGGTGTTTCTCAAGGAGCGTGCCTATGACTCACTTCAGGAAACCACTCAGGGTGAGTTCAGCGGCCTTGGTATCGAGATTGGCCAGGATGGCGGCTACATCACCATCATCGCACCGATCGATGGGTCACCCGCAGAGGCGGCAGGATTGGAGGCAGGCGATGTCATCCTCAAGATCGATGGTGATTCCATTCGGGACCTACCTGTCGACCGCTCCATCGATTTGATGCGAGGGCCGACTGGCTCCGAAGTTTTGTTAACTATCGGCCGACGCGGTGTGGCCGACCCTTTTGATGTTCCGGTGGTAAGGGACATCATTAAGGTTCCCAGCGTGCGCAGTCGGGAGTTAATGGAGGGTTATCTCTGGCTGCGCGCAGCCCAGTTTCAGAAAGATACGGGCTTGGAGGCGATCACCATCCTCGACAAGGCGCTCGCAGAGGGCCCATTGCACGGCGTTGTTCTGGATCTTCGCAATAACCCGGGGGGCGTACTGGGTGCCAGCGTGGACATGGCCGGTGCCTTCCTCGATGGTGGCCTGGTCGTCTATACCGAGGGCCGGCATCCTCAGGCAGCAGATCAGTACGAGTCGACGCCGGGCGATATGCTCAGCGGCGCGCCTGTTGTCGTCCTGATTAATGGTGGCTCTGCCAGTGCCTCAGAGATCGTGGCGGGCGCCCTGCAGGATCGCAGGCGGGCCGTTATCATGGGCACACGTAGTTTTGGCAAAGGCTCTGTCCAAACCATCCTCCCCGTTAGTGACACCCGTGCCGTTAAACTCACCACGGCTCTGTACTACACCCCCAATGGCAGGTCGATTCAGGCTGAAGGGATTGTGCCGGACATCGTAGTGGAACGCGCCGAAGTGAAAAGCGTCGAGTCAAATCGACGCACCAAGGAATCTGACCTGCAAGGCAGTCTAAGTGGCGGTGACCCGGCCGATACACAATCCGAAAGCGAATCTCTCACCGAGCTGCGCAACTCGGACAACCAGCTTTACGAGGCCCTGACACTGTTACGGGGAATCAATCTGCTGACACCAGACGCCACGCCTAAAACCAAGGATTACGAGAACGCAGAAGCAACCGTTGCCTTGGGCAAACACTGAGCAGGCGCGAAAGCGAGCCATTCTGACAGCACTTGGCTACGGTAACACCCCGTGCTGCCTACCCAATCGTTTTGCAAACAGCGCCCGCGAAGCGCTGACGGAGGATAGTGGAACTTACTGCCGCACCGTAATGCCTTGAGCCGCCATATGGGCTTTGGCTTCGCTCACTGTGTATTCACCGAAATGAAATATGCTGGCAGCGAGCACCGCATCAGCGCCCCCCTGTGTCACACCCTCGGCAAGGTGTTGCAGGGTGCCGACACCACCGGATGCAATAACGGGGATATCCACCGCGTCTGTGATTGCTCGAGTAATGGCCAGCTCGAAGCCATCGCGGGTCCCATCGCGATCCATGCTGGTGAGCAGCAATTCTCCCGCGCCCAATGAGGCCATCTTGCGCGCCCAGGAAATCGCTTCAATACCCGTGGGTTTGCGACCACCATGAGTAAAAAGCTCGTAGCGCGGCCCGTCATCAGATTCAGCTACCCGCTTCACATCAATGGCTACCACAATGCACTGGGTGCCAAACCGTGCAGCGGCATCACTGACTAATTCGGGGTGATGAATCGCGGCCGTATTGATGCTCACTTTGTCCGCACCCGCGTTGAGCATGGTGCGAATATCCTGCAACGAGCGGATGCCGCCCCCTACGGTCAGCGGGATAAACACCTCGCGAGCAATCTGCTCTACCGTGTGTACGGTGGTATCGCGCTCCTCGTGGCTCGCGGTGATGTCAAGAAAGGTGATCTCGTCAGCGCCTTCCTCGTTATATCGGCGGGCAATCTCTACGGGATCACCCGCATCCCGGATACCCACAAAGTTAACGCCTTTGACCACCCGCCCCTGATCCACATCGAGGCAGGGAATAATGCGCTTAGCCAGTGCCATTAATCACGTTCCAGAAAGGCGTCGACCATGGCCTGAGCCGCTGCAAGATCGAGAGCGCCTTCGTAAATAGCACGGCCAGTGATGGCGCCACAAATACCTGATCGCGCAAACCGCATCAGACCCCGCACATCGTCAATTTGGCTGATACCACCTGAGGCGATCACCGGCAACCCGGATGCCTCTGCCAGTGCTACCGTGGCTTGCACGTTCACCCCCTGCATCATGCCATCGCGATCAATGTCGGTATAAACTACGGCACTGACGCCTGCGTCAGCGAACCGGCTGGCGAGGTCGGTCGCCTCGAGCTCACTCTCATTGGCCCAACCCTCTACGGCCACCCGCCCTTTTCGGGCGTCGATGCCGACAATGATGTGCCCGGGAAACTGGGCGCAGGCCTCGAGCACAAACTCCGGATCCCTAGCCGCCATAGTGCCAATAATCGCGTATTGCACGCCTGCCTCGAGGTAGGCTGCGATGGTGTCGAGGTTGCGAATACCGCCGCCAATTTGAATGGGCAGGTCGGGCAAGGCGCGCGAGATAGATTTAATAATCCCGGCGTTCACGGGCTCACCCGCAAAGGCGCCGTCGAGATCTACCAAATGCAACCGCCGTGCGCCTTCGGCGCACCAGCGCTGCGCCATGGCCACCGGATCGTCCGAGAACACCGTGCTGTCCGCCATGTCTCCCTGCCGGAGACGAACACATTGGCCTTCCTTCAAATCAATAGCGGGTATTACGAGCATGTCCCATCCCAGTGCAAAAAGTTTTTCAGCAAAGTGAGTCCCGCGGTATGGCTTTTTTCAGGATGAAATTGCGTGGCGAACAGATTCTCACGGGCGAGTGCCGCGCACCCCGTGAGACCATACTCGAAGCTGCCCGCCACCATCGCCGGGTCGTCGGGGACCACATGATAACTGTGCACAAAATAAAATCGTGTGCCGGGCGCAATGCCCTCCCACAAGGGATGAGATCCCACAGGCATGACGGCATTCCATCCCATGTGCGGCACCTTTAATCTCTCGCCCTCCAGGCTGGAGTGCTGGTCACCAAAATAACGGACCTGACCCGGTAAGGTGCCTAAACAGTCAACCCCCTGATTTTCTTCAGATCGAGTCATCAGCGCCTGCATGCCCACGCAAATCGCGAGTACCGGTTTGCGCTCGTTATTCAGCACATGATCGAGCAATTGATCACAGCCCAACCGCCGGATCGCTTCCATACAATCGCGAATACCGCCAACCCCCGGGAACACCACGCGATCAGCCCCAGCAATCGCCGCTGGTTCATGACTGACCACCACCTCGCTTGCCCCCACCTGCTCTAGTCCGCTGGCAACCGAGTGGAGATTACCCATGCCGTAGTCGATCACGGCAACCCTTTGGGTCACGGCTTACAAAACCCCTTTCGTCGAGGGACTGGTACCCGCCATAGCCGGATCTCGCGCTACCGCCATGCGCAATGCGCGACCAAAAGCCTTGAATACCGTCTCTGCCTGATGATGGGCGTTGTGCCCGCGCAGATTGTCGATATGCAGTGTGACATTGGCGTGATTCACAAAACCCTGAAAAAATTCGACGACCAGATCAACGTCAAACTCGCCGACTTTGGCGCGAGTAAACGGGACCTGGAACTCCAGTCCAGGGCGGCCACTACAATCGATCACGACTCGAGACAACGCCTCATCCAGAGGAACATAGGCATGTCCATACCGCACAATGCCCTTTTTATCCCCGACAGCCTCGCTAAAAGCCTGACCCAGGGTGATACCAATATCCTCCACCGTGTGGTGCGCATCGATGTGCAGGTCGCCCTTGGCCTGAATGTTCAGGTCGACCTGACCGTGCCGAGCAATCTGGTCCAGCATGTGCTCCAGAAAAGGCAAACCCGTATCGAGGGTGCAGTGCCCCTCGCCGTCAAGACATAGCTCAACGGCAATTTGGGTCTCAAGCGTCTCACGCCTGATAGTGGCCTTGCGGGCGCCAGTGTCCTGCTGACTCATGATTCATTCTCCGGGGCACCACGTGATAAGGCACGGGCGCTACACTAAGGGCGCCATTGTATATAAAGAGACCCAGCACTTCATTGCGAAGCTTTACCACTCCATGAATCCGCCTCAGTCCATTGCCAACGTCCTATTGCCCTGGTTCGATCAACACGGCCGCAAGGATTTGCCTTGGCAGCATGACCGCACGCCTTACCGCGTTTGGGTCTCAGAAATCATGTTGCAGCAGACGCAGGTGGGCACTGTGATTCCCTTTTATCAGCGATTTATGGCCGCACTGCCCCGCATCGAGGATCTCGCAACAGCGCCTGAGGATTCGGTACTGCATTTGTGGACGGGGCTGGGTTATTACGCGCGGGCGCGTAATCTGCACCGCTGCGCCAAAACGGTTTGCGATCAGTTGGGGGGGGTATTCCCCAGCGATCTTGCGGCGCTGCAAGCACTACCCGGTATCGGGCGTTCGACCGCCGGCGCCATTATTTCACTGGCTATGAATCGCCGGGCGCCGATTCTGGATGGCAACGTGAAACGCGTTCTGGCGCGGTATCACGCGGTAGAGGGCTGGCCGGGTCATCGCGTTGTCAGCGATGTGTTGTGGGATTTTGCAGAGCACCATACGCCGTTGGCGCGGGTCGCCGACTACACGCAAGCCATCATGGACCTCGGCGCGACCTGCTGCACACGAAGTCGGCCTGCCTGCGACACCTGCCCACTCTCAGCCGGATGTGTCGCGGCATCAAGCGGAAGACAAAGCGAGTTCCCGGGGCGAAAACCACCCAAAGACACCCCCACCCGAGAGCGCTGGATGGCGGTCATTACGCGCAACCCGAGTGAAGTGCTGCTGCAAAAGCGACCCACCTCAGGTATCTGGGGCGGATTATGGGCGCCACCGGAATTTGCAGACGAATCCGCAGCCAGAAACTGGATTGCCAAGTCGCTCGGCATACCCGCCAGAGACTGCTTTGCGGGCACACCTTTTCAGCACACATTTACCCATTTCAAGCTCGAAGCGTATCCGGTAAGGGTGCACTGCGCGGCAAACCAGACGCTCTCAACCACCGTACAATTTGACGTTGAGGACCTACAGTGGTTCAGTTTGCACCCCGCGCCCGCCGTGGGTCTACCTGCGCCCATCGTGAGGCTGCTGGCGAGACTGGGCACGGAAGAAAAGGAAAGGAGTGACTAATGAAGCGAACCGTCCACTGCCGACGCTATGGAGAAGAACTCGAAGGGGTCGAGAGAGCCCCGCTGCCGGGTGCCAAGGGTCAGGACATCTTTGACCATGTATCCAAAAAGGCATGGCTCGAGTGGCAGGGCCACCAGACCATGCTCATCAATGAAAAGCAGCTGAGCCTGATTGACCCCGAGGCGCGAAAATATCTGATGGGCGAGATGGACAAATTTCTGGCAGGGGAAGATTTCGACCGAGCTGAGGGTTATGTGCCACCCAATGAGTAGGCGATACACCCCTAATATGTACCTCTGCCAAAGCCAACCCTCATGGCACCGACCTTGGCTTCAGCTTGAGATAAAATCATGACAAAAACTCGTTCCTGGTTGATGACAGGCACGGTGTGCGCGCTCATTACCGCTGCACTGGCCGGCATCAAATTTGTGCAGATCTCTCAAGCCATGGCCTTCATGGAGAGCTTTCCACCCCCATCAGAGGCAGTCACCGTTGCCGAGGCTCAGGCCGACACCTGGGAACCGACCCGGTTGCTGAGTGGGACCGTGCGCTCACCCGAGCATCTGGTGATCTCGGCCGAAATGGCAGGTCGTGTCGTCGAACTGCCCTTTCTAAGCGGAGCGGTGGTACCGAAAGGCGCCGCTATATTGGTGTTGTTTGATGACGACCTGCAAGCTCAGCGTGAAGCCTTGCTCGCGGATCTCAACTTGGTGGAGACCCAATTCCAGCGCAACCGGACGCTGGAAGCAGACTCGCTGGTATCAGCGGATCAACTCGACACGCTCAAGGCACGCAGCCTTTCCCTCCAAGCACAGATTGCCGTGCTGGACGCGCGTTTAAGCCGCATGACTGTTCGCGCACCTTTTACTGGGACACTCGGCATCTACCCGCAGCGGCTGGGTGATCTCATGCGCTTTGGCGAAGTGCTGACTACGCTTACAGGTATCAGTCCCTCAAGGTGGATCGATTTTAAAGTGCCCCAGGGCCTTACGGAACTGCACACCGGTGACGCGGTACAGGTGCGTGATATTTCCGGCAACGCAATTGGCACCGCACGGGTCATTGCCGTCTCCGATGCCTATGCAGAGGGAACGCGTACTTATGATGTGCGCGTGGAAATGAACGCACCGGAACTCAGGCACGGCGCGCTGGTGCAAGTTGCTGTGCGCACCGGCCCCACCGAGAATCTCATGTCGGTGCCTGCACGGAGCGTGCGCTGGGACCCTCAGGGCGCGCATATGTTCGTGATTACCGAATCAGAAGCTGGAGCGCACTTGCCGCACCGCGCTTCCCTCCGGCGCGTGGAAGTCCGCGGCGAACGGAACAACCGTCTTTATATCCGCGGCGAACTGAATGCCGGTGATCGGATCGCCGATCAGGGCGCCTTTAAACTCAAAGACGAGATCCTGGTCAACATCCAAGTCGCGGCGTCTCGCGGATGAAGGCATCTGCTAATCGTCCACGCTGGACAGATATCTTTATCCAGCGCCCGGTTGTTGCCATCGTATTGTGTGTGGCGTTGCTGTTAATCGGGATCCGCTCTGCGATCAACCTGCCCGTGATTTCGTTTCCGGTAATCGAGAGTTCCTCTATCGCGATTGTCACAGCCTATCCAGGCGCAAGCGCCGAGACCGTGCAAGGATTTGTTACCGAGCCCATCGAGCGCGTCGCGAGCAGTGTGCCCGGGCTGGACTACGTCGAATCTGTGACCACTGCAGGCGTGAGCACCGTCACACTGTGGCTCAAGCTCAACCAAGACACGACCAAGGTTCTGGCCAAGCTCTCTACTCGGCTCAGTCAAATCCGCTTTGAACTTCCTGAAGGCACGGAAGATCCCTCTATCGAAATCAGCCGGGCAGACACTCCGTATGCCAGCTTCTATCTTGGCGTCCTGATTCCACCAACCCGCACCTATGCGGAGGTAAGCGACATTATCCAGCGGGAGATTTTACCGCGACTATCTGCACTGCCCAATGTGCAGCGCGCCGTAAATTATGGCCTACCTCAAGCCATGCGTATTTGGCTGAATCCATGGCGCATGGCGGCTCTGAGTGTGGACGCTGATGACATTTACAACACTTTGCAGCGCAATAACGTGATCGGCACCTTTGGCCAGGCAGAAAGCGCCTCACAGCGCATTAATCTGCAGACCAATAGCGAAGCCAGATCACCAGAGGACTTTGCGAATATGTTGATCCGCCGGGAGGGCGGCGCCGAGATTCGGCTGGGCGACGTGGCAGAGGTGGAAGTGGGCACCATGGAGATCTCTCGCATGGCCCGCTACAACCAGGATCGCGTGGTGTTTATCCCGGTCTACCCCGAGCCGGGCACCAGTGAAATTCTGGTAGGCGACCTGATGTATGAAGCGGTAAATGAAATCAACGAGACACTACCCCCCGATCTGGAATTAACGATCCCCTTCGACAACTCTCGGTACATGCGGGAGGCCGTTACCGAAATTTTTCTGACCCTTGGCGAGACGGTGTTCTTGGTTGGGCTGGTAGTCATCGCGCTGATGGGATCAGTTCGTAGCGCCATCGTGCCGCTACTGACGATCCCCATCTCCATCCTGGGTGCAGCGGCAGCGATGTCATTGATGGGTTTCTCACTGAATCTATTGACGATACTGGCCATTGTACTCTCAGTAGGACTGGTGGTGGACGACGCCATTGTCGTGGTGGAGAACGTTGCGCGGAATTTACGCGAGGGTATGTCGCGCCCAGCAGCCGCCCTCGCCTCGTCGCGCCGACTCCTTTCGCCCATCATCGCGATGACCATCACACTGGCCGCTGTCTACGCGCCTATCGGCTTTTTATCCGGTCTGTCGGGGGTGCTCTTCCGGGAATTCGCCTTTACGTTGGCGGTCGCGGTACTGATATCGGGCCTGGTGGCCATGACGCTGTCCCCTCTCATGAGTGCCTACGTCTGCCCCGATAAAGGACACGAGACACGCATAAGTCGCTGGGTGAATAAACGCTTTGAGCTGATTGCCAATCGCTACGGCGCACTGATTGATTTTTCACTGCACTGGCGCTGGCAGCTGGTCAGTGGGGGACTATTCTTCACGCTGTTGATCACACCGCTTTACTTTTTTTCGCTAAAAGAGCTGGCTCCCGTTGAGGATCAGAGCGCCATTAATCTAGTAGTCGAGGCAGCACCAGAATCTTCGATCTACGAAACGCTGGACGGCTTTGTCGATGCGGTAGATGTGCTGCTTGAGCGCCCCGAGACAACTTATATCTGGCAAGCAATGGGGCCCTCCGGCGGCTACGGCGGCCACGAATTCGTGCCCCCCGGGGAGCGAGAACTCAGCACCCACCTGATGCTGCCCTCTATCCGCAATGATTTATCCCGTGTGCCCTCGGTCCGAGCATTTCCCGCCACGACGCCCGCGCTCCCCACTGCCGGGCAGTTTGACGTAGAAGTGGTCGTCACATCATCCGAATCAGCGGGAGACATGCGCCCCTACGCACAGGCAATGGTTGATAAGGCACAATCCTCAGGCTTGTTCCTCTACTTTGATACCAGCCTGCGGCTTGATCTGCTCTCGGTTGAATATCTTTTGGATAAAAACCGGTTGTCTGACCTTGGTATGACACTGAGTGACCTCACCTCACAGATGGGACTCTATGTCTCAGAAGGCTATGTCACACGCTACGACGAACGCGGCCGCGCCTATCGCGTGATACCAATGCTGGAGCGCGAGCTGAAGGATTCACCGGAGACGTTGCTGGATACACCCATTTCCTTGCCCTCTGGCGAGCAGGTGCCCTTCGGTACTTTCGCCTCTCTGGAACGCAGTACCGCTCCCCGCGCACTCACCCGGTTCCAGCAGAAAGGGAGCTTCAAACTATTCGGAGGCGTGATCCCCGGATACACGAAAGAGCAGGCACTGACGCGGGTTGAGGAGATCGCTGTCGAGACCCTGCCCCCCGGTTACATCCTTGACTATACCGGCGAGTCGCGGGAGATCCGACGCGAGGGTAACACCATGATCGGTGTGCTCGGCGCATCATTGGTGATGGTATTTCTCGTGCTGGCGCTGCAGTTCGACAGCTTTCGAGACCCCCTCATCATTTTGCTGGGCTCCGCGCCGCTGGCCTTGTTTGCCGCTATGGTGATCACGTTCACCGGTTTCACCACCATCAATATCTATTCGCAGGTGGGGCTCATCACGCTGGTTGGGCTGATCTCAAAAAATGCCATCTTGATCGTTGAGTTCGCCAATCAGGCGCAAATGGAAGGCCTCAACAAACTCGAGGCAATCAAAGCGGGTTCCATGAACCGATTGCGTCCGGTGCTGATGACCACAGGCGCGACCGTGTTCGGGCACTTTCCGCTAGTACTGGTCGAGGGAGCCGGCGCCGAGGCGCGCAACAGTATCGGCTTCATTTTGGTGATCGGCATGCTGGTGGGTACTTTGTTTACACTCGTACTGCTGCCCGCACTGTATGCGCTGCTCGCATCGGACCATCCCTCCGAGGATCGGCCCACCGGCGACATCCCGCTTCAGGAGACACAGGAACCTGCTGCCGTATAGCCGCCTGCGGATTGGCAGCTGTTACTTGACGCATGAAGAGCGCGCGGGTTTAATACGCGGCCTTCACGTTATACGCCCTTTATTTGCCCAGGTAGCTCAGTCGGTAGAGCAGTGGATTGAAAATCCTCGTGTCGGTGGTTCGATTCCGCCCCTGGGCACCAACTAGCATTCTAAGCCTCTCCAAACTTGTCTAAACGCTACTGGCAGATTCAGTTAAAAGCCAGAATCTACAACAAATAAAGCATCCCTGTTGTCTAGCCATCTCTAAATCTCTACAATCCAATCTAATGCTCGTTGGTATATAGGTTGGTATATAAAATGCGAATTGCCGACAGAATGCCCTTAAATGCCTAGGGTAGCCAAAGAATTATCGGCTCGGGCCGTATCGCAGCTCGGTTGGAGTGCTAAGTCCATCGACAAGCAGGGAAACCCCATTCCCACCTGGCATCCAGTTGGTGGCGCTACTGGCCTATATCTTCAATGCACAAAAAATGGCGGGCGATCTTGGTTCTATCGTTACTCAAGCATCGAGGGTAACGGCAAGCGGATCCCTATGGGCCTAGGCACATATACCTACACCGCCGATACAGAGGGGGCAATTACCCTCAAGCAAGCTCGCGAACTTGCAAAACACTTTGCTGGTCTGCGATCGCAAGGACTTGATCCAATTACTGAGCGGGATAAGGAAAGAAAGCTGGCGATGGCAGAGAAAGCCGCTGCCATCACGTTCATGGAAGTCGCTGAAGACTGGATTAGCGTGCAGATAAACGGTGGTACGTGGAAAGAGCCAAACACCATCAACCGCGCTCGGGAATACATGCGCGAGT
>JAQWUD010000029.1 GCA_029242325.1 Luminiphilus sp.
TATTGAGATGGTGATGCCGGGTGACAATATCAACTTTGTAGCGACGTTGATTGCGCCGATTGCGATGGAAGAGGGCCTGCGTTTTGCGATCCGTGAGGGTGGTCGAACGGTAGGTGCGGGCGTCGTCGCCAAGATCCTCGATTAAATACTGTGGCGGCTTGAAGGCCGCCTGTCGCATGAGCCGAACCGCCTTTTTGGCTGTTCGGCTTCGTCGTCTCTGGTTGTCGGGCTCATCAGGTGAGCCGGGGCGACGAAGAAAAGAGTGGAAGGCCAGTAGCTCAATTGGCAGAGCAGCGGATTCCAAATCCGCAGGTTGGGGGTTCGATTCCCTCCTGGCCTGCCACCCACGTTCCCGGCGAGCGGGGTGGTAAACAGGGCTGGTGATGGGGCCGACCCATTACAGCGTGGAGAGAAAACATGAGTGAAGCCGCAACAAGCAGGCTTGATTCGCTGAAATGGGTTGTCGTGGTGGCTTTGGTGGCCGCGGGGGTGTTCGGGAACAGCTATTTCGCTGACCAGCCGATACTGTACCGGGTGATCGCATTGCTGTTGCTGGCACTGGTTGCCGGTTGGGTGGCTTCGCTCACGCAGAAAGGCGGAGATTTCCTGGTTCTGGTAAAGGGTTCGCGTACAGAGATCCGCAAAGTGGTGTGGCCCACGCGTCAAGAAACCACGCAGACCACGCTGATTGTGTTTGTATTTGTGATTATTACTGGCCTGATTTTGTGGGGCCTTGACAGCGTGCTGGGTTGGCTCGCGTCTCTAATTCTGGGTTGAGGGAAGGAACATGGCTTTGAAGTGGTACGTAGTGCATGCCTACTCTCAATACGAGAAAAAAGTGGCGGCTGCCATTCAGGAGCGTATTGATCGCCTGGGAATGCAAGACCGATTTGGCGAGATCATTGTCCCGACCGAGGAAGTGATCGAAATGAAGGGTGGACAGAAGCGCAGAAGTGAGCGCAAGTTTTTCCCCGGTTATGTGCTGGTGCAGATGGAGCTTGAGGATGATACCTGGCACTTGGTCAAGGAAACACCCCGCGTGCTGGGCTTCATCGGCGGCAAGGCGGACAAGCCCTCGCCGATCACAGAAGCTGAGGCCAACGTCATTTTGCAGCGGGTTGAGGCGGGTGTGGATCAGCCCAGACCCAAGACGGTATTTGAGCCGGGCGAGATGGTACGCGTAATAGATGGGCCATTTAATGACTTTAATGGCGTGGTCGAAGACGTGAATTACGAGAAGAGCCGTCTGAACGTGGCGGTGCTGATCTTCGGGCGCTCTACGCCCGTAGAACTGGAATTCGGTCAGGTCGAAAAGGCCTGATCAGGTGGGGTGGGCCTTGTGGCTTGCCCCGAGACAACGCTGCTCGGCAGTGAAGATGGGGAGCTCGCGTACTGCGCCGCCGAAGGCGGACATTACAACGGCGCTTGAACCCAGGAGATGACAACATGGCAAAGAAGATCGACAGCTACATTAAGCTGCAGATCCCGGCAGGGCAGGCGAACCCTTCCCCACCGGTTGGCCCAGCCCTGGGCCAAAAAGGCGTAAACATCATGGAGTTTTGCAAGGCTTTTAATGCCGATACCCAAGGCATGGAGCCCGGATTGCCTACTCCAGTGGTGATTACGGTCTATAGTGATAAGTCCTTCACGTACATCAAGAAGACCCCTCCGGCGTCAGTTCTACTGAGAAAGGTAGCGGGTATCAAGAGTGGATCCGGGCAGCCTAACACCGAGAAGGTGGGTAAGGTCACTCGCGCCCAGCTTGAAGACGTTGCGACCCAGAAATGGCCTGATTTAACAGCGTCCGATATGGACGCAGCCGTGCGCACCATTGCTGGCAGCGCGCGCTCAGCGGGCATTGAAACGGAGGGCGTGAACTGATGGCTAAGTTATCAAAGCGCGTTCGTGCGTTCCGTGAAAAGGTCGATGCTGATCAAAGCTACTCTCTTGACGAGGCCGTTGCACTGCTCAAGGAGTTTGGCACCGCCAAATTCAATGAGACGGTAGAGGTTGCTGTAAACCTTGGCATCGACGCGCGTAAATCTGACCAGGGTGTCCGTGGTGCGACCACTTTGCCCCATGGAACGGGTGCGGAAGTCAAGGTGGCTGTATTTACTCAGGGTGAGAGCGCCGACAAGGCCGCTGCACTGGGTGCCGATTTCGTTGGCATGGAAGATCTTGCCGAACAGATCAAAGGCGGCATGATGGATTTCGATGTGGTGATTGCCTCCCCCGATGCAATGCGCGTCGTAGGCACACTGGGTCAGATTCTGGGGCCACGGGGCCTGATGCCCAACCCCAAAACCGGTACCGTGACGCCCGATATCGAGACAGCGGTTCAAAATGCCAAGGCCGGGCAGATGCGCTTTCGCACAGACAAAAATGGCATTATTCATGGTGGCATTGGCAAAGTGAGTTTCGAGCCGGATGCCATCAAGGGCAATCTTATCGCTGTGCTTTCCGATCTAAAAAAGTCCAAGCCCGCTTCGTCGAAGGGCGTTTATGTCCGCAAAGTGACGCTGTCTACCACCATGGGGCCCGGTGTCACGATCGACCATAACGCGATCGAATTTTAATCAACGTATTGCGGCCCAAGACGTTTGTCTGGGGTCGAAATTGCCTGTCAGCGAGTTTTTGGGTGGCAGGGGAGGACGCGGCGCGTTTACGGGCCTCGTCCACTTTGGAAGTCTTTGCAGGGAAGTGTGGGGTCCCCCACTGAACGCCAAAGGCTGTCAAAGACCGTAGGTGGCTTTGCAGCGGTTTCGCATGGCCTTAATGATGGGGGGTGCCCCGGTCCTACGCAGATGGTGAGGCAGTTCAATCACCGAGGGGGGTCATCGTGATGCGGCGACCTTAACGACCACAAAAGGAGTAAGCCAAGTGGCTATTGGACTCGAAGAAAAGAAGGCGATCGTCGCCGAAGTCAACGAGACAGCCGCCAGTGCACTTTCGCTTGTAATCGCCGACGCGCGCGGTGTTGCATCGAATGACATGACTGCTCTGCGTGCCTCGGCTCGCGAAAACCAAATCACCTTGCGGGTGGTACGGAATACGCTGGCCAAACGGGCGCTGGAAGGAACCGAGTATGAGTGTGTTACCGACACACTGACCGGGCCCTCCCTATTCGGGTTTTCGATGGAAGATCCGGGCGCGGCAGCGAGATTGTTCAAAGATTTTGCCTCTGAAAACGATGAGTTTGAGGTAAAGGCACTGTCGGTCAGCGGCAAGCTGCTCGGAGCTGAACAGCTCGACGTACTAGCCAAGTTGCCCACACGGGATCAGGCTCTCGCAACGCTCATGAGCGTGATGAAGGCTCCCATTGAGAAGCTGGTGCGCACGTCGAATGAGGTTCCAGGCAAGCTGGTGCGTGTAATGGCGGCAGTTCGAGATCAGAAACAAGAGGCTGCCTGATAAGGCGTGGCCTCCACCTGCATTTAGTAACGGAGATATAGATATGGCACTTTCAAAAGACGAAATTCTCGACGCAATTGCCGAGATGAGCGTAATGGACATCGTCGCGTTGGTAGAAGCGATGGAAGAGAAGTTCGGTGTATCTGCTGCTGCTGCGGTCGCTGTCGCGGCACCAGTCGCTGGCGGTGACGCGGGCGGTGCTGCTGCCGAGGAGCAGACCGAATTTGATGTGATCCTCACTTCAGCCGGCGAGAAAAAGGTCAACGTGATCAAGGTTGTTCGCGCAGTGACCGGTCTTGGCCTCAAAGAAGCGAAGGCAGTTGTCGACGGTGCGCCCGCCCCTGTTAAGGAAGGCGCCTCGAAGGACGAAGCCGAAGACATCAAGAAGCAGATCGAAGAAGCAGGCGGCGCCGTAGAGCTCAAGTAATTGAGCTCTATCACTCTTTAGGCACTGTAACAGGGCTGGGGCGCACGATGCGCTCCGGCCTTTTCCCGGTTGTGAAGCCGGCATTTGAATATTCAAGGTTTGCATTGTTTGCAGCAATGCAGGCCGTAGGGGAGTACTGATGACTTACTCGTACACGGAAAAGAAGCGCATTCGCAAGGATTTCGGTTCCTTACCCAAGGTGATGGATATCCCGTATCTATTGGCTATCCAACTCGATTCCTATAGCAAGTTCACTCAGGACGGCGTTTCTCTTAAAGACCGCGCAGAGAGCGGTCTACACGCAGCGTTCAAATCGGTTTTCCCGATTGTGAGCTACAGCGGAAATGCGGCACTGGAGTATGTCGACTACAAGCTGGGCGAGCCCGTGTTTGACGTTGATGAATGCGTGCTGCGTGGCACGACCTATGCGTGCGCGCTGCGCGTGAAGGTGCGCCTGATCATCTACGATAAGGAGTCGTCCTCCAAATCTATCAAAGACATTAAAGAGCAAGATGTCTACATGGGCGAAATTCCCCTGATGACCCAGAACGGGACCTTTGTCATCAATGGTACCGAGCGCGTCATCGTCTCCCAATTACATCGCTCGCCAGGCGTCTTTTTTGACCATGATCGGGGAAAAACTCACTCTTCGGGCAAGCTGCTCTATAGCGCCAGGGTTATCCCATATCGTGGTTCCTGGCTGGATTTTGAGTTTGACCCCAAAGACCTCGTCTATGTGCGTATCGATCGCCGTAGAAAACTGCCCGCCACTGTGCTGTTGCGCGCGCTGGGCTATGACTCCGAGCAGATTCTCGAAATCTTCTTCGAGACGACCAACTTTCAGCTCGGCGAAGAGGGTTCCGCTACCATGAAGCTGGTGCCCCAGCGCCTCCAGGGTGACATGGCGGCGTTTGACATCATCGCCGGTAAGAAAGTAATTGTGGAGCGCGGTCGGCGGATTACGGCGCGCCACATCCGTCAATTGGTGGACGCGAAGATCGAGCTGTTGTCGGTGCCGGAGGAGTACCTAGAGGGCCGACGTCTGGCGAAAAACATTGTGGATACCGCGACAGGTGAGGTGCTCGTCGAGTGCAATACTGAGATCACGGTTGCGATGCTGGCAGAGCTGCGCGAGCAGGGCACCGATACGATCGATACCATCTACACCAACGAGTATGATTGCGGACCATTTGTCTCCGACACGCTGGCTGCGGACAGCACGCGAAGCGTATTGGAGGCCCTGGTTGAGGTCTACCGTATGATGCGGCCCGGTGAGCCTCCGACAAAGGAGTCTGCGGAGAACCTATTTCAGAATCTGTTTTTCTCTCCCGAGCGTTACGACCTGTCCGCGGTAGGACGAATGAAGTTCAATCGCCGTCTTGGCCGAGAGGATAAGACCGGGTCCGCGACGTTGGACAAGGAAGACATCGTTGATGTGATGCGCGCGCTGGTGGGTATCCGCAACGGTAAAGGCGTGGTGGATGATATCGACCACCTCGGCAACCGTCGTGTGCGTTCTGTCGGTGAAATGGCCGAAAACCAGTTCCGAGTGGGTCTGGTCCGCGTGGAGCGAGCCGTTAAAGAGCGACTCTCTATGGCGGAGAGTGAAGGACTGATGCCACAGGATCTGATTAACGCGAAGCCGGTTTCGGCTGCGGTCAAAGAGTTCTTTGGTTCGAGCCAGCTGTCGCAGTTTATGGATCAGAACAATCCGCTTTCTGAAGTGACGCACAAGCGCCGAGTATCAGCGTTGGGCCCGGGCGGACTGACCCGCGAGCGGGCTGGCTTTGAAGTGCGCGACGTCCATCCGACCCACTACGGTCGCGTGTGTCCGATTGAGACACCAGAGGGCCCGAACATTGGTCTGATTAATTCTCTGGCGGCCTATGCCCGCACCAACGAGTACGGATTCCTTGAATCACCGTATCGAAAAGTCATCAATGGCGTTGTCTCTGACGACATTGAGTTTTTGTCGGCCATCAACGAAGCCGAGTACGTGATCGCGCAGGCCTCGGCGACGCTGGACACAAAGAATCGGTTCGTAGAGGAACTCATCAACGTTCGTCACATGAACGAATTCACTGTCAAGCCGGCTGCTGATGTGCAGTATATGGACGTGTCACCCAAGCAGGTGGTTTCCATTGCCGCGGCGCTAATTCCATTCCTTGAGCACGATGACGCCAACCGCGCCCTGATGGGATCAAACATGCAGCGCCAGGCCGTGCCGACGCTGAAAACCGAAAAGCCGCTGGTGGGCACGGGTATGGAGCGCCACGTCGCCTCAGACTCGGGTGTCTGCGAGGTTGCAACGCGAGGCGGAGTCATCGACTCAGTCGATGCCAGCCGTATCGTCGTGCGGGTCAATGACAAAGAGGTAGGCATTGATGACTCGCCGGTGGATATCTACAACCTGACAAAATACAAGCGCTCCAATCAGAACACCTGTATCAATCAGCGACCCATCGTAAAGGCGGGTGACGTCGTAGAGCGCGACGATATTCTGGCGGATGGCCCATCTGTTGATCTCGGTGAGTTGGCGCTGGGCCAGAACATGCGCATCGCGTTTATGCCTTGGAACGGTTACAACTTTGAGGATTCCATTCTCGTTTCAGAGCGTGTTGTGCAGGAGGATCGATTTACTACGATCCATATTCAGGAGCTCACCTGTATAGCCCGCGATACCAAGCTCGGTTCCGAGGAAATCACCGCTGATATCCCGAATGTGGGAGAAGGCGCTCTCGGCAAGCTAGATGAGTCGGGCATTGTCTATATCGGCGCCGAAGTGGATGCTGGCGATATTTTGGTGGGTAAGGTCACGCCAAAAGGTGAGACCCAGTTGACTCCGGAAGAAAAGCTTTTGCGCGCGATCTTCGGTGAGAAAGCCTCCGATGTAAAAGACACCTCTCTCCGGGTGCCCTCAAGCTACAAGGGTACGGTGATCGACGTGCAGGTGTTCACGCGCGATGGTCTTGAAAAGGACCCCCGCGCCAAGCAGATCGAAGCCGGGCAGCTGGCTGACTACCGAAAGGACCTCAAGGAGGAGTACCGTATCTACGAGGAGGCTACTTTCGCTCGTCTGGCGGGCTTGCTTGAGAACAAGACCTCGGTTTCTGGTGGCGGTCTCAGCAAAGGCACCAAGTTAACCAAAGCGGTACTGGCTGATCTTGACCGCGAGGAGTGGTTCAAGCTCAAGCTGTCCGATGCTGATCTGAATAGTCAACTGGCCTCAGCGCAACGTCTGCTGGAAGAGCAGAACAAGCAGCTCGAGGAGCGGTTCGAAATCAAGCGAGAGAAACTCCAAAGTGGCGATGATCTGGCGCCAGGCGTGCTGAAGATCGTCAAGGTTTACCTCGCAGTCAAGCGACGCATTCAGCCCGGTGACAAGATGGCAGGGCGTCACGGCAACAAGGGTGTGATCTCGGTCATCATGCCCGTTGAAGACATGCCTCACGATGAGCACGGCGAACCGATTGATATTGTGCTGAACCCTCTGGGCGTGCCGTCACGTATGAACGTGGGTCAGATTCTCGAGACCCATCTGGGGATGGCGGCTCACGGGCTCGGTCGCAAGATCAACGAAATGCTCGAGCAGCAGGCGAAGTTGACTCAGCTGCGAAGCTTTTTGAAACAGGTTTACAGCCATACATCCGATGCGCGCCGCAGCGCAGATATTGGTTCCCTGAGTGACGAGGAGCTGATTGCGTTGGCTGAAAATCTTCGCGCAGGCGTGCCTATGGCGACGCCGGTATTTGATGGCGCCCATGAGGAATCCATCAAAGAGTTGCTCCGCATGGCGGAACTTCCCGACAGCGGCCAGCTCACCCTGTTTGACGGCAGGACCGGGGATCAGTTCGACCGACCTGTAACCGTTGGCTATATGTACATGCTCAAGTTGAACCATCTGGTCGACGACAAGATGCACGCGCGTTCCACGGGCTCATACAGCCTGGTAACCCAGCAGCCGTTGGGGGGCAAAGCTCAGTTTGGCGGTCAGCGCTTTGGTGAAATGGAGGTCTGGGCTCTCGAGGCCTATGGTGCTGCGCATACCTTGCAGGAAATGTTGACAGTGAAGTCGGACGATGTCGCAGGACGTACCAAGATGTACAAAAACATTGTCGATGGGGATCACCAGATGGAGCCCGGAATGCCGGAGTCCTTCAACGTGTTGATCAAAGAAATCCGCTCTCTCGGGATCGATATCGATCTTGAGTCTGAATCATCCGGCTTCTGAGGGGAGAAAAGACGTGAAAGATTTGCTGAACCTGCTGAGCAGGGATAAAAACGAAGATTTCGATGCAATCCGCATTGGTCTCGCCTCGCCGGAGCTGATCCGATCCTGGTCTTTTGGCGAAGTCAAAAAACCCGAGACCATCAACTACCGGACCTTCAAACCGGAACGAGACGGTTTATTCTGCGCCAAGATTTTTGGCCCCGTGAAGGACTACGAATGTTTGTGCGGCAAGTACAAGCGCCTCAAGCACCGTGGTGTCATCTGCGAGAAGTGTGGTGTTGAGGTGGCTTTGGCCAAAGTGCGACGTGAGCGCATGGGGCACGTCGAGCTGGCCAGCCCGGTAGCCCACATTTGGTTCCTGAAATCACTCCCCTCGCGCATCGGACTGTTGCTCGATATGACTCTCCGCGACATCGAGAGGATTCTGTATTTTGAGGCCTATGTCGTCACCGATCCCGGCCTGACGGCCTTGGAGCATGGCCAGTTGCTCAACGACGAGCAGTACTACGAGGCGATGGAAGAATACGGTGATGAGTTCATCGCGAAGATGGGTGCTGAAGCGATTCAGGATCTCATGATGGAGATTAACCTCAAGGTGGAAATAGAGCAGCTCCGTGAGGAAATCCCCCAAACCAATTCGGAAACCAAACTCAAGAAGCTGTCCAAGCGCTTGAAACTGATGGAGGCTTTCGATAGGTCGGGCAACAAGCCGGAGTGGATGATTCTGAATGTCCTTCCGGTCTTACCGCCCGATCTGCGGCCGCTGGTCCCGCTGGATGGTGGACGCTTTGCGACGTCTGATTTGAACGACCTGTATCGCCGGGTGATTAACCGCAACAACCGCCTCAAGCGGCTACTGGATCTCAATGCGCCCGATATCATTGTGCGCAACGAGAAGCGGATGCTTCAGGAGTCGGTCGATGCGCTGCTCGACAACGGCCGTCGCGGGCGCGCCATTACGGGTTCCAACAAGCGCCCGCTGAAGTCCTTGGCCGATATGATCAAGGGCAAGCAGGGACGGTTCCGCCAGAACCTGCTCGGCAAGCGCGTGGACTACTCTGGCCGGTCGGTAATTGTTACGGGCCCGACACTCAAGCTGCATCAGTGCGGCCTCCCCAAGAAAATGGCGCTCGAGCTGTTTAAACCCTTTATTTTTGGCAAGCTGGAGCTGCGTGGTTTGGCCAGCACCATTAAGGCGGCCAAGAAATTGGTTGAGCGTGAGCCGCCAGAGGTCTGGGATATTCTTGCTGACGTGATTCGCGAGCATCCCGTGTTGCTAAACCGCGCCCCGACACTCCACCGTCTGGGTATTCAGGCTTTCGAGCCGGTGCTCATTGAAGGCAAGGCGATACAGCTCCATCCTCTTGTGTGTGCTGCCTACAACGCTGACTTTGACGGCGACCAGATGGCGGTACACGTGCCGCTCACCCTGGAAGCCCAGCTCGAAGCCCGCGCACTGATGATGTCGACCAACAATATCCTGTCGCCGGCGTCCGGTGACCCGATTATCGTCCCCTCTCAGGACGTGGTCCTCGGTCTTTATTACATGACCCGAGATCGCGTTAACGCGAAGGGTGAGGGTATGTCCTTTGCCGACACTGAAGAGGTGCAACGTGCCTATGGCAGTGGTCAGGTGGATCTTCAGGCGAGAGTGAAGGTTCGTATCCATGAAACATTGATGAATCTTGGCGAGGAAACCACCGAACAGACTCGTATCGTCGAGACCTCTGTCGGGCGCGCTCTGCTCTGGGATATTGTTCCCGCTGGCCTCTCGTTTGATTTAATCAATCAACCGATGGTGAAGAAGGCGATTTCTCGCGTCATTAACCAGTGCTACCGGGCGGTTGGGCTAAAGGCCACGGTGGTCTTTGCTGACCAGTTGATGTACACCGGTTACGAATATTCCACCCGATCAGGTGCATCGATCGGGGTAAACGATTTTGAGATTCCAGATGCCAAGGCCGAGCTTATTGCTCGTGCTGAGGCCGAAGTGGCCGAAATCGAGCAGCAGTATCGCGCGGGCCTGGTCACTCAGGGTGAAAAGTACAACAAGGTCATCGACATCTGGTCGCGAACCAATGATCAGGTTTCTAAATCGATGATGGCCGGTCTCTCCAAAGAGATGGTGACCAACCGGGAAGGCAAGGATGAAGAACAAGCCTCCTTCAACTCGGTTTATATGTATGCTGACTCAGGGGCACGGGGTTCGCCCGCGCAGATTCGCCAGCTGGCGGGAATGCGAGGCCTGATGGCCAAGCCGGATGGTTCCATTATCGAAACGCCGATCACAGCGAACTTCCGCGAGGGACTGAATGTTCTTCAGTACTTTATCTCCACCCACGGGGCGCGAAAGGGTTTGGCAGATACCGCGCTCAAGACAGCGAACTCCGGATATCTGACCCGTCGCCTTGTCGATGTGGCACAGGACGTGGTCGTGACGGAGCAGGATTGCGGGACCGATCAGGGCCTGGTGACCACTTCGGTCATTGATGGCGGTGACATTATTGAATCGCTCTCCGAGCGGGTTTTGGGCCGGATAGTGGCTCAGGACGTGGTCGACCCCAGCACCGGAGAGATTCTATTGGAAGCTGGCACCATGCTTGATGAGGTGCTGACGGCCAAGGTCGACGAGATGGGTATCGAGGAGATCACGGTACGTTCCCCCATTACGTGTCAAACACGTTACGGCATTTGTTCATCTTGTTACGGCCGTGATCTGGGTCGTGGACATCAGGTGAACATGGGCGAGGCTATTGGTGTTGTGGCAGCGCAATCGATTGGTGAGCCGGGCACGCAGTTGACGATGCGCACGTTCCACATTGGTGGCGCGGCGTCGGGTCAGGCTGCCCAAGATAATATCCAGGTGAACAACGACGGCGTTATTCGTCTTCACAACATCAAGGTGGTAGATAAGCCCGATGGTTCCTTGGTTGCTGTGTCGCGATCGGGAGAACTGTCTCTGCTGGATAGCGTGGGTCGAGAGCGTGAGCGATACAAGGTGCCCTACGGCGCCACCATTCGCGTTCAGGATGAGGCGCGCGTCTCTGCCGGCGATATTGTCGCCAACTGGGACCCTCATACGCACCCCATCATTACTGAGGTTGCCGGTACGGTGAAGTTCAGCGGTATGGACGAAGGTGTAACGATCAATCGCCAGACCGACGAATTCACGGGGCTTTCCAGTATTTCGGTGATGGATTCAGCCGAGCGCCCCACTGCGGGCAAGGATATCCGTCCCGCTGTGACTCTGGTCGATGCCGAGGGTAAGGAGCTGATGCTGGCTGGCACGAATGTGCCCGCTCACTACTTCCTTCCTTTCGGCGCGATGGTCAACCTTGAGGATGGCGCAAAGGTAGAAGTGGGGGATGTCATCGCACGGATCCCGCAGGAAGGCTCCAAGACGAGAGATATCACGGGTGGTTTGCCCCGGGTTGCAGACCTCTTCGAGGCGCGCAAGCCAAAGGAACCTGCCATTTTGGCAGAGATATCGGGAACCGTCAGTTTTGGCAAAGAGACCAAGGGCAAGCGCCGTCTGGTTATCACACCAACCGATGCAGCAACCCTGGCCGATGGCTCGGATCACTACGAAGAGCTGATTCCTAAGTGGCGACAAGTGTCGGTATTTGAAGGGGAAACTGTTGAAAAGGGTGAGGTTGTCTCAGAGGGACCGCCGAGCCCCCACGACATTCTCCGCCTGAAGGGTATCCCCACATTGGCAGAGTACATCGTTAATGAGATTCAGGAGGTTTACCGCTTGCAGGGCGTGAAGATCAATGACAAGCACATTGAGGTCATTGTTCGGCAGATGCTGCGCAAGGTGGAAATCGCTTCTACGGGTGACTCGACCTTCATCAAAGGCGAACAAGCTGAGTTCACGGCCTTTTTGGAAGAGTGTGACCGCCTCGAGGCCGAGGGCCTCGTTTCCCCTACTGCCAATCGCGAATTGCTGGGGATCACCAAGGCGTCACTGGCGACAGAGAGCTTCATTTCGGCAGCGTCCTTCCAGGAGACTACGCGTGTCCTGACCGAAGCCGCGGTGACGGGCAAGCGAGATTATCTGCGAGGACTCAAGGAAAACGTGATCGTTGGCCGACTGATTCCCGCGGGCACCGGCCTCACTTACCACGAGGAGCGCCGGCGCAAGCGGTCAGAGGGGCCCGAGTTGGCGCTGAGCATGTCAGCCGAGGAGTTCTCTGAGAGCTTTGCCGAGGAAATGGAGCGTGTCGAGGCGGCGGATGCCGCGGAAGGTGCGGTCGAGGAATAGTCACACAATGGCGCGCTTGACCGGTTTTGGGCCGGTCTATAGAATGCGCGCTCTTTTTCGGGGCCTCGGCCCCGGAACCATTATTGGGAGCAAGTGCTGAATGGCAACCATTAACCAGCTTGTGCGAAAGCCACGCAAGCGTAAAGTCACCAAGAGCGGTGTTCCGGCACTGCAGGCCTGCCCGCAGCGTCGCGGCGTCTGTACCCGTGTTTACACCACCACCCCCAAGAAGCCGAATTCGGCTCTGAGAAAGGTTTGCCGTGTTCGGCTGACCAACGGGTTTGAGGTGTCCTCGTACATTGGTGGTGAGGGTCACAACCTCCAGGAGCACAGCGTGGTCTTGATCCGCGGCGGGCGTGTAAAGGATTTGCCCGGAGTACGCTATCACACGGTGCGCGGCAGTCTTGATACATCGGGCGTATCCGACCGTAAGCAAGCTCGATCCAAGTACGGGGCGAAGCGACCCAAGTAACAAAGCGGATGCCGTTCGCGGCGTCCACCTAGACGTCACATCGTTGACAGTAAGGCCGGTCCGCAAAACTGTGATCGGAAACCCTGAAGAGATAGGAAAAAGCCATGCCAAGAAGACGCGTTGTTGCCAAGCGTGAAGTAGTACCTGATCCCAAATTCGGGAACTCCACCCTCGCAAAATTCATGAACCACGTGATGATCAGCGGCAAGAAATCCGTTGCTGAATCTATCGTTTATGGTGCCCTGGATATTGTTGAAGAGCGCACCAAGCGCAATCCGATTGAGGTATTCGATGAGGCGCTTGAAAATATCGCGCCGATGGTCGAAGTGAAATCCCGACGCGTCGGGGGTGCAACGTATCAGGTGCCGGTAGAAGTGCGGCCGTCCCGGCGTGTGGCACTGTCCATGCGATGGTTGGTCGACTACGCCCGAAACCGCGGTGAGAAGTCTATGCGTCAGCGTTTGGCTGGTGAAATTGTTGATGCCGCGCAAGGCAAAGGCAATGCCGTGAAGAAGCGTGAAGACGTGCATCGCATGGCTGAAGCCAACAAGGCGTTCTCGCACTTTCGATTCTGAAATCCCGTCTGCAAACTCTAATCTAAGGAAACTGTCGTGGCTCGTAAGACTCCGATCAACCGTTATCGCAACATCGGTATTGTCGCCCACGTGGACGCCGGTAAAACCACCACTACGGAGCGCGTTCTGTTTTATACCGGCTTGTCCCACAAGATTGGCGAAGTGCACGATGGCGCGGCCACCATGGACTGGATGGAGCAGGAGCAAGAGCGAGGCATTACGATTACCTCTGCTGCCACAACCTGCTTCTGGCAGGGCATGCAGCAGCAGTTCGACCAGCACCGTATCAACATTATCGATACTCCCGGGCACGTGGACTTCACGATTGAAGTTGAGCGCTCTCTGAGGGTCCTTGATGGCGCAGTCGTTGTGCTCTGCGGATCTTCCGGTGTGCAGCCGCAAACGGAGACGGTATGGCGTCAAGCGAATAAGTATGCGGTACCGCGCATGGTATTCGTCAATAAGATGGATCGTGCGGGCGCTGATTTTGAGAATGTGATCGCCCAGTTGCGTGACCGTTTGGGATGCAACGCTGTGCCAATCCATATGACGATTGGTTCGGAAGAAAACTTCAAGGGCGTGATCGATTTGATCAAGCAGAAGGCCATCATCTGGAGCGAAGATGACATGGGCATGACCTTCGAGTACGAGGACATTCCCGCCGATCTCGTGGACAGAGCCGCTGAGATGCGCGAGTACATGGTGGAAGCGGCCGCAGAGGCCAATGATGAATTGATGACCAAGTACCTCGACGAGGGTGAGCTCACCGAGGAGGAGATCAAGCAAGGCATCCGTATCCGTACCTTGGCGAATGAAATCGTTCCGATTATGGGCGGCTCAGCATTCAAGAATAAGGGTGTTCAGGCGGTTCTGGATGCTGTAATCGAGTACCTGCCGTCACCTACCGAGGTGAAGGCGATTGAGGGTACGCTTGAAGATGGCGAGACTGTGGTCGAGCGGCCCGCTGAGGACACAGCGCCGTTTGCCGCTCTGGCGTTCAAAATTGCGACGGACCCCTTCGTTGGCACGCTGACGTTCTTCCGCGTGTACTCAGGCAAGCTCGAGTCGGGTACGGGGATCTACAACGCGGTGAAGCAAAAGAAAGAGCGGGTTGGCCGTATGGTGCAAATGCACGCCAATAGTCGCGAAGAAATTAAAGAAGTATTGGCTGGAGATATTGCTGCCGCCATTGGTCTGAAAGACGTGACCACGGGCGACACCCTCTGTGATGGCGATAATGTCGTCATTCTCGAGCGAATGGAATTTCCAGAGCCTGTGATCTCAGTAGCAGTGGAACCTAAGTCGAAGGTTGACCAGCAGAAAATGGGCGTGGCGCTCGGCAAGTTGGCTCAAGAGGATCCCTCATTCCGCGTAAGAACGGACGAAGAAACCGGTCAAACCATCATTTCGGGAATGGGCGAGTTGCACCTCGACATCCTGGTCGATCGCATGCGCCGTGAGTTCAGCGTTGAGGCAAACATTGGTAAGCCGCAAGTGGCTTATCGAGAACGCATTACTACCACGACCGAGGTCGAGGGTAAGTTTGTTCGCCAGTCTGGTGGTCGAGGCCAGTACGGTCACGTCTGGGTCAAGTTTGAGCCAGCTGAAGACGCAAACGCTGAGGGTCTCGAGTTTGTGAACGATATTGTTGGCGGTATCGTGCCGAGGGAGTACATACCCGCGGTGAACAAGGGTATCGAAGAACAGATGAAAAATGGCGTCCTAGCCGGCTATCCGTTACTGGGATTGAAAGCCACGCTATACGACGGTTCGTTCCACGATGTTGACTCGAATGAGATGGCGTTCAAGATTGCAGCGAGTATGGCGACAAAGAAGCTGGCAGAGGTTGGCGGTGCCGAGTTGCTTGAGCCGATGATGCAGGTCGAAGTCGTGACCCCCGAAGAGAACATGGGTGACGTGGTCGGTGACCTAAACCGTCGCCGTGGTTTGATACAGGGTATGGACGAGAATGCCGCCGGCAAGATCGTAAATGCCGAGGTGCCACTGGCCGAAATGTTTGGTTATGCCACGGATTTGCGTTCTGCCACACAGGGTCGAGCGACCTACACGATGGAGTTCGCCCGATACGCCGCTGCGCCGAATAACGTCGCAAAAGAAATTATTTCCAAAAACCAGACGTCCTGATCGTCTGCAATGACTTCGAGGTGAAGGAAGATGGCAAAAGAGGCATTTGAGCGTACTAAGCCCCACGTGAATGTGGGTACGATTGGACACGTTGACCACGGTAAGACGACGCTGACGGCGGCGCTGACGCGTGTGTGCTCTGAGGTATGGGGTGGAGAGCTGGTAGCGTTT